>NZ_BAZW01000010.1 GCF_000974365.1 Geofilum rubicundum JCM 15548
CCACTTTTAACCGCACCAGAGTGGAATTGAAATGCATTAAAGACTTTGGATATAGAACCGATGTTCACCTTTTAACCGCACCAGAGTGGAATTGAAATGTCAATAGGGGCTGAAAGTAAGTTGGGGGAAAGCCTTTTAACCGCACCAGCGTGGAATTGAAATGGGAGAGGATCACCGCATGAGGGATCCCTATCACCCTTTTAACCGCACCAGCGTGGAATTGAAATATCATGTACCAGCCACATGCGTGCTCGGTGGCGTTCCATTTTTAACCGCACCAGCGTGGAATTGAAATTACACTATTTCTCTGATTGTATCATCTGACTTTTCTTTTTACCGCACCAGCGTGGAATATTCCAACTGGCAAAAAAAAGGTGCAAAAAAACGAATAGTGGCGTTCTGGTATTGATATGGTTAAATAATCACCAATTATCTTCCGGATCAGGCGTGTAAGATTTGTACCATTCATTTTTACCGCCTTGTGCATAGTCGTAGGATCGATCGAGCAAATCGGCCATCTCATTCTCCGAAAGAGGTTTGAAATGTCGGGCCGTTTCAATGTTTTCTTTTAACATTTTCAGCGAGTCCATGCCAGAACAAAGGGTTGAAATGGGCATGCTCATGGCAAAGCGCAGGCATTCCTCCACCGTGGCGGCCCCTTTATTCACCAATACTCCGTTGCCAGCCATTGATTTCATGCCGATTATCCCGATGTTTTTCTCTACCGCTAAAGGCAATACATTTTGGGTAAAACTCAAATAATGATGATCCATTGGATTAATGGGCATTTGAACAGTTTCCCAATCAAAGCCCCGGTTAATCATTTCCAAATGTATTTCCGGCCGATAGTGGCCTGTAAAGCCGATATGCTTAATTTTCCCCTGGTCCTTCATCTTTAATACAAAGTCCAATACACCGGATGATTAAATTTCATCCACTTCCTTCATTTCATCAATTTCGTGGAATTGCCAGACATCAATCACATCCGTTTTTAATCTTCTCAGACTATCTTCCAGGTGCTGTTGGGCCCTCTTCGGCTCCCGACCATGATGCTTTGTCATTAAAATCACTTTTTCGCGATACCCATTCATTAAAGCTTTCCCCATTCTCTCCTCACTTCGGCCTTTATGATATTCCCAGGCATTGTCCAGAAAATTCACTCCTTCATCAATGGCTGTGCGAATCAGTGCAATGGATTCCTGTTCTGTGAGTAAGTTTTTACCTATATTGTGTCCTCCAACAGAAAGAAGAGAAACCTCCAGTCCTGTTTTGCCCAGCTTTCGATAGGGTAGACCATTTTTTACCACTATGCCGGTAGACATCATTCCAATGGACAGCCCTGCTGCCGTTGCTGCTGTTCTCTTTATAAATTCACGCCGATTGAGTACCATAGTGATATTTTTTTAGTTTATATCTAAATATAATGATTATCAAACTTTTATGCCTGAAAGTCTGTGTTTTTATGTGGTGTGTGGGCTGTTTTTATGGCGATCTTTACAAACCTGTTACTTCTGTAGTCGCCAGTATTAAAGTGGATGAATTAATTAGTTGCATGAAATTTATTAAAAAGTGATATTTGCCTTATCTTTCTTTAGTCACTAATTCACAACAGGATGAAGCTTTTTTTGGTGTTTTTAATGGTGATTGGACTGTCCGGTCCCATCGGTTTTGCTCAGGATGTGGTGTGGACGCCACTCGATAATTATTTAGATACGCTGGAAGCGCACAACAAGTTTATGGGGAGCATCGCCGTTTCTAAAAACGGAGATGTTGTTTATGCGCGGTCGCTTGGCATGGCGGATGTGGAGCTGGAAAAAATGGCGGATGCCCATTCGAAGTACCGAATTGGTTCCATCTCCAAAACATTTACGGCGGTTTTGGTTTTTAAAGCGGTTGAAAAGGGTTTGTTAGATTTGGACCAAAGCATTGACGGTTTTTTCCCGACTATCAAAAATGGAGATAATACCACCGTCAGGCACCTGCTTTATCACCGCAGTGGGATACATAATTTTACCAATGATGAATCCTTCAAGAACTGGCATACCGAGAAAAAGTCGCAGGAAGAGTTGTTGGCGGTCATCACAGAGGCGGGAAGTGATTTTGAACCGGATAGCATGATGGCCTACAGCAACTCCAATTATGTGCTGCTTACCTTCATGCTCGAAAAGATTTTTGACAAACCTTATGCGGATTTACTGACCGAACACATTACGCAACCGCTTGGTTTAGAAAACACCTATCTGGGAGGACCCATTGATCCCCTTAATAATGAATGTCGGTCCTATGTTTTTCATGATAGGTGGGAAGTGAGTCCGGAATCTGACATGTCTATTCCCTTGGGGGCAGGTGGTATTGTTTCGACAACCAGTGACCTGGTAAAATTCAGCGATGCCTTGTTCGGGGGACGACTGCTTACAGATGAGAGTCTGAAACAAATGACCACCGTGCAGGATAATTTTGGGGCCGGACTGATTCTGGTTCCTTTCTATCAATTAAGGGGTTTTGGCCATACAGGTGGGATTGATGCATTTTCTTCGGTGTTCAGCCATTTCTCAGAGGGCAACGTTTCTTATGCCCTGACTTCGAATGGCACTACTTTTAATACCAATGATATTTCTATTGCTGTTTTGAGCACTGTTTACGGTAAGCCTTTTTCGCTACCTGAGTTTAAAATCTTCGAAGTGGATGCTGCCGATTTGGACCAATACCTCGGGGTTTATGCTTCT
This sequence comes from Geofilum rubicundum JCM 15548, assembly GCF_000974365.1. Classification (GTDB taxonomy): domain Bacteria; phylum Bacteroidota; class Bacteroidia; order Bacteroidales; family Marinilabiliaceae; genus Geofilum; species Geofilum rubicundum. Next base: position 2,727 of record NZ_BAZW01000010.1, read on the forward strand.
TCTGAAATTCCTTTAAAAATTAGCATCACCAAAGATGAAAAGGGCTTGATTGCCCAGGCAACCGGTCAGTCGGCCTTCCCGCTTGTGGCGACTGAGAAGCATGTTTTTAAGTTTGAAATGGCCGGGATTGAGATGACCTTCAATCCCTCAGAAAACAGCATGCTGCTTAAGCAAGGGGGAGCGCAATTTAACTTTAAAAGGGAATAAAGATGTCTCGATTTTCCAATTTCCTGATGGGGAGGGGAAGTAGTTTTGTGCCGTGATTTTGATGTTTAATTTAACAACAAGAAAATGGAAAAATTGATTTCATGGGTGGAAATCCCTGCAGCAGACTTCCAAAGGGCAGTGAAATTCTACAACAAGGTTTTGAAGCTGGACATGAAGGGAGAGGATTATGGGACGGAAAAAATGGCTTGTTTTCCCTCCGGAGAAGGGGCCATCGTAATGGCAGAAGGATATGCACCGTCTAAGAATGGGGTTATTGTGAGTCTGTTGGTGCCCGACAGTATTGATTTGACGGTCGCCCGAATTGAGGAAAACGGTGGGAAGCTGACCCATCCCAAAACAAAGATCGAAGCTGAGGGAATGGGTTATTTTGCGGTGTTTTTAGATATTGAAGGAAACCGGATAGGGCTTCATGAAAAGTTGTAGAACAAAGGGGGATTCGCGGCAGCGCATCCCCCTCACAAAAATAGTCAATGAGTTTTAACCTGGCATATCCTTCAGAGCAATTAAAGCCCTATATCAAACAATATTGGGCCATTGAGAATGTCTTGAAAAGCGGGGAGTCCTATTTACAGCGGATCGTCCCAAGCGGCCTGCCAGAAATGATCTTGTACCTTGATCACAAACCAAAGTCTGAAAAAAGGCCAATTGAAGCCCATTGTCTGCTAAACGGGCAGCACAACGACTATTACGACCTTATCATATCTGAAAACTTGTCGATCTTCTCGGTCTTGTTTCAACCCCAGGGCGTGCGAGAGTTTTTTAATTTACCTTTCAATGAACTGACCAACCAAAGTGTGCCTTTGGCGTTTATAAACCAGACTTTGAGCCGGGAATTGGAAAGCCGGCTTTCTGAAGGTATTTCGTTTACCGATCGGGTGAATATAGCTGAGGATATTTTGTCCGGGTTACTGACGGTCCATTCAAAAGACTACGATTTTAAAAGGATGAGCCATTCTCTTGAGCTCATCAAAAAGGCCAAAGGGATGGTGGACATTGACTTTCTTTCCCAACAAGCCTGTTTGAGCAGGAAGCAATTTGAGCGCTTGTTTTCAGAGCACATTGGTATTTCACCCAAGCAATATTTAAGAATTATCCGGTTTCAATCTGCTCTCCACAATAATTCCCAAAGTAACCATTGGTCGATGACGCAGTTGGCGCTTGAAAGTGGCTATTACGATCAGTCTCATTTCATCAATGATTTTAAAGCATTGACCGGATTAACGCCTAAAAAATTCTTTGCCGACTGTGACTCTGTTTCTGATTTTTTTGGTTAGGGGATCATACCGGTCATGGCTGAGGGATCTACCCACTGGTTGAACTGGTCCTCCGTTAGCAGGTTGAGGGCCAGGGCGGCGGCTTTGAGGGTGGTGTTTTCGGCGTGGGCTTTTTTGGCGATTTTGGCGGCGTTTTCATACCCGATGTGGGGGTTCAGGGCTGTGACGAGCATCAGGGAGTTGGTGAGGTGTTCCTCAATGCGGGGGTGGTTGGGTTCAATGCCGATGGCGAGGTGGTCGTTGAACGACTGGCAAGCGTCGCCGAGCAGGTTGGCGGATTGTAAAAAGGCATGGATCATGACGGGTTTGAATACGTTGAGTTCAAAATGTCCGCTGGCGCCGGCCATGGTGATGGTGGTGTCGTTGCCCATGACCTGGACGCAGACCATGGTGAGGGCTTCTACCTGGGTGGGGTTGACCTTGCCGGGCATGATGGAGGAACCTGGTTCGTTGGCGGGGATGGTGATTTCACCGATACCGGAGCGGGGACCGGAGGCCAGAAGGCGCAGGTCGTTGGCTATTTTGGTCAGACTGACGGCCAATTGTTTGAGGGCGCCGTGACTTTCTACGATGGCATCATGGGCGGCCAGGGCTTCAAACTTGTTTTCGGCTGTGACAAGGGGCAGGCCGGTGAGTTCGGCTATTTGGGCGGCCACTTTTTCGGCATAGCCGGCAGGGGCGTTGAGGCCGGTGCCGACCACGGTGCCGCCCAGTGCGAGTTCTGCCAGGTGGGGAAGCGTATGGCGCAGGGCTTTGAGTCCATGCTCCAACTGAGATACATAGCCTGAAAATTCCTGCCCCAGCGTTAAAGGGGTGGCATCCATCCAATGGGTGCGGCCTATTTTAACCACCTGCATCATGTGTTCTGATTTCAGCTTCAAGGTGTCTTTCAGCTGCTCTATCTTTGGGATGGTATGTTCTACCAGTTTTTTGTAGGCGGCTATATGCATGGCGGTGGGAAAGGTGTCGTTCGACGATTGGGATTTGTTGACATCGTCGTTGGGGTGGATGTCCGGATGGCCTTCTCCCAGTTGGTTACCGGCCAATACATGGGTTCTGTTGGCAATTACTTCGTTGCAGTTCATATTCGATTGGGTGCCCGATCCGGTTTGCCAGACGACCAATGGGAATTGGTCGTTGAGTTTTCCCGCAATGATTTCATCGGCTGCCCGGGCTATGAGCCGGGCCTTCTCTTCACTTAAAACCCCCAGTTCTGCATTGGTTAAAGCGGCTGCTTTTTTGAGGTAGCCAAAGGCTTGTATGATTTCTAAAGGCATGGAGCCGGCAGGTCCAATGGGAAAGTTGTCTACTGAACGTTGCGTTTGTGCGCCCCAATACTTGTCGGCCGGCACCTGCACCGGCCCCATGGTGTCTTTTTCTGTTCTATAGCTCATCTTTTTAATTGTTTTTAGGTGAACGGACCTTAATATACCAATTTGTCCATCAACTGTCAATAAAACATCTACCACCTGGCAAGTATTAATGTGTAATTTTGTGGTCTTATGTTAATGCTTATTTCAATCCTTAAAGCCCTTAACGATGAAATTACCATTTATTTTTTTCTTGCTTTTTCTTTCCGTAGTTCCTTTTCAGGCACAGACGGTTGATGTGATGGATGCCGATGGTTGGCTGGAATCGGCTTATGTCAAATGGGCGCCTGTGGAGGGTGCCGACAGCTATAACGTGTACCTTTCCGGAGAAGGCCTGGTGGATCAAAAACTAGATGATCCTTTGATCCGTTCTTACGGGACTTATTTCCGGGCGGATGCTGTGGGACTAAAAGCCGGAACGTATATTTTTAAGGTGGCGGCCGTTGTGGATGGTGTTGAAGGGGCTGTTGCAGAATCGACAGAATTGACCGTGGAGGCGCACGATCGCAGTGGTTTTGCTTTTGTCAATGGAAGGGTGCCGGGAGCCTGTCAGGCAGATGGCACGCCCAAATCGGAGGCAGTGATACTTTATATTACCGAGCATACAAAGAATACGGTCTCTCTGGATGTGACAGGGGCCAATGCCAACCCTTGCGTGGGCCTTCAGGAAATTCTCGATGGTTTCAAAAAAGGCTATGACAATCGTCCGCTCATTGTCAGATTGATTGGACAAATTACTGATTTGACCTACATGCTTGGTGGCGACATCGTCATTGAAAATAAAAACAATGCCAATGGTTTTATTACGCTGGAGGGCATTGGCGATGATGCCGTGGCCGATGGATGGGGCATTCGCATAAAAAATGCTTCCAATATTGAAGTGCGCAATTTGGCGACCATGAATTGCAACAGCAATGAGGGCGATAATATTGGACTGCAGCAGAACAATGATCATATCTGGATTCACCACAACGATTTCTTTTATGGCGCTGCCGGTGGCGATGCCGATCAGGATAAGGGAGATGGTGCGCTGGATGCCAAAAAATCGACCAACGCAACCTTTTCATTTAACCATTTTTGGGACAGTGGTAAGAGTAATTTGTTGGGGAATGGAGGGGAGGAAGTAGGGAACTTTACCTACCACCACAACTGGTATGATCATTCGGACAGTCGGCATCCACGTGTGCGGCAGCACACGGTGCATGTGTACAACAACTACTTTGACGGGATTTCTAAATATGGTATTGGTAATACAACGGCTGGTTCTGTTTTTGCGGAAGGGAATTATTTCAGGAATTGTAAATATCCGATGCTGATTTCCAATCAGGGCTCTGATGTGTATGGCTCAAACACCAATACCTTTTCCGGTGATCCGGGAGGGATGATTAAAGCCTACAATAACCATATCGTTGGTGAAGCACGCTTTGTGGATCAAAAAGCTTTTCCCAATGATTTTGATGCCTATGTGGTTGCCAATAAGTCAGATCAGGTGCCTTCGGACGTGACCACCGTTTCGGGTGGACATGCCTACAATAATTTTGATACCGATGCCGCCATGTATGCCTATTCGGCTCAAAGTCCCGAAGATGCCCGGAACACCGTCATGCAATACGCGGGACGCATGTTCGGGGGTGATTTTCAGTGGAGCTTCAATAATGCGGTGGACGATGCAGCTTCATCTGTAAATACGGCACTGAAAGCGGCGCTCGTGAATTACCAGACGGAATTGGTCGCCGTTCAGGGGGAAGGCTCCGGCGATGGTGGAAGCGATCCGGGCGATGGTGATCCGGGTGATGGCGGAGACGGTGGCGGAGAAGTGAATCCCGGAGATGTCATTCATAATTTTACACTGTCCGGTCTCAACAGTACTTTCTACTCGATTTCCGGTAATTTGTCTGATTCCAAGGGGGCGGTGGTCTATGACGGACTGACTCTGACGCAATGCCTGAAGATTGAATCTGCTACCTCCATTCAATTTTCTATTGACAAAGCAGCCACCATTACGCTGGTATTCAACACCGGCTATAGTGGCAAAATTAAGTTGAATGGCACAGACCATAACATTGCGGACGGTATTTTGGAGATCCACCTGGAAGAGGGCGATCACGAGATCACCAAAAACACCACGGCCAACCTCTATTATATGAGCCTTGCGTACGATTCAACTGTAGGGATGGATGATCGCGGAACAACACCCAAAGTGCTGGTTTATCCCAACCCGGTCTCTAGTATTCTTTCACTTTCATCGGTTGAGGATGTGCAAAAAGTGGAGGTGTATTCCTTATCCGGGATTTTGTTTAAATCTTTAAACTCGGGATTCGATCAGATAGATATGAGCGACTTGAGTGCGGGTACTTATTTGGTGCTCATTCATACCCGGCAGGCGATTGTTAAACAAATGGTTGTTAAGAAGTGATGTTTCATCGCCTTAGTGTACTATAAATGAAGTTAAAAGCTGCCCCACCGGGCAGCTTTTTTTAACCATTTATCTGGCTATTCGCTTCAGTAAACCGTTGAACAGGAGCGCATGAAAAGGCAGAACGGCATACCAATAGAGCCGGCCATACAGGCCCAGTGGCCTGAAAGTGGCGGTCTGGGTGAGTATTTGATGCTCATCTATTTTAAATTCCAGCCAGGCTTCTCCGGGCAGTTTCATTTCAGCATATAAAAGCAGCCTGTTTTCTTCTTTGCTGGCCACCAGAACACGCCAAAAGTCCAGGGCGTCGCCCACCAAAATATCGGTATCACTTCTTCGCCCTCTTCGCATGCCTACGCCGCCATTTAGCTGGTCAATAAACCCTCTGATTTCCCAGAGCCAGTTGCCGAAATACCAACCATTTTTACCGCCAATGGACCAAATCCTGGACAGGGAGGCTTGTTGATCTGTTATTTTTGCTTTCCGTGTGTCTTTAAAGCATCCATTGACCGGAACATCCATGTAATGCGCCACGCCTTTCTTTAACAGCTTGCTTGTCTGGGCATCCTTCCAACTGGAAAGCACTTGGTTTTGTTCTATTTTATCGAAGGCCAGCTGGATGGAGGAATCATAATCGATGAGGTCGATTTTGAGGAGGGCGGCCAGATTGTTGGGTTGACAAATGACCTCAATTTTCATACTGTTGACCAGGTTTTTGGCCAGTGAATAGGAGGTGGAGGTGACAAAATATAACCAATAGGAAGATAGTTTGGGCGTCATCACGGGAACCACGTAAATGTGTCTTGTCAGACCTCTTACGCGGGCAAAATGCAGGAGCATTTCTTTGTAGGTCAGGATGTCGGGGCCACCAATGTCGAAATTTTTATGATAGGTTTCTGGTCGACCAATTACGCCGTATAAAAATTGAATAACATTGCGGATGGCAATGGGCTGACTTTTGGTTTTCAGCCATCTGGGTGCCACCATAACGGGAAGTTTCTCGACCAAATCCCGAATGATTTCGAAGGAGGCGCTTCCTGAACCGACAATGATTCCGGCTCTTAAGGTGGTCAGAGGGATGCTGGCCCCGGAAAGGATGCTTTCCACATTTTTCCGTGACATTAAGTGTTTTGACAAGGCACTTTCGTTAACAATGCCACTTAAATAGATGATTTGCCGGGTCTTTGTTTCCTTAATTCTTTCTTTGAAATGGAGGGCGCAGGTTTGCTCCAATTTTTCGAAGTCATCACCCTGGGTAGACATGGAATGAATCAGATAATAAGCGATGTCAATGTCTTCCGGAATGGCTTTCAGACTTTCCTTTTGCAGAAAGTCGACTTCTATGATTTCTAAATTGGAGGGGACATGTTTTTGGTGAAACCGACTTTTATCTCTTACACAGCCGACTACCTGATGGCCATTGTCAATAAGTACAGGCAATAAGCGTTGGGCAATATAACCCGTTAAGCCGGTCAGTAGGATTTTCATTTTGGTATAATGTTTTCATTCATTCATTCATTCATTCATTCATTCATAGGGGCGCACAGGCTTATGAAAAGCGGACTGCCCTTAATTTTTCTGAGGCTTATATAATTTCTCAAACTGACTCATGGCCAGTAGGTTCAGTAGCATCAGGCTGAAGGCGTAACCCACATCTTCAATGGGAATGGTTCCCCATCTGATGCCCAGGTTTTCGGCGTTATTGTACCAAACGACTTCGCCCTCTATCATGGTGCCGGTTAATAGGCTATTGACCAGGAAGAAGGGGATCATAATGACCAGAAAAGACAGATAGTATCTGTTGAGTATGCCCGTCTTATCAAACAATCCCCAAATAATAGCAAGCACAAGCAGAATGTAGTTGAAGCGGGTATAGGCTTTATCGATATTCAAAGCAACAATGGCCACTAAAATCAGAATAATTGGCCACGACAACATCTTTACAGCACTATTACTTATTCTAAAATTGGGGAAATAGGCTTCCAATACGTAATGAATGAAAATGGAGGCATAAGGGATGAGCATGAAAAAGAGCCATTCTTCAATTGGCAGACCAAAAATCACTAATTCAGAGTGGTACTCAGGATTGAATCCCCAGACGCCGTCTCTGACAAAGAGGACATCGAAATAGATATAAACCGCCCCTACAAGGATGGTGGAGGGTAGCAGACTTTTCCATTTTTTGTAAAAACTGACTTTACGGTCGAAGCTCAGAACAAAGGGTATAAGAATGGAAAAAACCAAAATGGCGGTGTATAGCGGCATGTCTGTTTATGTTTTTATTGTTTTTTCTTAAACAATCAAATAGAGGGGATTGTTTTTGCTGATAATGGTTATTTTGCCTAACGACCTAACAACCTAATGGCCTATCGACCTAATGACCTATCATCGCTTCGCGGGACTGCGCTTCGCTTGCCTCTCGACCTCTCGACCTCTCGACCTCTCGACCTCTCGACCTCTCGACCTATCGACCTTTTAATCCGGTACAGTTTCCACCAGGGCGTGTGGGGTGATGCATGGTGCTCATAATGGTAACCAAAAAAGAAGCACGACAAAAGAGCCCATAAATGATTGCGCTTTTGAGATCTGGCCTTGTGGGGTTTCATCTCCTCGGTGTGTGGTCGGCGGTGGGGCCGGTAGGTGCCAAAGTAGAAAAGCTGAAAGGTGGATAGTATGGAGGGGGTGATCCAAAGGACCAAGAGCTGTTGGTCACTGAAATAGAGCAGGCCAATGTTGTAAAGCGTAGCCATGATAAGAATTTGCCATATGGTGAGGTACTGCTTCATGAAGGAAAACCACCAGATGAAAAAGTTCTGGTGCCCCGTATGATAATCCGGATCATCTTCGGTGGCCACGTGGGCATGGTGCAGGTGGTGCTTCTTCTTAAGTTGCGGGTACCAGAGTCCCGCATACAGGGTGGAGGACAGATACCCAAAGAAATTGTTAATGCGCTTGTTGCGCGAAATGGTTCCATGCATGGCATCGTGGCCCGTAATAAAGAGGCCGGTAAAAAGCCAGGTCTGTATTAAAAGATGCAGCCAAAACCAGACATCTGTCGGGTCAACTGGCTGGTATAGCAGTATGTATCCCAGGTGGGATGCCCAGCTAATCAAAACTAAGAGTGCAATTATAATCCCCATGGCTGAACGGTTATTGTTATTTCCATTGAAGCGACTTCCGAAAGAAGGCACCTGCTTTATGGTATCTGTCTTTTTAAGCCTGATTAAAAGTAAGGCTTTTTTATCGCACTATGAATAACAGTTATTTTCCTTTTATGTTTAGGAGCCTTCACCATCAGGTCATAACAAACAGCAGGTAATGCCCAATGAGCGCCCTGAGAGGCTTAAAGGACATCCAACTTTGACTTTTCCCGACGGATAAATGTGCCTAAATCGCCTGGTTTTTTATGGGTTAATCGTTCATAAATACTTGAAATTTCGGGTTCTTTTTGAAATCTGGGTAAAAAATGAAGAAGAATCATAACCATTATCATGCCTTTGGGCATTCCTTCCTGGTGTTTCATCCGGTAAAAACGGAATGGGTTGATATTTCTATAGCGCAAGGGATTCCGGATAATCTCATTTATCAGATGGGTGACTTCCTGAAAATTTTTGTTTTCATAGCCGGTTATTTCCAGTGCCTGATTTTTGTAGATCTCGAATTGATCAAGAAGCAGGGCACCAAGTTCTCCAATATTATCGGCATCCACCCAATTGAACCTGGCACTACCCGCTGGCAGAATGATTTCCCGCTTTGTTTGGATGTCAGACAGCAAGGTTGTTGTCAGGTTTTGCATGAAATAACTCGGCCGAAGAAAAATGTGATTCAAACCATAGTCTTTGATCAATTGCTCTATCTTGTTATGGGGAATGACCTTACTTTTCTCGGCGCCTTGCACCGACAAAAAGACAATGTCTCTGATATGGCTCTTTTTAATGTACTCAAGAAGAGGTCTGAAATTTTTTTCAATGTTGGACAGATGGGGCGGCCTCAATAAGAAAACCCTGTCCATTCCGCTTAAAGCGGAATAGGTGTCAGGATTTTCAAAATCAAAGTGCCGCAAATTCAGGTTTGAGAAATCTTTAAAAAGAGCGCTCGCTTTCCCGACATCTCTGACACCGACAAAAATTTCATGCGGCAAATCGCTCTTTGATAAATGTTTAGTGACTTCATAACCTATGTTACCGGTGGCACCGGTAATGAAAAGATGCTTCATGGGTGTCCTCGTTATCTTGTTTAGCTATTCCTCAACCAATCTTGCAGGGCTGGCAGCACTTCTTCCATTTGTTGCAGGGCGCTGTCGTAGGACTTTCGCAAAATGTCGGGATTGTTCTCCAGACGCGATACTATAGAGTTTTGGGAGGGTCGAATGACGAAAACCCTGCCTTCTGCTTCCAGCCGGTCCAGTTGGTCGAGGGTTTGGTTGTATTCATGGGCACGCGCTTTAATGCGCTCCACCAATTGGGGATAATGGCGATAGACCAGCCTGAGCATCCAGTCGTTCCTGACAGGCTTTTTGCGATAGCCTTTGGGGCGTGTGAGCACAACCACCGCTCGCTCATTGCCATCCGCCAAGCTTTGTTGACTGGGATGGAATCGCTCAGTCCGCCATCCATATACAACTGGTTGTCAATGTTTTTTGGGCGGGCGATAAAGGGCAGTGAGGAGGTCGCCGTCAGCCAATCCCGAAAAGCGATGGGATTATTGGTCTTGAGTGCTTTGTATTCCGGCTTTCCGGTGCTGATGTTGGTCACCACCACATGAAGACGGGACGATGATTGGTTGTAGGCCTCATAGTCGAAGGGGATAATTTGCGTGGGGATGGTATGGTACACAAAGTCCCAGTCGAAATAGGAACCCCGTTTCAGGTAGTTGCCCAGACTGCAATAGCGTTTGTCTTTAACAAAGCGGTTGACCTCCAGATTGCGCTGATACTGGCGGGACACGTAAGAGACGCTGTAAGCGGCGCCTGCCGATACGCCTATTAAGTAGTCGAAAAACAACTGGTGCTGCATCATGCGTCGAGCACGCCGGCGGTATAAACGCCTCTGAATCCGCCGCCTTCCAATACCAGGGCAACGCCTTTAATGGCGCCATCTTTATCTAATGACAGGGTGTTTTGGGTTGCTTGTGTGCTCACTTTGAAATTAGGTTTGTCTTTTATTAATTTTTCAAACAGGGGGAGGATTATGGTCGATTAAATAGTTAGCCCAGAGCCTCCTTTTCATGGCGGATGCTGAGATTCAGCCAATCACTTAATTTGGCGAGTTCCTCCTCTGCTGCTTCGCGATTTTTGAATTTGCAAATGGCCTGGCCTTGCCGGCTGTTGCCGTCATGAATAAAAATACGCCAATCGGGTTCGGACACGTCCACCGATCGGTTGCTCATGCTGTAAACCCGGTAAGCCATCCGGGCGTGGGTCAATCTCAATTGCATTTTTCGGTGTACATATTTCCACTTTCCCACCTTCCATATGCCCCAAAGGTTATTGTAGAATTTGATGCGAAAGTGTTCGGTATCTATGGCGCATCCGGCTGCAGAGAAGGCCATGAAACTGCCCAGCAGGAGGAGTATCCATCCGGAGATGGATAAATGAATGGTAAAAACACCTACGATCATCAAAAAGGAGCCAACGACACCGCCTGACGGACCAAAACTTTTATCCAGGCGATAATGGATCACCTTAGGCTCTGGTTGGGGAGCCTTATTTGAAGTTGAAATGTTCAATTTGTTGATTTTTGTCGAATAATAACGACTAAAGGTACAAAAAAAAGAGACGATCAAAAACGATCGTCTCTTTTAAGAACAGAACCAAACTTACTCAAATGAATCAACCCGAAGGCTGATTTTTTGTCAACTACTCAGCAGGCTGAACCCCTTCTGAGGTCATTATTACGCGTTTCAGGGTGCCATCTTCGTTGTAGTGAAGATAATCCACACAGACCGAGCGCCGGTAACTGCTGCCGGCTGTTGGGAGAGAACCGTTGTGATAGATAAAATAGTCTTTGCCTTTATATTCAATAATGCTTTGGTGATTGGTATTGCTGTTGCCAGCCACTTCGTTCAAAATATCTTTGAACTCCCAGGGGCCGGTCAGACTTTTACTCATGGCGTAAGCGGTCTTTTCAGGAAATTGATAGGCATAGGTCAAATAATACCAGTCGCCTTTTTTATGAATGTAAGGGGCTTCGGTAAAATAGGGTAGATCGATGGTTTGAATGGGGCCATCCAGCTCAATCAGGTTGTCTTTCAGCTTGGCATAGTAACAAACAACGTTCCCCCAAAAAATGTAGGCTTCCCCATTGTTATCAATATAGACGGCCGGATCTATGTCGTCCCAATAGCTCGACGAGTGCTCGGTGGTCATGTCGTTGGTCACCAGGGCAGCGCCAATGGCATCCTTAAAGGGACCCGTGGGAGAATCTGAAACAGCCACCCCCATTGATTTGCCGGGTATGGTGCCATGCTCAACAGTGACGTACCAGTAAAATTTCCCGTCTCTTTCAACCACGTGCGAGGCCCAGGCCTGACCATCTGCCCATTCAAAGGCAGAAGCCGGGAAAGCACCTTCTTCTTTCCAGTTAACCATATCAGTGGATGAAAAAATGAGCCACTCGTTCAGGACATAGTGGTTCTGGTCGGGCAGTGCCTCATCATGCCCTACGTAGAGGTAAACGGTGTCATTGTAGACTACGGCTGCAGGATCTGCTGTGTATTTATGGGTAATTACCGGATTTTGGGCCAGGATTGCTGTTGATACAATAGCTGCCAACAGGGCGATCAATGTTAGACTTTTCATTTGTTTGCTTTTTATAGGTTTCTGTGTGACAATTTTAGATATTTTTTTTGGAGAAGGCTTCATCTTTTTTGGGTCGGCGTGTGCTTTTCAACAAGTGTCCCCATTTATTACAAATTTGTCCCCGATGGAGACCAGTTAAGCGAACAAAACAAAATACAAGTTGTAACTGTTGTTTAAATGATTGACAATTTTTCCGTATTTTTGAGCTAATAAATAAAAAAACTGATATTAATCACTATTTGACTATGGCATTCGACATTGACATGATTCGCAGGGTATATGCCCAATTTGGAGAGAAGGTGGACCAAACACGCCAATTTTTAAACCGGCCACTCACGCTGACTGAAAAAATTCTTTATGCCCACCTCTCCGGTGAATGGCCCCATCAACCTTTTGAACGTGGAAAATCTTACGTGAATTTTGCTCCCGACCGGGTAGCCATGCAGGATGCTACTGCTCAAATGGCGCTGCTGCAATTTATGCAAGCCGGACGCGATAAAGCGGCCGTGCCTTCTACAGTTCATTGTGATCACCTTATTCAGGCCAAGGAAGGGGCTACAGTGGATTTGAAAAATGCGCTGAATTCGAGTAAGGAGGTCTTTGATTTTCTGGCTTCTGTCTCTAATAAATATGGCATTGGTTTTTGGAAACCGGGCGCAGGTATCATTCACCAGGTGGTGTTGGAAAACTATGCCTTTCCGGGAGGAATGATGATTGGTACCGATTCTCACACGGTGAATGCCGGTGGACTGGGCATGGTGGCCATTGGTGTAGGGGGTGCCGATGCGGTGGATGTAATGGCGGGCATGCCGTGGGAGCTTAAGTTTCCGAAGTTGATAGGTGTGAAACTGACTGGCCAATTGAATGGATGGACCTCTTCTAAGGATGTCATTTTGAAAGTGGCAGGCATTTTAACCGTTAAAGGAGGTACCGGAGCCATTCTGGAATATTTTGGCGAGGGTGCCAGAAATTTATCGGCCACAGGTAAGGGAACCATTTGTAATATGGGTGCCGAAATTGGTGCTACTACCTCCACTTTTGGTTACGATGAAACCATGGCGGAGTATCTGATAGGTACAGACCGCAAAGAGGTGGCTGAACTGGCTGATGGTATTAAGGAACATCTGACAGGGGATGCGGAAGTGTATGCGCAGCCTGAAAAATATTTTGATCAGGTGATTGAGATCAACTTGTCCGAACTGGAACCGCATATCAACGGACCGTTTACCCCCGACCGGGCTACACCTTTGTCGCAGTTTGCCGAGGAGGTGAAGAAGAACAACTGGCCTAAGGAATTGGAAGTCGGTTTGATTGGCTCTTGCACCAACTCGTCGTACGAAGATATTTCGCGGGCGGCATCGATTGCCCGACAAGCGGTGGATAAAAAACTAAAAGCAAAGTCTGAATTTACCATTACACCGGGTTCTGAGCAGGTGCGTTTTACGGTGGACCGGGATGGCTTTTTGAATGATTTTGATAAAATTGGCGGTGTGGTGCTGGCCAATGCCTGCGGTCCGTGTATCGGACAATGGGCACGTCATACAACGGATCCCAACCGTCGCAACTCCATCATTACGTCCTTTAACCGGAATTTTGCCAAGCGTAATGATGGCAACCCCAATACGCATGCATTTGTGGCCTCACCGGAGGTGGTGACGGCTTTTGCCATTGCGGGCGATCTGACCTTCAATCCGATGACGGATACATTGATCAATGAGGAGGGCCAGGCGGTGAAGCTGGATGAACCTCAGGGACTGCAAATGCCCCCCAAAGGTTTTGCGGTGGAGGATGCGGGTTACCAGGCACCTGCCAAAGATGGCAGTCAGGTGGAGGTGCTGGTGGATCCCAAATCGGAAAGATTGCAGTTGCTGGAGCCCTTTGAGCCCTGGAACGGTGAGAATCTGACCGGACTGAAGCTGTTGATCAAGGCCAAAGGGAAGTGTACCACCGACCATATTTCGATGGCGGGACCATGGTTGCGTTTCCGGGGACACATTGACAATATTTCGAACAATATGCTGACCGGGGCCATTAATTACTTTAATGATGCCAGTGATAAGGTGAAAAATCAACTGACCGGGGAGTATGATTCTGTACCTCAGGTTCAACGCACTTATAAGGCGGCTGGTGTTGGTTCTGTTGTGGTGGGCGACCATAACTATGGTGAGGGCTCATCCCGCGAGCATGCGGCCATGGAGCCGCGTCATTTGGGTGTAAAGGTTGTTTTGGTGAAGAGTTTTGCGCGTATCCATGAGACCAACCTGAAGAAGCAAGGTATGTTGGGACTTACTTTTGAGAATGAAGCAGATTATGATCTGATTCAGGAGGATGATACCCTTAATCTCATTGATTTGGCGGATTTTGCCCCGGATCGACCCATCACGGTTGAACTGGAACATGCCAATGGTACCAAGGATACTTTTAAAACCTTGCATACCTATAATGAACAGCAGATTGAATGGTTCAAGGCGGGTTCTGCTTTAAATCTGATTAAACTGGAGAATGCCAGGTAAGGGGTTCTTGGATGAAGACAGCCATTGACGAAGTTTATACTTGATTTGAGCTTGTAAATATTTTATTGTGAAAAAATCCCCGGAGCCTGAGCTCCGGGGATTTTTTATGCTTTTCGTTTCAAAATCACTTTGGCGTTGTCCACTTTCTTAATTTGCCGCAGCGTTTCCTGTAATTCTGTATATTCATCTTTGGGAATGTCCTTGTTATTGAGGGAGAATTGTCGGGTAAAAACAAGGCGATTGTCCTTTACTTCGCAACTGTACTGGTAGCTGAAGTAGTTGTTCTCAATTTTTTTGGCCTCCGGGAAGTGTTCGACTTCGAAGTTTTCCGGAATATTGAGGTGAACACGTGAAATCTCTGTCAGGGGATAGGGAAATTGAACATCAAAAGCACGTTCTTCTGAGGGAGGTAATTTAATTTTTAAAGGACTCAATTGGTTGAGGGGTACAAATAAGCGGTCGCCTGCCCGACTGGCATATTGGCCGGCACTAAATTGAATGGTTAATAAGGCACTTGCCTTCTCATCTCCCTCGTTGGTCAGGTTGAAGTTGTTTATGGTCAGGTTGTTGACAGGCAGATGGGTGAGCAGATAATCCTTTTGCATCTTTTCGGTTCCCATGGTGAGGAAGCCGTATTCTTCAAACAGCAAACCGGAGGCATGAATGGCATAGTCGGCCGTGGCATCTCCGTTTGGATCAATCTTAAGGGTCAATTGCTTATCCAGGATATTGCTTTCCTTGTCATATCCGGGCATATCCACCAATTCGCCACCGTTTTCTCCTACCAGCAAAGCTTTGCGATTGGCTATGGCCGATCCTACATAACCGAAGGGATTGTAGGGGTTGGTACATTCCAGCCAAATGGTGTCCTTGTCCATAGGTACGGCTAAAATCGCATGATTGGTCTGATCAGCGGATGCAAAATCGGTGAATCGGATCCGTTGGTTGTCTGCTCCTATCTCTGCATAGTAGGAAGGTATGTCTATGGCCGATAGCAGGGAGCGGGTGTAATTGCTGAGGGCTTTGCAATCACCGTAACCATATTGATCCACATCTGCTGCCTGCATAGGTTGAAAGCCTTGTATGCCGACACTGATGCAGACATACCTGGTTTTGTGTTGCATGTATTGATATACTGCTTTGACTTTGTCCCGGGTGGTTGGCAAGCTGTCTGTCATCGCCTGAATGCGGTCGATGGTGGCCGCAGGTAGCTGTGTGGTCCCCTCTATGAGGCTTTTCACCCAATTGCCGTACCCCTGCCATGTGGTGTATTCTCCGGAGTACCCCTTATAATCGTATTCCACAGGGGTTAGAGAAATATAGGGAAAGACAGAACGAAAGTCGGGAGCGTAGGCTTCTCTTTTTAAGGCCTGGAAATCTTTTAGGGTCCATTTCTGCTGCCAGGTGTTGACATCCGGCTCTGTTTTATGGGTGATAAAGTCATGGTTCTGTGCCATGTAGGTGTAGGTCAATTCTTTGGGGGTGGTGTATTGAAGAGAGGCCTCTTCAACTGCTACGCCATATCCTTCAACGGGCACCCAAAAGTCGATGTGAAGGATGCCGGTGGTAGTAGTGGAGTAGGTGTATTCTACGGTATAAGGGTATTTGTTAATTTTCGGGGCATAGAACATGGAGCGACTGTCGCTGTAAAAAACGAAATCCTGAAAGTCCGAATAGTCGACGTAATCTTTCTTTTTAATTTGTTGGACAAGGTCGCCCTGAGCATCGTATATTTTCCCAGAAACATGGTTAATTTTGGTATCATCGGTATAGGAAAGTTGAAACAGACCAGCAGATTCACCTTGTTTGTTGAGCACAGTTATGGCTACCGCTACAGTGGTCTTAATTTTGTCAACAGATACACGTTCAATGTCTTTATGGTAGTAACGGTAGATGGCATGGGCATTTTTTTCCAGATTGGCAGGTACCGTCGAATAACCCGACTGGTGCTTTTGGCCGGAAATGACAACTGTTGTCATTAATAAAAGGAACGAAAGGGTAGTTCTCATAGGTGGCTGATTAATAGCGGTTAGGTCAGGTTTGTGGGCAGATACTAGTTTATTTTTTTGAGCACGACTTTTTCACTGTGTTTGTTGAGCAGGTAGGCGTAGGTATCTTTTACCCCCTTATATTCTGCCGGAAGAAAGAGGAGCCGGTTGATTCTGAAATCACTGTAGGTCTGTATGGTATTGCCATTGAGCGCCACTGAAAAGGTGAGCTGCATGCTTTGGTCTTCCATGGCGACTCTGATGGATTCCGGAATGCTCTCTATCTCATAGCCTTCCGGTATTTCTATGGAAGAAATAACCATATGCCGCCGTGGGTAGGAGAACTCAATGGGATACTCTCTGTTGTCCAGTTTTAAAGGATTTTCATAGGTCTTAAAAGCCAAAAGCGGGGAAAAAGCAACGACTTGTCCTAGCCTATCGGTGTGTCCTGTTATGGTAAGTTCCAGTGAATCGATGAGTGATTGGTGTGGAATTTCGAGGTTGGTAAAGGTCTGCCTTTTAATTTTTATGCCGGGATACTCTTTTTCCAGCTTCTCAATGACCGATAAGCTGTCATCCTCAGACGTATAGCGCTTCCGTTTTGCCATGGCCGCATAGCCTGAATTTTCCTGCTTGGCCAAACCTTCAAATGTTCCGTCTTCATTCATTTTTAAGGTGACCTGGGTAAAGGTCGTAAAACTATTGGGGGTTTCCAGACTAATTTCTCCAAATCTGTTGGCATCAATGATGTGCCTTTGCCATTGAGACATCTCTCAGGTAGCAGATCAATGGCTGAGAGTGGATCAGTGGCATCCATCAGAATGTTTTGATCCTCCAGTTCTACCATGGCAATAACGTAATTCAGGTCGGTAATGGACGCATGGGACAGGGGTAAAATGCCATTGCCTTGTGTGCTTAGGACCACAGGGAACGCCTGGATATCCATGCTTTTGAGCAGGGAGACCAAAATCAGGTTGATATCTGCACTGTTTCCATGGCCCGCTTCCCAGGCTTGTTTGAGATGCCGGTCTGAAAGAAAGGAATAACTTCCGTTCCATTTCATTTTTGACTGGACATATTCCAAGGCTTTTTGCACCATTTCTATTTCATTGGTGGCGCTGGCTTTAATCAGATCAGCATCGTTTCCAATAAAATTGTCACGATTCAGGGCTCTACCAAAGCGCTCGTGCTCTAAAAGCTCTTTGGAGACATCGCTCCAGCTGTTGGAGTAGGATTTATAGGGCGAATTCGGAAATCTGGTGCCTTCCAGCTCAAAGGTCATGCGGGTCAGATAGTTTTTTGAGGCCTTTAAAAAGCGTTCTTTTTTAAAGGCGGGGACATGGTTGGCGAAGTAGGTGGTAATTTTCTCCTGATACCGCTCTTCATATTCATGCCTTCTACTTTCTGTAACATTACCTTCTGTGCGATACATGTAAGTGAACTTAAGGGTTCTTGCAGCCGTTTTAGTATTGTGGTGGATCCTGTAATAGCCATATGTTGAAGGTTTGTAATGGAAATACTCAGGTATACCTACCCAATATTCGCTGTATAGCACGGGTACTTCCCGCTGAAAGTACCATTCCTGTATATTGAAAAGAAAATCACTGACGAGTTCATATTCAATTTCAACCACAGAACCAGCTTTTACATCGGGCATTGCAATTTTTACAAGCGTAATGTGATCCGTTTTTTCTTCGTAAATGATTTGTTTGGTATCGAGTTTGGTTTTAATGATTTTCCCATTTTCCAGATTGTAGGTAATGCCTTTTATGCTGGCTATTTTTTCTTTGTTGAGACCCTTGTTGTATAAAGATATTTCAAAATTGCCCAGATCAGAAGCTGCTTTGTCAAGAATTTTTACTCTTTTATGATTTTTAAAGACCATTTGAAACCCTTTGTCTGAGCCGGGGTCACCTTCCCTTATAGTGGTGTTGCGATACACAAAACTGGTAGCGCCTTTCTCGAAGAGATAATAGCCTTGGGCAGACGAGTCAATGGGGCAGACAGACGATTTCATTTCGTCCATGGAAACCTTGCCCAATTTGGGGGTTTTTTGAATTTCTGCCGCAAAAGCCGACAGGGAGAGTGATAAAATCAGGGTTATGGCCGTAAGTTTCATAGTAAAGATTTAATATTATGATACACAAAAATACACTAATTTCTATATCGGCCAAGTCTATAGTCTATTAATTTTAGCTATTTGACCAAAGCAGTTATATGTTCTATCTTTGAGTATCGAAATCAGAATGAAACCATGACACAAACGGGCATGTACGTTTTTATACCACAAACAGGTTGGGTTTAACATGCTAAACCAACCGAAAAAAATCATATTATGAAGAAGATAACAGATATTTTAGGATTAAAAGAGAAAGAATCCGCTGCCGTAGCCGAAAAGTTGAATGAGCTACTGGCCAACTACCAGGTGTTTTATCAAAATTTGCGTGGTTTTCACTGGAACATAAAAGGCGACCGCTTTTTTGTCCTGCATGCTAAATATGAGGAATTGTACAATGATGCCGTCATGAAAATTGACGAGATTGCTGAGCGTATCCTGACCGTTGGCGGAAAACCTTTGCATACTTTTGAGGATTACCTGAAAGTGAGCAGTATTCAGCCAGCCAAAGACAAGTCGGATGCGGAATCAACCATGTCCGTTACCCTTGACAATGTGGCGGCATTGATCAAACTGGAGCGGGAAGTGCTGCCATTGGCGGAAGCTGCTGATGACGAAGGTACTTTGGCCCTTATTTCTGATTATATTTCCCAGAAAGAAAAATTGGTTTGGATGCTGACTTCTTTTATGAAGTAATGTTTTATCCATCAACTATTGAAAAAAGAGGTTGTCCAATAAGTGGCAGCCTCTTTTTTTTCGATTTGAAATGTTCAGTTTCCCAAAAGCCTTCCATCCAGAGCCCCAATTTTCATTAAGCGGCTGTCTGAGAAAATCAAAGTGTCATAACTAAAGCTCCGTGCTACTCCATGAATTCTTCGTGAAGCTCTGTGTAACAATTCTTTTTAAAAGGCTTCCTTCAGGGAGATGAAAAGTCCCTGATGCCCTTCGGAACTCCAGCCTGCGTCTATCCGGATGTGGAGTGGCTCATCGGGCAGAATCCGAAATCTCAATCCTATGCCATTGGAGCAATCAACTCCTTCCTGCTCAACCGGAGTTGACGGGCCGATTGTCCCACTTCGGAAAAGACGACCGCTCCAAAACGCCACCAAACGGGGACACGGAGTTCACCTCTCAGGAGCCAGGCAGAATGATCCACCACGCTTTTGGAATGGCCAATGCCGCGTAAACGGTCTTTACCGCCCAGTTGGGGCAGCATGAAAAAAGGCGTGCCCGGGTCACTGTATTCCCATAAGGACTGAAAAGCCAGTACTGTGCGCCCCACACCATAAAAATGTCTTAAATCCAGCAGGTAGTTGTTATAGGTATTGGCATTCGGACCCCCTTTCTGAAATAGGGTCCATGCGGCTTTAAAATAGCTGCCCGACCGGGGGTAGAGCACATGGTCCCGCTGGTCGAATAAAAGAACCGGACCAGCACCGGCCAGCCATCCGCCTTCACTGCCGCTCAGTTGCTCAAAGGCTAAGTGGGCATTCCGGTTGTCAAATTGGTAGTGCCAAATTTCGCTGCTCATGCCCACATGTAATTGATGCCCCAGGTGTCGCAGTATCTCAGTTTTCAGGCCGTAGCGGCTAGATCGGTAGTCGATCGGCTGCGCTGTTTTATTCTGCGACCACCTGTCCCAATAGCGGTCGTTGATGCGCAGTGCTTCGATGCGGCCTGAAAATTGCCATAGGGATGAGAGGTACCAATCCAGTTCTGAGCGGACTTCTACCATCCCTTTGGTCGAGAATTGCATGGAGGAGGTGAGGGTGTTGACCTCCCTATTGGCAGGTTGGCTATCAGGACTGCCCCAACTGTAAACAGGCATGAGACCAAACTCCAGTCCGGTGCGCGAAGAATAGCCCCCTGCCGGGTAAATGGCCCAAATACCTTTCGGCGTTGGGAAGGTTAAATGGTCAAGCATTCGTTCGCCTAAATCAGCGAGTCCCGAAATGCGGTGCTCCGATTTGAGGGTGGCATGCTTATTGTTCTGACCATGAGCTCCTTCTTTGTGTATCACTGTAAGGAGTAACAGCAGAATATAGAACGGACGCATATTGTGTTTTATTTGGGGTGCAAATTAGAAAAGAATGTCTTACTTTTGCACGCTTTTTGTCCAAAAAGTGAAACAAAGTGCTTTGTTTATCCGTTAGGTGGGAAGTGTAAGCGCTATTAAAAACAACCCTTTTTATGATTTATTTCTTTCGGGCCATAAGTAACGAGTCTGATGAATTTCTTTTCGATATTGCGATTAACAGTGAGGCTAAGTTCGTTGATCTGCATCATTTTATTCAACAGCAGCTCAATTTTGATCCTGCTCAAATGACCTCTTTTTTTCTGACAGATGAAGACTGGCAAAAGGAGAAGGAGATCACGCTGATTGATATGATGGTGGATGACGATAGCTCGGCTGTGATGGATCAGGTGCGTCTGGAAGAATTCCTGAATGCGCCTAAGCAGCGGTTGTTGTATGCGTTTGACCTTTTTGCTGAGCGGGTGTTGTTTATGGAGCTGACCGATATCACGGAGGGTAGTGTGAAGGAAACGACATGCGTTCGAATGGAAGGCACGCCTCCGCCTCAGTTTTCTGAGGAGGGTTTTTCTTTTGATGATGCGCTTTTATCGGATGGCTTTGATGAGGAGGGGGCCGATGATTTCCTCAGTTATGGAGACGATTTGCCGGATGATTATGCCGACGAGGGGAGCGATATGAATGATTTCTATTAATAGTTTGTGCTCGCATGACCAAAACAATGGTTGTAATTGCCGGACCAACCGGTGTAGGAAAAACCAAAACAGGCATTGAACTGGCCAGGGCTTATAACAGTGAAATAATCTCTGCTGATTCCCGCCAGATATATAAAGAAATCCCCATTGGAACTGCCGCCCCCACTCAGGAGGAGCGTGCAGGCGTTTTGCACCACCTGATGGGCACCCACTCTGTTTTTGATGACTACAATGCTTTTGAGTTTGAGCAGGACGCGCTGGCGCTGACGGAGACGTTTTTTCAGAAGCGGGATGTGCTGTTTATGGTTGGTGGCTCCATGATGTACATGGATGCGTACTGCCATGGCATTGATGAACTGCCAAGTATTGATCCCCAGTTGCGTCTCGACTTAATGGAGCAACTGGAGACCGACGGCCTTGAAGCCCTGCGGCTTCAATTGAAACAACTCGATCCGGTGTTTTACACACAGGTTGATTTGAAAAACCCCAAACGGGTTATCCATGCTCTGGAGATTTGCCTGATGACGGGCCAACCTTATTCCCTGCTTCGTACCAATCCCAGGAAGGAACGTCCGTTTAAGATCATTCGTATTGGGCTCAACCGGGATCGGGCCGAATTGTACGACCGCATCAATGACCGAGTGCTGGAAATGATGGGAAAGGGGCTGGAACAGGAAGCGCGGGCTTTGATCGATCATCAGCACCTCAACGCGCTTAACACGGTGGGCTTTAAAGAACTGTTTGCCTGCTATAACGGCGAATATGATTTGGATCGGGCCATTGAGTTGATTCAGCGGAATTCCCGGCACTATGCCAAAAAGCAATTGTCGTGGTTCAATCGCAATCCCGAAATCCACTGGTTTCACCCTTCGGCGATTCATGACATGCTTGAATTAATAGAAAGGGAAAGTGGTGCGCTGGTACACAAATAATTTGTAGCCCCAACGATAAATGAGTAGCTTTGTAACAGAAGGCCGGTTTCCTCTTACGTTTAATCTTTTTCACGGTTTACAAACTTCACCCGGAAGCCGGCCTTTCTTTAATTTTCTATCAGAAAGCTTTTTATGGCGTCAAATTTTAATATTCGGGTTTATGGAATTTGCATCCGTAAAGGTCATGTTTTGCTGTCGGATGAGCTTTTTAACGGCATCAAAATGACGAAGTTTCCAGGTGGGGGACTCGATTATGGAGAAGGCACCATTGATTGTCTCAGACGTGAATTTGAGGAGGAGAAAATTGGGGTAATTACGGCTATAGAACATTTTTACACCACCGACTTTTTTCAGCCGGCCCTTTTTTTTGAAGCGACCCAGCTGCTGAGCATTTATTATAGAGTGGAAGTACAAACCAGTAGGGAGTTTCCAATGAGCGATGAGGTATTGGCCACCAACCTACCGGAGCCTCAAAAATTGCGATGGGCCTCCATCGCTCAGCTCCAACCTGAAGTGTTGACCTTTCCTATCGACCGGGTGGTGGTCCAGCTGCTGAAAGACCAGGCATATTTATAATAGCGTATTGTGATAGCGGCCTGAAGCCGCTCGCTTAAACTATGGGCTATCGCTTTTGAGCGCTTATGACCAGGGGCATACTTCGCTCAGATAATTCAGATCCGTCAAAACCTCCGAAGAACCGGATGCTTTCGAACCCCGATTCCTGAAGCAACATCTTTAAAAAATCACGACGAATGGGGTGGAGGGGAACACTATTGCGAATGATTTGTTTGGTGGATTTTACCGTTAAATGGGTTTTGAAATTGATCATCTCATCCTGCTCACGAAATTCATAGCGACGTTCAAATCTAATGTGGTCATTCTCAATGGTCGGCAGTCCGTCCAGCCCCTCGTCCAGCACATAATCGTAGTTGATGATTTGAATGAGCAGGTGGCCGCCTTGTTTTAAGAGGGTGGCCGACTGGTTAAAAAAGGAAAGGATGTCGCCCGAACGCAATAAATGCACCAGCGTGTTACCAAAACAAACCACCGCATCCAGAGATTGTGGTTCAAACAGCTTGCTTATCTGCAGCATATCTGCTACCTGAAACCTTAATCCGGCCCGGCCTTGTGCTTTGGATTGGGCCATCTTCACCATTTCGCTGTCCAGATCAATGCCTGTAACCTGGGCACCGGCATCAGCCAACAACAGGCTTAGGTTGCCGGTGCCACAACCGATGTCTAAAAGGGTTTTCTGGGTTAAATCTGATAGTTGTTGCGCTGTAAATTTTACCTGCATGGGAGATGCCGGGAATATTTGATCATACCATGGGGCAATACTTTGGTAAAAAGCCATTATTTTCCTCCTAATTTTTCACTGATCTGATAGTGGTTTCTGTCGGGCCTTATGCGGCCCACCAGTTCGGCTATAAATCCGGTCATGAAGAGCTGGGTTCCCAGAATCATGCAGACCAGACTGATGTAGAAATAGGGACTGTTGGTTATAAGGGGGGCTTCCACGTGGTGATAGACCGACCATAATTTGCTAATGCCCAGTCCCAAAGCCGAGAAAAAACCAACGATGAAGGTGATGGTGCCCAATGAACCGAAGAGGTGCATGGGACGGTGCCCAAACTTGGAGATAAACATCACCGACAGCAAATCCAGAAAACCTTTGACGAAGCGTTCGATGCCAAATTTGGTGACACCGTATTTTCGTTCACGGTGTCGCACTGTTTTTTCACCAATATTGGTAAATCCGGCCCGCCTTACCAGAATGGGAATGTAACGGTGCATTTCACCATATACTTCTATGTTGTGGACCACTTCATTTCGGTAGGCCTTTAAACCGCAATTGAAATCATGCAGTTTGATGCCCGATACCACGCGTGCGGTGTAATTAAACAATCGGCTGGGTATGGTTTTCCCCAGCGGATCGTAGCGCTTTTTTTTCCATCCGCTGACCATGTCATAGCCTTCGTCGGTCACCATTTGCATCAAAACGGGGATTTCATCAGGGCTATCTTGCAAGTCGGCATCCATGGTAATAACCACTTCTCCTAAGGCTTCATTGAAACCGCAGTGCAAAGCTGCTGATTTGCCATAGTTTCGCCTAAATTGTATGCCGCGGATTTCCGGATATTGTTGCGACAGTTTTTGAATGACCTGCCAGGAAGTATCTTTGCTGCCGTCGTCTACCATTATTATCTCAAAGGGCTTTTCAAGTGGACGCACCACTCTGCAGATCCATTCTGCCAGCTCAGGTAGGGATTCTTCTTCGTTGAGCAAAGGAACGACAACCGATAATTGTAATTTTTGTGGGTTATTGGACATCTCGCATGACTTCTTGGAAGGGATCTCCCTTACGTTTAACAAATAGGGCGACTACCAGCGATACGATTAATCCGTTGAACAGACCGCCAATCGCATTGGATATTAACAATACCCATGGATTGGTCGACATTTCTATGGATCCCTGCATGTTTTCAACGGCCGATTCTGACATGCCTAAAGCCAGATAAGCTTCTTCAGCTTCTGCAAACATCAGATCTCTTAAACTGGGATCGACAAAGCTAAACATGATGAAATAATAGAAGCCGATGATTATACCAGCCAGTGTGGATATCCGGATTCCAAATAACAGGCCCTGCCCATAGGAGAGAAAACCTCCATGAAACTTGTCCCTGTAACCACGCATGGTTTGGTAAATGATGGCACCGTAAATGATCCAGCTGAAGGCCGCCCAGGCTGAGCCAAACATTTTGTCGACCACATAAAGGAGGAAGAGAAAAAGTGATATCCCTATTCCCAGCTTGGCCCCACTGGAAAACAGGTATTGGGTTCTTGCAGAATTATTATTGTCCATATATTTATAAAGGTGTGTTGTTGTTTTGATTCAGCTAAACTAATAAAATATGTGCTTGCATGCATTACTAAATGCGGATAAAAGCGTGCTTTGTCAGGGTTAAAAATACGAAAATATCATTTACAATCCGGGTGGCCGAAAAAAACAGCCATTTTACTTCATTTATAAATAGCTGGTTTTTTGAAACATCCATCAATAAAGGAAAAAAGAACGAAAAAAAAAGACGAAAGTGCTTGCCATAATTGGGGAATTTTCTACTTTTGTCGTCGGGTAAGTCCTGTACGACCAGCTCCTGCTGAACTCCTCCAGGGTCTGACGACAGCAAAGGTAGGCGGTCGAAGCGGTGCGATACAGATAGCTTACCCACCCGCCAATGTAGCTCAGTTGGCCAGAGCAGCTGATTTGTAATCAGCGGGTCGGGGGTTCGAATCCCTCCATTGGCTCAGATAATTATTTTGCGGGGGGATACCAAAGTGGCCAACTGGGGCAGACTGTAACTCTGTTGTCTTACGACTTCGGAGGTTCGAATCCTCCTCCCCCCACGACAAAAACAGCCAATCACGCAAGTGGTTGGCTTTTTTTGTGCGTGTTATTTCCTTATCTTTGATAGAAACTGTTTGCTATGCTTGTAAAAATCTATCCTGACAATCCCAATCCCCGGGAGATACAAAAAGTGGTGGATGTATTAAAAGCCGGTGGTTTGGTCATTTACCCAACCGATACGATTTATGGATTGGGTTGTGATATCAACAACAGTAAGGCGGTTGAAAAAATTGCCCTGATCAAGGGACTGAATTTGAAGAAGGACCACCTGTCTTTTATCTGTCACGATATGAGTCATTTGTCGGTTTACAGTAAGTCGCTGGAGAACCATGTGTTTAAGTTGCTTAAAAAGCATCTGCCCGGGCCTTTCACCTTTATTCTTCCGGCCAATACCAATGTGCCCAAACTCTTTAAAAACAATAAGAAGACGATTGGTTTCCGCATACCTGATAATCCAATCATCCTGGAGATTGTGCGCGAGTTGGGCAATCCGATCCTGAACACTTCCATTCGCGATGATGATGAAATTATTGAATACACCACCGACCCGGAATTGATTCATGAAAAGTATGAAAATCTGGTAGATTTGGTGATTGATGGCGGGTATGGCGACAATGAAGCCTCCACCATCGTGGATTGTACCCAATATCCCTTTGAAATTATCCGGCAGGGAAAAGGGGATCTGGAGCTTTGATTTGATTCAAAACTTTTTTCCGGATCGAGGTCGGAATGCTTCTACGATTGAAGCGGCCAACAGCACACAAACCTATGATCGATGCCTTTTAATTCAACCGATTAGATATGTGTCCATTGACTCCGTCGATTTTCGGTTCGCGAAATTAGTGGATTGAATATTTACAAAAACATCTTCTCAACCTTTTTAATGCCTGAAGGCAAGGCAAACACAACCACCCGGTCGTTGGGCTGAATACGTGTGTCTCCGTTGGGTATGATTACTTCCTTGCCACGGATGACACCCCCGATGTTCATGTCTCTGGGCAGGTCCAGATCCCGCAGGTGCCTTTGGTAATTTTGGCGCCTTCCTGGGTGATGAGTTCCAGCACGTCGGCATCGGTGGCTGTTAGACATTTGACATAGGATACATTGGCCTTGAAGGTGTGTCGGAAAATGTAGCTGGCAGCAATCAGTTTTTTGTTGATGATGGTGCCTATCCCGATGTTCTCAGCCAAATCGATGTAATCCATGTTTTCGACTTCTGCCACCGTTTTTTTGACACCCATCTTTTTGGCCAGTTGACAGGCCAGAATATTGACTTCCGAGTTGCCGGTTACGGCTACAAAAGCGTCTGTTTTGCCAATGCCTTCGTCCTTTAATAAATCAAGGTTGCGGCCGTCTCCATTGATAACCAGAGTGTTCTCGAGAAAGTCTGCCAGACGGGCACTCTTTTCCCGATTGATTTCAATGAGTTTTATATGATACTGATACTCCAGTTCTTTGGCCACTTTTTTCCCGATGCGGCTTCCTCCCAATATCATGACGTTCCGGACATCGTATTGTACTTTGCCTGCGTCTGACAGTAATTGTGCGGCACCGCTTTTGGTGGTGACCACGTAGGCCAAATCGTTGTGCTCAAACATATCTTTGCCACGTGGAATGATTGTTTTGCCGTCCCGGTTGATGGCTACCGTAAAGTATTCGTTGGTGGTGTGCAGTGCAGATGCCTGTGACAGGGTTAAGCCGACAATAGGGGCGTTATTTCTGATTTTAACCGCATAAAGGAGTAGTTGTCCACCACTGAATTCAAACATCTGTCGGATGCCGACCTGCTTGAGCGATGCCATGATCTCACGAGCCCCTAAATGCTCAGGGTAAATCATTTCGTCCACACCCAACTGCCTGAAATACTCTTTGTTTTCTACTTGCAGATATTCCTGGTTGTTGATGCGGGCAAAGGTCTTTTTGGCGCCCAACTTTTTGGCCAGCATGGCGGACAAAATACTGACCTCCTCGTAGGGAGGTACGGCGATGAACAGATCACAGGTTTTAACCTGTGCATCTTTTAAATCACCAATGGATGTTACCGAACCTACCACGGTCATCAAATCAAAATGCGATTCTGCTTTTCGCAGTTTACTTTCATCGTCATCCATTAATATGACGTCATGATCCTCATTACAAAAAAGCTTCGCAAGGTGATTTCCAACTTCTCCGGCTCCGGCAATCAAAATCTTCATTTGGTTCTCTTATTTTATTAAAAAACAGTAGGCAAATTAATACAATATTATTCAAATACCATAACAAAAGGCTGTTTATCGGTGTCCTTATTTATATCTGTTTGAAAAAATAAAGGCCCCCTTTTCCTTAATGGAGTAAAAGGTGAGGGATGGATGGTCTGTTTCTTTTTTCCATTTCTCAACCAGAAAATGGGGGCAATTGGAGGCCGCAACAATGGTGCGGCAATTCGTTTTTTCTATTAGTTTTCGGATATCAATATTTAAGGGGCCGCCTATTATAATGGTATGGGCCTTATACGCTGCAGATGGAACAATGGTTTCCTTGCCTTTTCCGTACAGAATCAGAACACGTTCTGCGCCGAGTCGTATTTCATGTATTTCCGGCAGTGTGTCGCCTTTGAGTGTCATGGTGTTGGATGGTTGATGGTGGTCATGGTATTGCTTTATATAGTTATTACGTGCATAATTTTTGGACGGCTGGTCCAGTCCTTCAGATTCTATGGTTAATATTTGTCCACCCAGAATGAGGTCAATCAATAGTCCTTGCCTGGTATCATAAACCACCAATTGCTCGCTATTTACTTTGTGATACCATTGAAGGTTTAAACCCCCGGCTAAAGCCAGCAGACTGACCGCAACTCCTATCCAGTATTTTCCGTTGCGCTGGAAGCAAAGCTGCCCGATCTGATGAAGGGCTATGTAACAGATGATAACCAATGGAAAGGACAGCCATAGATGTTCCAGGTAGCCATAGGGCAAGCGCTCAATGGCCAACGCCATTTCTGCCATAAAAAGTAGCAGATCGTTCAATCCACCGGCAAAAATGGTTGAAAGCAGGGGCGAGAACGAAAAGAAGAGAGTGGCTATGGCCAGGAGAAGAATGGGAGCCACCAACGGCAACAGGAGTAGATTGCTTAAAAGGAACCAGGTGGGAAAAGCGCCAAAAGTATATAAGGAAACAGGCAGGGTGGTTATTTGAGCGGCCAGCGCCACCGCTATCAGCGACCAAACATAGCGTCCAACGATAAATCGAAATTGGAGCAGTCCGTTTAGGTAGGGGTAGAAAGCGACAATCCCCATTACGGCCAGGTGGCTGAGCCAATAGCCTACGTGAAACAGAAACAGGGGATTGATCATCAGCAACAGACTGGCTGAAACGGCCAGAGAATTATATATGTTGGCATTTCGGTTGGTGGCCCGTCCAATGTGAATAATGGCAAACATCAGAGCGGCGCGTGAAACGGAGGGAGAAAAGCCCGTAAGGAAAGCAAAGGATAACAAAAAAACTAAAGATAGAAGAATGCTGATGACGTTGGATGGTTTAAAGAAGAGGGACAATACACTTCCCAATAACATGTAAAGAATACCAACATGCAGGCCGGATACCGCCAACAGGTGAATGGCCCCACTTTTAATAAAACTGTCTTGTGTTTCACGGTCCATTCCGGAACGGTCGCCTAACAGCAAGGCCTGGACGATGACCAAAGCAGGTTCTGAAATGCCACTGCTTCGAAAAATGGCGAGACATTTGTTTCGGATAAGGGCTGGAAGAAAACGGAAATTAAAATTTTTGGATGGTTCTAATAAAATCTCATTGGATTTTAGAAAGGCCTGACCGAAAAAACCATTGCGTTGAAGGAACTGCCCATAATCAAAGGCATCCGGATTGGTTGTTGTGGGCAAAGGGCGAATGACACCTTTAAAATGGAGCCGGTCTCCTTCCCTGGGATGCGCATCAAGGGGGCCCTGGATCATTAATAATAATTGGTCGTTCACCCTCAAAGGGGTGGATTGCTGAAAGGCTTCGGGTTGCAGGGTGATGCGGATGCGGTCTTCCTCTCTGAATTCTATAGATTTGATGATTCCGACCCCCTGGGTCACTATAGGGCTTGAAATTGCTTTGGGGGTTTGATGCTGTGACAGAAGGAAGCCGCTCAGCGTAAAGAGGGATCCCAAGGCTAATCCCGGTACCCATCTCAGGTGATATTTGGAACGCCAATACCGGTAGTAGATGAATAGTAAAACGGTAGCCCCGGAGAAGAGAACAATGGTTGTCTTGAGGGGGTAGGAAGTAGGGTTGGTGTATTGTTGCAACAATATACCAAGCACTAAAAACAGAAATATTCTGAAAAAGGGAATGCGATGAAATGGGATCATGGGTTAAGGTTATTTTGCGCATAAATGCAAAATAAATATAATTTATGAATAATACAAGATTTAATATTTGACCAACTTCCTAAAAGCGATGATTAAACCTAAGCAAAAACCCATCATATATCACAAGGTAATTATTAAATTGCAGTCTATTTAAAAGCGTTCTAAAATGAAGTCAACTATCAAGATTTATTTGCTATCCATTGTTGGGGTTTTTTCAGTCATGTCCTGTGTTCCGCTAAAGGAATCTATCTATTTACAAGGGGATATGGCCATTAATTTGGAAGATCTGGAAGGTCAGTATAAAATCGATAAAGCGGATTATCTGGTCAAGCCCAATGATCTTCTTTATATTCGTGTGACCAGTCTGGACGATCGTTCATCGGCCTTTTTAAATAATGAATCCGGTTATAATGCCATGGCGGGTAATGCAATGTCAGCCAGTTTGTTGGGTTATCGTGTGGGTTTGGATGGTGCCATCGATTATCCTTTTTTGGGAAAAATTTACGTGGCGGGTCTTTCTTTGCAGGAGGTGGCAGAAAAAGTGGAATTGGCCGCCAGTAAATTCATTGATCAGAGTGGGGCCATTGTAAAGCTTTTGAACGACCATGTGACGGTTATGGGTGAAGTTAAAAGTCCCGGGCGATTCCTGATGAACAGTGAAGAGATATCCATTCTTGAAGCCGTTGCTCTTTCAGGGGATATGACGGATTTTGCCAACCGGAAAAGGATTCGGCTCATTCGCAAGGATGGTGAAACGCCGCAGATGATCGTCATTGATACAACAGATGAAAAGATTATGTTTTCGCCCTATTTTTATTTGAAACCCGGCGATATTGTTTATGTGGAACCACGTCGATTAAAGCAATGGAACCTCACAGCGATTCCCCTTGGTCTAGCTATGAGCGTGGTGAGTGCCTCCATTCTGGTTTATTCATTGATGCTGAGGTAAGAATTAATTATGTAATTTTTTTTCGATATGAAGAATTTTGAAGAAGTTGAACAGGAAAAAACTTTGGATGTCAAGAAGTTGCTCTACAGGTCCTTACGGTATTGGTACTATTTTCCCATATTTCTCTTTATAGCATCGTTTGTTGCGATTGCTTTGTATCAAACAACCACTCCCATGCACCAAATCAGCATCCAGTTGCTGATTTCTGATGGACAAGAAACAGCGGGTGCCATGAATGTCGGAGATCGGGCGCTTCCTGGTATTTCGTTGGGAGGGACGGGCTTTCTTGAGAATCAAACCATTATTTTAACCTCACGAAAGCAAGTCGAAAAGACGCTGAGGCAACTTGATTTTGAAATTTCCTATTTTGAAAAGGAGATGTTTAAAACGCAGGAGATATATAAGAAGTCTCCCTTCAGGGTTTTAATTGATTCATCTGAGGTAAATCCTACAGGCTTGCATTTTGAAGTTGAGTTTCTGTCTAAAGAGCGGTATCGTCTTTCACTTAAAGACGGGGATTTTTCAAAGGAGTATAAGTTATTTGAAAAAGTGACACACCCTCAGTTTGCTTTCTCCATTGTGCCGGTTGAAGAAAATATCCCCGGCTCTGATTATCATGAAAAGATTTATGAATTTAGTGTCAACAGCCTGAACCAGTTGGTGGGACAATACCAATCCAAACTGGTGTTGGACCAGGTGGTGAATGGATCTTCTATTGTAGAGATATCCATTATGGAAAACAATGTTCAAAAGGGGATTGATTTCCTGAATAAGCTGGCACAAAATTCGGTGGATTATACGCTCGACAAAAAGAACAGAATTGCCCTTAATACCATTGATTTTATTGAAAAGCAGTTGGTGGGCGTAGCGACTCCTTAGGAGCAGCGGAGAACGTACTGGAAAATTTCAGGTCGGCCAACCAGGTCATGGATGTTTCGTACCAGGGACAAATGATTCTGACGCAATCTCAGGAGCTGGAAGAACAAAAATCGGCCCTATTGGCGAAATTGGACTATTACTCTTATCTGAACGATTACATTGAAAGTAACCGCGATATGCAAGAGGTAATAGTGCCGACGTCCATGGGGATTGAGGATCCGGTTCTGGGGCAGTTAATCAGTCAGCTGTCAACCCTTAACGCTGAGCGTTCTGCGTTACGATTCAATGCCACCACTGAAAACCCGAACATTACACGTATCAATGCCAGTATTGACAATCTGAAAAGCAGTATTCAGGAGTCGCTGAGCAGCGTTATTTCGGCCACCAACCTCTCCCTGAACGATATCAACAACAGATTATATAACTTAAGTGGACAGATTCGAAAGCTGCCTGGGACCGAGCAGCGACTGCTTAACATCGAAAGAAGCCGTCAAATGAACAATGAAACCTACACTTTCTTGCTGACCAAGTTGACGGAGGCTCAATTGGCCAAGGCTGCGAATCGCCCGGATAATGAGATCGTTGAAGAGGCTATTTCCAAGGGAATGGTCGTGCCCGATCAAAAGCGGTCTGTTATGTTGGTTTTATTGCTGGGCTTGTTTTTGCCTGCTGTGGTTATATTTATTAAGATATTCTCCAATGATAAGGTGTTGGAGACCGATGATGTAAAGGAATTTTCGGTCCTTCCCATTATTGGAGAAGTTCCCCATGAGCGGAAGAATGGAAAAGTTAGTCTGGCCAAGGCGGCCAATTCTTACAATGGTAACACCATTTTGGCGGAATCTTTTAGAAGTATTCGTACTTCACTGGGGTATTATTCCAACCAAAAGGCCTCTAAAACCGTCTTATTTACCAGTACACTTCCGGGGGAAGGTAAGTCCTTCTGTGCCATAAACCTGGCCAAGTCCTTTGCTCAATTGAATAAAAGAACCTTGCTTATTGAGTTTGATATGCGACGTCCCTCGCTTAGCAAGCAGTCTGGGATTACCAGTAATGGTAATGGCCTGAGTGCTTTCTATACAGGTGATGCCAAGGTAGAAGACATTATCAATAAGGATTCAGAATTAGAAAATTTGCACATCATTTTTGCCGGACACATTCCGCCTAACCCTTCTGAGCTTATTGCCGGAGAGGCTACCAAAAGGCTGATGGAACAGTTGCAGGAAAAGTATGACATGATTATTATTGATACCCCACCGGTGGGGATTGTGGCGGACGCTCACTTACTCACCGAGTATGCAGATGTGAATGTGATGGTGGTGCGTCACAATGTCACTCCTAAGCCTGTTTTGAAAATGAACTTAAGGGATGAAAAAGTTAAGAACATTCCTCATTTGAGTGTCCTGGTGAACGGCATCCCCTTCCAGCGTAAGGAGTACAGCTACAAGTACGGATATGATGCGAATAGTAAATATTTTGCGAAGAACTAATTGGGAATTCCAGAACTGATTTTTGTAAAAGGCGTCGACGTATTCGACGCCTTTTTTATGGTTTGCTCAATGCATTTCTTTTCGATATCTTTACACTTCCGAATGTGGAATACCACGATTTCTTTTGCATAGTCGTGTTCACATTTTGTTTATACATTAAAGAAAATTCATAACACTATGGGTATTGAGAACTTACGCGGCTCAATCGTCGCAATAGCCACACCGTTCAAAGAGAATGGCGATCTTGATTTGGAAACATTTGATTCACTGGTAGAATGGCATGTGGAGCAGGGGACGGATGCTATTGTCGTCTGTGGAACAACGGGTGAAACTCCGGCGCTTTCTGAGGATGAGGATGCCATTATGATTGAGAGGGCGGTTAAAAAAGTCAATGGTCGAATCCCTGTTATTGCCGGTACCGGCAGCAATTCTACTCAGGATAGTATTAAGTACTCGAAAAGAGCCATTGGATTAGGGGTGGATGCACTTTTAGTGGTTGCTCCCTATTATAACAAGCCCTCCGATAAAGGTATTTATCTGCACTTTGCCACCATTGCCAAAGCGGTGGATGCCTCCATCATTTTGTACAATGTGCCTGGTCGCACGGGAAGTAATATTTCTCCGGAGATAGCTGTTCGATTGGCCAATGATTTTAAGAATATTGTCGCCATTAAAGAAGCAGGGGGAAGTATGCCCGTCTTTGCTGAATTGCTGGCCAGGCGTCCGAAATCCTTGAAGGTTTATAGCGGGGATGATTTTCTGGCGACATCCGCCAATTTGTTGGGTGCTGATGGGTGTATTTCTGTGGTGGCCAATTTGATACCCGGAGATTTTCACCAGCTGATGATGGCTTCTTTAAATGGAGATGCTGAACAGTCCCGGGCGCTTTTTTATAAGTATAAATCGTTGATGGAGTTGATGTTTGTTGAGTCCAATCCCATCCCTGTTAAATCGGCGTTGGCATGATGGGGAAACTGGGCGGGACTTTCCGCTTGCCTCTGTGTGAGCTGGAAGAAAACAACCAGGCTGCTTTACGTGCTGAATTGAAAAATCTGGACTTGATTTAAACCCTTTTTTTAACAGGATTTCGCGTTGTTGCCAATTCTGTTCATCGCAACATTATAGAAGGCAGAGTGGCGGAGATCAGCTCCCCCACCCTGCCTCTTTCTTTCCATATCATCTAAAATTTCTACTATGACCGCCTTTGAAACACTTAATCGTCACCGTTCCATTCGGAAATACACCAACCAACCTGTCGGTGAGGACTTACTTAATCGAATACTGACCGCAGGCACCAGGGCATCGACCACAGGTAATATGCAGGTTTATAGTATTGTCGTGAGCAAGGATTCGGTACGGAAAGCGGCTTTGGCGCCTGCTCACTTTAATCAGCCTTCTATAACAAACGCACCCGTGGTGCTCACTTTCTGTGCCGATTTTAACCGGTTTAATAAATGGTGCCGGCAGCGAAATGCCGAACCCGGGTATGATAATTTCTTATCGTTTGTAACGGGGGCCATTGATGCCTTGCTGGTGGCGCAGAATGTCTGCATAGCCGCAGAGGATGAGGGTTTGGGTATTTGTTATTTTGGAACAACGACCTATAATGCCGATAAAATTATTGAGACTTTAAATTTACCCAAGGGGGTTGTTCCCGTTACCACGGTTACTTTAGGGTTTTCGGATGAAAAGCCTGAGTTGACCGACCGCCTGCCTTTGCAGGCCGTTGTGCATGAGGAGACATACCAGGATTATTCACCGGAAGTCATTGATGCTTTATACCGGGAAAAGGAAGGGATGCCTCTTTACCAGGGCTTTGTGAAGGAGCATAATAAGGAGACCCTGGCCCAGGTGTTTACCGATGTTCGCTACAAAAAGGCGGACAATGAACATTTTTCTAAGGTTTTGCTACAGGTGCTTAAAAATCAGGGTTTTTTCCAAGACTGATGACGCAACCCTGAGCCGGTTTTGACATCAAACAGAAGAAACTAAAAATGTTGTGATGATGAAAAAGATATTGGCTCTCATAGGTTTTGCCTTACTCACTGCCTCTTCCTGCAGCGAAAGCGAGGTGACGGAAGTCAAGCCGGAACCGTTCACCCTTAAATCGGCTGATGTTATAGAACAAACCGATGCCTTTAACTGGAAAATATTCAAGGCCGTGAATGATCTGGCGGAGTCGGGCGATAATGTGGTGGTCTCGCCCATCAGTATAACACAGGCCTTTGGTATGGCCATCAATGGTGCAACGGGTGACAACCTGGATGAAATGTTGTCGGTGATTGGATTTACCGACTCTGAAGGGCTCAATGAGGCTTATAAAAACATCCGTGGGGCTTTGTCCACAGCAGATCCCAAGGTGGTTATGGAAATCGCTAACTCGGCCTGGTACCGGATGATTTTTCAATAAATGAAGCGTTCTTTGATGCCTTGCGGATTTATTACGATGCGCGGGTGAGTGGTCTGGATTTTGACAATACGGCTCAAGCTAAGCAGGCCATGAACGATTGGGTGAAGGAGGCCACCAGAGGTAAGATCCCTTCCATCATTGATCAAATTGAACCATCGCATATTTTGTTTCTGATCAATACGGTTTATTTTAATGGAGAGTGGAGTTCCCGCTTTGATAAGAGCCAAACCACCGATGCACCATTTTATTTGGCCAATGGCACTTCTGTCCAGGTCAAAATGATGCAGCAGAAGGAGGAATTTCAGTATTATCAGGGTGAGGATTATTCGGCGCTTCGACTGCCCTACGGTGATCAGTCTTTTGCCATGACCCTCATTTTACCTGAGGGTTCTGGGGATGCCAATGGTCTGGTGAATGATTTGGGCAATGGTTTGTGGGAGCAGTTAGTGGAGCCTGTCACCGTGTCGGAGGTCAATGTGTATTTGCCCCGTTTTAAGGTGGAGTCTACTTATAATCTGATACCGGCTTTGCGCTCTGTTGGAATGGAACGTGCTTTTTATGATGTCAAGGGTTTTCGAAACATGGCTGATGATGACATCATCATCAGTGACGTGCGTCATAAAACTTTTATAGAGGTAGATGAAAGGGGTACAGAAGCGGCAGCGGCCACCAGTATCGGATTTGAGGTGACCAGCATGCCCATGGTTCATGAATTTCGTGTCGACCGTCCCTTTGTTTTTGTCATTTCAGAGAAGGAGACCGGCGCCATTTTGTTTACGGGAAAAATTGAAAATCCTGTATAGGGTCAATAGGTTGATAGGTCGTTAGGTTGATAGGTTGAGAGGTGAGGCGAAGCGGGATGAGAGGGTGAGAAGGGTTGAGTGGGGTAGATGGGGTCAATAGGTCATTGGGTTATTAGGTCGTTAGGTTGGTAGATGGTTAGGTGGAGTGGGGGGGTAATTTATTGGTATTTATTAGGTTGTGTTTATGTGGTTAATGGATGCAAGTGGCTTCAAATCAGCGATTTTTAAGACAGTAACGAGTTGTTAAGCATAAAATAGAGGCCTTCTTCTTGACGGGATGAAGGCCTTGTTTATTATAGACCCGGTCGGTTTTTAGCAAATGGTCTGCTGGCTCAGGATTCTCTGTGATTATACACCGCACTGGCCTGTGCCGTTGGCATCAGCAGCAGGTCGTTGACATTGACGTGGGGTGGGCGGGTCACCATAAATTCGATGGCTTCGGCCACATCTTCGGCGTAAAGAGGGGTGAGGCCCTTATAAACGGCATCTGCCTGCTTTTGGTCCCCATGGTAACGTACCAGAGAGAATTCCGTGTCCACCATTCCCGGCGATATGGACGATACTTTTATATGGTGTTGGAGTAAATCAATGCGCATCCCTTTGGTGAGGGCTTCCACAGCGTGCTTGGAAGCGCAATAAACATTGCCATTGGCATAGGCCTCCTTGCCGGCTATGGAGCTGACATTGATGATGTGACCCGATTGTCGCTCAATCATTCCGGGAATGATGAGCTGACTCATGGCCAAAAGTCCTTTAATATTGGTGTCAATCATGCTTCCCAATCGTTCCAGTCGCCACTTTGTATGGGTTCAGCCGTCGATGCCAGTCCGGCATTATTAACCAGTACATCTATTTTTTGAAAGTCTTCAGGAAGTCTTTCAATGGCATCCGTTGTGGCCTGCCTGTTTCTTATATCAAAACAAAGCAAATAATTTGGCGCCCCTAACTTGTCCAGTTCTTTGCTAAGTACTTCCAAACGATCCGCTCTTCTTCCGGTGATGACCAAACGGTAATTCAAGCGCGCCAGTTTAATGGCCGTGGCTTTTCCAATTCCTGATGTAGCTCCGGTAACCAATGCTGTTTTTTTCATTCTAAGATGATTTATTTGTTTTTCAATTCTGTCGTTTGTTATGTACTGGTTTTTTAGTAATTTTCACATGTCTTAAACCGCTTGATTAAAGTTACAAAACAGTTCCGAAAAATCAGGGACGTTTTTTCGATCTGAGCAGTAAGCCTAACAAGGAATAATTAACTCCTTTATGCAACAGTAAAATTACATATTTTTGTGATTGTTGTTTAATAAACCATCAGTTATGTCTATATCAGAAACCACCTTTCACGATGCCGAAACCTTTAATCTAAGCTCTGAAGAGTTTGAGCGCATCCAGGATATTATAGGGCGTAAGCCCAATCAACTGGAATTGGAAATTTTTTCCATACTTTGGTCGGAACACGCCAGCTACAAGCATTCCCTGAAGTGGGTAAAGCTATTGCCGCATAAAGGGGCGCACGTGGTGGTGGAAGCCGGTCGGGAGAGTGCCGGTGCTATAGATATTGGGGATGGAGACGT
Source organism: Geofilum rubicundum JCM 15548 (assembly GCF_000974365.1). Classification (GTDB taxonomy): domain Bacteria; phylum Bacteroidota; class Bacteroidia; order Bacteroidales; family Marinilabiliaceae; genus Geofilum; species Geofilum rubicundum. Next base: position 40,949 of record NZ_BAZW01000010.1, read on the forward strand.
TTGCGTTTTTAAAGTGGAGTCGCACAACCATCCCTGTGCCGTTCAGCCCCGCCTGGGGGCCTCTACCGGCCTGCGTGTGGTGACACGGGATGTCTTTGCCATGGGAGCAAAACCTGTCGCTTTTCTGGATTCATTGCGCTTTGGCAATGGAAAGCGGGATACGGCCCGTTGGTTGTTTGAAGAGGTGGTGAATGGCCTGGCTGATTTTGAAAAAGGATTTTCTGTCCCCATCGTGGGGGAGAGACCTTCTTTTGTGATGCCTTTAATACCAGTCCCCTGGTAAACAATATGGTCATTGGTATTGGCAAGAAGGATCATTTGATATCAGCGGTGGCCCAAGGAGTGGGGAATATAGTGGCAGTGGTAGGAGTTCCCACCGGTAAAGAGGGTATTGATGGCGATGCTTTTGCTGCTGACGCCATCACGGATAATGGGACCAAAGGTTTGTCTGTTGACTACCTGAAAAATGTGGAGATTGAGAAGGATCTATTCAAGGTGATCCAGAAGTTCATTGATAAAAAATTGGTACTGGGAATTCAGCCTGTTGGTGCACAGGGGATTGTGGGTGCGGTGACCGAGATGGCGGCACGTGGTGGTGCCGGCGTTGAAATTTCCACTCAGGAAGTGCCCCTGCGTATGGAGGGTTTGAGTCCCAGAGATATCCTGGTGTCTGAAAGTTGGGGTCGCATGTTGATCTGTTTTAATCCTGAGCAACTCGATAAAATCAAAGCGATTGTGAAAAAGCAGGGGATTGAGATGGGCGTTCTGGGTAAAGTTACCAATGATGGACAGCTCACTTTGAATGAAAAGGGAGAGCTGTTGGCCAAATTGCCTGTGAATTATCTTGGTTTAGGTGGTAAAGCACCTGTTTATGAGCCTGTTTATGTGCTGGACGATGCCGAGTTTGTTCATTGTAACGTTGATGAACTGCCTGAGCCTGATCATTATCCGGCGGTGGTTAAAATGATGATGACTTCGCTCAACCTGGTGTCCAAAAAATGGCTGAGCAAGAAATTTTCCAAATCGCTCAGAGCGGATGATATGAGTACCAAATATCCCTCTGATGCATCCATTATTCCGCTCAATGATAAGGGCAAGGCTTTGGTGGCTACCATGGATTGTAATCCGGGTTACATGACGGCGGATCCGTTTAAAGGCGCTCAGATTGCTGTAGCTGAAGCCGCCCGGAATATTGTGTGTGCAGGAGGAAAGCCCATGGCTGTTTCTGATTGTCTTAATTTTGGCAATCCCGGTGACCCAAAAGCCTATGGGGCTTTTGTAGCGTCTGTTAAGGGGCTGGCCCACGCCTGTGAGCTGTTTAAAGTTCCGGTGATTAGTGGAAATGTCAGTTTTTACAATCAGCGCTCTGTTGAGGGCCACATTGTTCCGGTAACGCCTTCACCCATCATCGGCATGGTGGGGCTCCTTAAGGATGCCGAGAAGCACACCACACTGGCCTTCAAGCATAAGGGGGATATGATATTCCTGATCGGACGCTCGCGCGATGATGTAAATGGTTCAGAATACATACGTAAGATACATGGTATCAACACCTCTTTACCGCCTTTTTATGATGAAGCAGAAGAGCAGGAGCTGCATCAGGTTGTTGCCGGTGTAATTGATAAAAAGTTGGTGCGTTCGGTGCATGATGTTTCTAACGGGGGACTGTTTTTTACGCTTTTGGAAAGTGCCGTTCCTGTTGAGTTTGGATTTGATATTACCACGGATGCGGAAGTGCGTAAGGATGCCTTTTTGTTTGGTGAGTCGCAAAGTCGCGTGATTGTCTCGGTGTCGCCCGAAATGCAGGACGCTTTTGTTGATTATATGGTGGAGCAGGAATTTCCTTTCTCAATATTGGGCCATGTTACCAAAGGAGAGGTGCGCATCGATGATGAATCCTATGGTTTTATTAAGGAAATGAAGAAACTGTTTGAAGGGGTTTTAGAGAGCTGGGTGGAAGGCAAAGTGTAGTAGTCGGTTCTCACTTGAATCACCTATTTTTTGGTATCTTTGTAGCGGCGTTTGCCGACTAATATTCTTTAATCAACTATGAGCGTAAAACCTTATGCACAGCAGGAGGGCACTAAAAAAGAGCAGGTTACTGCTATGTTTAACCGCATTGCCCCCAAATACGATTTACTGAACCGTCTCCTGTCTTTTGGGATTGATAAGATCTGGCGCAGAAGGGTTGTTAAATTAATCAGCCAAAAGCGATCTCCCATTGTATTGGATGTTGCTACGGGCACCGGTGATTTGGCCATTGCATTGGCTGAAATCAAGCCAAAGCCTACCGCCGTTTATGCTGTGGATATATCTTCGGGGATGCTTGATCTGGCTGGCAAAAAAGTGCTTAAAAAAGGTTTGCAGCATGCGATTGTGTTAAAGGAGGCCGATTCTGAGTCCCTTCCTTTCAGTAATAACTATTTTGACGCCATCACCGTAGCCTTTGGCGTCAGAAACTTTGGGGACTTGAACCAGGGCCTTTCTGAAATGTATCGGGTGCTTAAGCCGGGGGGAACGCTCATTGTGCTGGAGTTTTCTAAGCCATCTGCCTTTCCCATGAAGCAGCTTTACAGTTTTTATTTTTCTCAGATTCTGCCCCGTTGGGGAGGTTGGATTTCTAAGGACAAAGAAGCTTATTCCTATTTGCCGGCTTCTGTTTTCCAATTTCCTGAAGGTCAGAAATTCGACGATGAGATCCAGCGGGTAGGCCTGGTTCCTGTGCGACGCTGGCGGCAAAGTGGTGGCATTGCCACCATTTATGTATCCGAAAAGCCTTTGCAATAATATCTATATTTGTGCGTTTTAAAGGCATGTGTAAATGATTGTCAGACCATATTTTGAAGGGCACCATCCATGAAGCATTTTTTTCTTTCGTTTTTTTTGTTGTTGACAGTTGGATTGGCTTTTGGTCAACCCACCCAGACGCGTGCACCCAATCTTCCCAACTTTGATGATAAGGCACTCAATTTCGGGTTTTTGATTGGTTTTAATGCGATGGATTACCGGGTGGTGTCTAAGGCGCCAGGACTACAAGGGCCTGGCGGTCCGCGCTATGCGGATGTGGTCAGTCTTAGTCCCGGAATCAATATTGGTATGGTGACCAGTTTTCGCCTGAACAAGTATTTTAATTTCCGGGTGTTGCCGGGCATTAGCTTTGGTCAACGCGATCTGCTTTTTGTTTCAGAGAACGGGGAAGAGGATGAATTCCCTTTAGAGATTAAATCCACCTATATTGAATGCCCGCTGGTCATCAAATTCAATGGTGGCCGAATGACCAATGCCAAGCCTTTCTTAACTGCGGGTATTAATCCCCGTTTTGATTTGGCAAAGAGTAAAAAGGACGGTTTAATGGTACGGCCTTTTGATGTCTTTTGGGAAATTGGGGCAGGCATGGATTCTTATATGAGCTACTTTCGCTTTTCTACAGAACTGAAGCTTTCCGTGGGGCTGATGAATGTGTTAAATCCTCAGGGCACTGGTGAACCGGAAGATGTTTTGTATTCGGATGTGCTGGATAGATTAACTTCTCGTATCTTTGTACTCACATTTTATTTTGAGTAACCAGCTTTTTTTGAATGAAGAATGAAATTGTTCTGCGGCTGCTTCCGTCAGACGCAGCCAACGACGCTACATTGAAGGGTTTTCTTGCTAAAGAACTCAAGGTTTCAGAAGCAAAAATTACCGGTTTTTATGTTCGTCGCCGGTCCATTGACGCGCGCAAGCATCCGGTGATGGTTCAGCTGCACGTGATTACGTGGATAGACGAGCCCGCCTCTCCTGAAATCGTGGTCGACTTTGAATATCCCCAAGTCAGTGCAGCCCGTGAGGTGATCGTGGTGGGGGCCGGACCAGGCGGTCTGTTTGCGGCGCTTCGCTTAATCGAACTCGGTATAAAGCCCATTGTAATAGAACGTGGAAAGCCGGTCGGTGAACGCAAAAAGGATGTGGCCTTGCTCAATCGCAACCATCCTGTTAACCCTGAATCGAATTATGCCTTTGGAGAAGGTGGTGCCGGCACTTTCTCGGATGGTAAGCTTTATACCAGAAGTACCAAGCGAGGGGACTTTCGACGGTTTTTGGAAGTGCTTTATTTTCATGGCGCTTCTGAGGAGATACTGGTAGATGCGCACCCGCATGTGGGAACCGATCGTCTGCCGGCCATCATGAAAAACATTCGGGAGACGATTATTCAAGCCGGCGGAGAGGTACACTTCAATACCCGTGTAGATGATTTTATCATTGAAGGAGATGCCGTAAAAGGCATCGACATAGCAGGTGGTGAACGCATAAACGGGGAAGCGGTCATTTTGGCCACCGGTCACTCAGCCCGGGATATGTACGAATTATTGCATAGAAAAGACATTCAGCTGGAAGCAAAAACCTGGGCCATGGGGGTTCGGGTGGAGCATCCCCAGGACCTGATCGATCAGATTCAGTACCACAACCCGGAAGGTCGCGGCGACTACTTACCGGCTGCTTCCTATAATTTTTCCTGTCAGGTACAGGGCCGTGGGGTCTATTCTTTTTGCATGTGCCCCGGTGGCATCATTGTGCCTGCCATGACCGGGCCCGGTGAGATGGTGGTAAACGGCATGTCGGCTTCAGGCCGCAATTCACCCTTTGCCAACAGCGGTATGGTGGTGGAAATTCATCCGGAGGATTTGCCCGGTCATCAGCAATATGGGGCACTGGCCGGACTGGTTTTTCAAAAGGAAGTCGAGCAACTCTGTTACATCAATGGGGGTAAAAATGTGATTGCCCCTGGTCAGGTACTGACCGATTTCGTTAACGGCCGCTTGTCGGGCGACCTGCCACCCACCTCCTATATTCCCGGTGCGCTTGCTTCTCCCTTACATTTTATTTTGCCCGAATTAATCTCCAATCGCTTACGTGAAGGTTTTAAAATGTTTGGCAAGTGGGCCAAAGGATTTTTGACCGACGAGGCCGTGGTACTGGGTACCGAATCGCGCACATCCTCTCCTGTCAGAATTCCCCGTGACCCAGAAACGCTTCAGCATGTCCAGCTCAAAGGGCTCTACCCTTGCGGAGAGGGCGCCGGTTATGCCGGTGGCATCGCCTCTTCTGCCCTGGATGGTGAAAGGTGTGCGGTAATGGTGGCGCAGGCTTTGGGTGTTTACCGTGAATAGGCGGCTGAAGGTTGGGCTAAAAGGATAAGACGTTGCCAGATTGTCCGGTCATTAATGCTTGATGATTAACTTTTGCTGTGATCTAAACTCTCTGGGTGTACACCCCTTTTGGTTTTTAAAAGTCCGGTTGAAGTTCGACAGGTTGTTGAAGCCACAGTCGAAGCATATTTCTGATATGTTGTTATCCGTTTCGATCAGCATTTTGGCTGCATGGCCAATGCGTAGGTCCGACAAATAATCAGAAAAAGATCTTTGGGTTCTTTTTTTGAAGAAATGACTGAAGGCCGAGGGTGACATATTAACAATATTTGCCACTTCTGATAGTTTTATTGATCGAGAGATGTTATCATATAAATAGGCATTGATGGCATCTATTCGTTTGCTTTTAAAGGGCGCTATGGAGCCTATATAAGAGGCCGATGATAAGGTGGTTTGATTTCTGGATATGGAAAGGTCGTATAGAATGGAAAGAAACTCGAGCAGGGAGTCAAACCCTCTGGAGGTGGTTAAGCGCTCAATTCTTTCTATCATGGAAGCAGTCACTTCGGGAGAGAAGGTAATCCCCAGCTTAGAGCGATCAAGCATCTCTTTAATGGGCGTCATGATGTTTCGCGTTAAAGATTTGTCGCTCAAAAAATTTGTGTGGAATTGGATGGTTATTACATGCGCTTTGCCATCTTCGCCTGTCCAGGCATGTGGCGTATTTGATCCAATTAACACTAGATCCTGAGCCTTATATTCTTTTATGGAATCTCCTATGATTCGTTTTCCCTCAGTATCTAATACCAAATTGAGTTCATACTCTGGGTGATAATGAATGGGGAAATCGAATTTGGCATTAAAATGATTGAGTACTATAAAAAAGTCTTCATCTGTGAGAGATGTTACTTCTCTAACAATTCTTTTCATATTTTTTATTTTAAAAAACGAGGTTTAGTAAATGGTTTTATTTTTAGCGCTTATTTGTTTAGTAACCTGTTCATAATTGGTCAGGTTTCATTTTTAGGTCAAAGTATTGATTTAATGAGTGTTATTATGTTTTTGTATATTATTTCTATCTCTATTTGTAATAATTATTCACGAAAGTACAGTTATTTAGTCTTTAGTGCAAAGGTTTGTGGTTTTTTATATATTACTTTTGAAATGTAAAAAATGCTTAATTTTAACAATTCGATCTATGAAAAAAAGAAGAGAAAAACTGCGGATGGCTTTTCTTGTGATATTCACAGTGTTCATGGGAAGCCTATTCGCTCAGATGAATGGGCTAACTGTAAGGGGTGTAATCACGGATACCTATGGTGAAGCCTTACCAGGGGTTAATATTATGGAAAAAGGCACGACTTCTGGTACTATCACCGATGGTGAGGGCGCGTTTTCCTTAGAAGTAACAAATTCTGATGCCATTTTAGTGGTGTCATTCATTGGGTTTGATACACAAGAAGTAGCCGTTGCGGGGCGCTCGAATATTGCTGTTATAATGCAGGAGTCTCAACTTGGCTTGGAGGAGGTATTGGTAATTGGTTACGGTACTGTAAGAAAGAGTGATTTGACGGGGTCCGTGGCGACCGTAAAAGTTGATGAACTGCAGGATACTCCAGCTAACTCTATAGAGAGGCTATTACAAGGTCGTTCAGCCGGTTTGCAAGTGGTGAACGATTCTCAGGATCCTGGAGCAGGATCAACTATTAGAATTAGAGGAGGTAGTTCTTTAGAGGGCTCCAACGCTCCTCTTGTTGTTGTAGATGGTTTCCCATTGGGTGATGCAGGAGATTTGAAGCAAATAAATCCCGCTGATATAGCTTCAATTGAAGTTTTGAAAGATGCATCAGCAGCTGCCATTTACGGATCTCGTGGTGCCAACGGTGTCATAATGGTTTCTACTATAAGGGCGGCAGAAGGAACAACCCGGGTCAATATTTCTCAACAAACCACTTTGTCGAGATTTGATTCCAAACTGAAAAGATGGGATGATCCTTTGTTGATGGCCATGTTAAGCAATGAAGAACAGCGCAACGCAGGTTTACAGATGCCCTACAGAGGGGTTACAGATACCCAGGGGACTTACTACCCTTCTTTGTATGAGATTCAGTCTGGTGCCTGGCCTTATAACACCCGCTGGGATAAGGAGGTTTTCAGGGATACACCTGTTTCAAGCAATACCAGTGTTTCCATAGGCAGTGCCAATGAAACAACCTCATTTAATTTAAGCCTTAATTACTTGAATGAACAGGGCGTTTACATTGAGGATGATTATCAAAAGGGAACGGTAAATCTGGCAGTGGATCACAAATTATCCGATTTCTTTTCCGTGTCTACATCCAATATCTTTTCCAGAAACGAACGGGATCGCAATGGAGGATTGGCGTATTGGAGAAATCCATTGTGGCCGGTTTATGACGAAACCGGGAATTATTTTACTGCAAATGAGCGTGATTTTGGGCATCCCATTGCCAGAACCAATCATGTTTTGGATAAGACCAATGGCTTAGATTATATCGGTTCTTATGGTTTTACCTTCAACCTGAATGAAACATTGACGCTGAAGTCACAAATGAATTATAAGCATGGCTCTACAGTCACAGATCGGTTTAATCCTAGAGATTACACGGAAGAGGGTTTCTTCCGTAATGGAGCTGCGCACATTGAAAACTGGCAGGATGAAAAGTTATCATCAGAGACTTTTGCCACTTGGGAAAATCAGTTTGCCGGAATTCATGACATCTCTGTTATGGGTGGTTTTTCTTATGAAAATCATACCATAAAGCAGTCGCAATTGCGCGCTTATGACTTTGTCAATGAGGCTTTAGGTAATGAGAACATGAGCGCAGGTAATCCTGAGAGCAATGTCGTTGGTAACAATCTTACAAAAAGAAAGATGTTGTCATACTACGGTCGGGCCAACTATAAACTCCTGGATCGTTATTTATTTACCGGAACAGTTCGTGCCGATGGGTCGTCTGTGTTTGGAGAAAACAACAAATGGGCCTATTTCCCCTCTTTTGCGGTTAGCTGGAATGCACACCACGAAGAATTTATCAAAAACCTGATGGTTTTTGACGAGTTGAAATTCAGAGCCAGTTTTGGAACTTCTGGAAATCAGGCTATTTCTCCTTATCAAACGCTGGCGCGTTATGGCGTAGAGAACTATTTCAATGACGGCGCGTGGAGAACGGCCATCGGACCCGGTTATGTTGGGGGTTACTATGGTGCTGACAGCAGGTATCGTGAGTGGAGAGGTATCCCCAACCGAGGTCTGAAATGGGAAACCACGACTCAATTTAACTATGGTATAGATATGGCTTTTTTAAATCGTAGATTAAGAATTACGGCCGATTATTATGATAAGGAGACCAATGATTTGCTTTACTTGCGTTACCTTGCTCCATCTTCAAGTTATGACCGTATGTGGGTAAATGGTGGTGAAATTAGCAATAAGGGGGTGGAGATAACCATCGAAGGAGACATTATCCGACGTGGTAACTGGAGATTTGGTTCCACTTTAATTTATGCTCAAAACAGAAACGAGGTGATTAGTTTGGGAGATGTAGAAACTACCGGTATTCAAGTCGACAATAATACAGGTATGATGTACCGTCCATCAGGCTATGAGTTTACTCAATTCAGACAAACGGCTAACATTCTGGCAGTCGGTCAACCTTTTAATGTTTTCTACGGCTATAGAACTGATGGTATTGTTCAAAGTCTGGAGGAAGGTCTCGCAGCTGGTATGCAAGGGTATTTGGCAGAACCTGGTGAGTTCAAATATGTGGACATCAATAATGATGGAGAGATTACAACTGACGACCGAACCATTATTGGTGATCCAAACCCTGATTTTACAGCCAGTATGGCCCTCAACTTAAGCTATAAAAGGATTGATTTTTCCATGTTCTTGAATGGTGTTTTTGGTAACGATGTCGTGTATCAGAATAGGTTGGATCAGGCTGATGTTCGACCACTGCGTTGGACACAGGACAATCCTACCAATGATTATCCCCGCTTATACAGTGGGCGTCAACTGAGGTTCTCAGACTGGTTTGTTGAAGACGGATCATTCGTCAGAATTCAAAATGTATCTTTAGGGTATAATGTAAATGTGGATAATCTTGAGTTTATATCTAATCTGAGAGTTTATTTAAATGCGACCAATTTATACACCTTTACCAAGTTCTCCGGATATGATCCGGAAGTAGGTTTGGATGGCATATATTGGGGTGGATACCCGCGTTTTACGCAATACACTTTTGGATTGAACATGACATTTTAGATAATTAGGATAATAAATGCCAGAATTATTTACTACAGTTTTTAAATAGAACTTATTATGAGAAACAAAATATTAATATCATTACTAGCTGTGACGTTCACGATCACCTCTTGTGATCTGACTGAAGAGCCATATGGGTTTTATTCCGATGATAATTTTTATACAACCCAGGAAGATGCCAACTCAGCTTTGCTATACACTTACAATGCATTTACCTTTATTGAATATACACGTGGATTAAACTCTATTGGTGATTTGCCTACAGAAACCACCGATCTAAAGCCGGATGAAGGTCAGGATGCACAGGAGTTGTATGATTGGAGGGCGGCTACCATTTCTACCAACTTAACATTGGAGAATTTCTTTAAATATGGATATGTGGCCATTAACAGAGCGAATGTGCTTATTGAACAAGTTGAATGCAGTGCTTTCCCTGAAGCATTTAAAAACCAAATTATAGGAGAGGCCCTGGTGCTTAGATCCTGGAGCTATTTTCACCTCATTCGGGTGTTTGGCCTGGTTCCTGTACATAATGCACCGGTAAGGCAACTTGAAGACACCAGTGCGCCACTGGCTCCCTCTTTGGATGCCTTGTACGACTTGGTAATTGCAGATTTGATTCGTGCTGAAGAAATGCTGGAAGTCAATAAAAGTGTAGCACGCGTTGGTAGAGTCGATAAGGTCGCTGCCCAGTCCATTTTGGCAAAGATTTATTTAACCATTGCTTCGTCCAAGCAAAATGGTGTGAAGTTGTACCGGGATATGACCAAAGATGTTGATGCGATGTACGAAAGTGCTGCTTTTTGGGCAGGAAAGGTGATGAATGACCAAACTGACTACTTCCTGGATCCAAATCTTACAAATGTTTATGATGTCAATCAACCTCATGGTCCTGAGCATATTTTTATTCTTAGTCACGACCGTTCCGGCGCCAACGAGGGTAATTATTCCAAAACGCCCTTGATGTTTATGCCTTGGGTTAATGGTGTTCCTTTCTTTCTGAAATATGAAGATGGAAGGCTGGTCAGAACAACACATGGCTGGGAAGTTTATCGTGTATCGCCTTCCTTTTTTGCGACCTTCCATGAAGATGATCAAAGAGGTATTGATTTGATTCATGATGAGGTTTATGATGCAGATGGCAACGTAGTAGGAAGCATCGCTCAGGGATCTTTTACCCATCCTTTTACTGTGAAATATCAGGATCCAGAATTTGAAGGTGATAGAACCAGTGCTCGTCCGTTTTTGATCAGATTTGCGGATATTGCCTTGACTTATGCCGAGGCGGTCGGACCTACCACTGAAGGTTATGCTTGGGTCAATGCTGTTAGAGCAAGGGCCGGACTTCAGCCTTTGGAAGCAGGCCTCAGTGTGGCGGATTTTCGTCAGGCAGTGATTCAGGAAAGAGCCTGGGAGTTGTGCTATGAGGGGCATTATTTATTTGATTTGAGAAGGACCGGGACTGTCACAACCAAAGTCCCTCAGGCCACCGGATTGGATGAAGATGAAGCCTCGTTTTATCCATTGCCACAGCGTGAGCAAATGTTGAATGATGCTTTGTAGAAATAGTCTGATTAATAGATCACAAAAATAATAGCGATTATGAAAATATTGAAATATTTTATATTGGCAATGGTTCCGTTGATGGTCTCTTGTGAAAAGGATCCAATGGAGGATATAAACAGTGACGACTGGCACAAACAAAAGGATGTTTTGGAGATACTTTTTGATGGTCAGATAGGAACTGCTGATATTTCCAGAGAAGGAAATGAGGGGGCGATTTCATTTATGTTTGATTTGAGTCAGGGTGAGATTTCAAATGTAACACTTGCAGGTATTGTCAGCTCTTATGGGAGCAGCACTTCTGTTTTACCTGGTCAGGTTTTAGATTTTTCTGGTGACTATCAGGAAACTATTACTGTGACCCCGGGAAATGGTGAGCCAATGAACTGGATTGTGGAATTAATTCCATTTGAAGAGCCTTTGAATGGAGTCTTTAATGTTACTGATTTGAGGGTTTTTGTTGATGTAATCAGTCAGCATCCTGAATGGGGTGGACATACAAAGGATGATCCAATTCAGAATTATCTGCCTGAAACAGCTGCTGAATACGATAATACAATTGAGTTTGAATTTGCAGGTGTTAATGCACAAGGTAATAGCTTTGGTACTTTTACTCATGGGGCTGGAAATGATGGCGCCTATGGTGAATTTACTAATAATGCCGAAGGCGTTGATTTAAATGCGAAATACCGTGTACTGCCTAAAGATGGTGGCACGTGGACGCGTAATCCTTCGGATAACTCCGTTACCTTAACAGATGGACAGGGGAATACTAAAAATGCAGTACTGCTTGAAAACGATGGCACATTCAGTATTCGCTTTGAATATACAGTTGAAACGGATTGGGATAATTTGTGGGACAGTATGACTCAGATCAGGCAAATGACTAAGTTTTTTTGGTACGTTATTGAAAAAGAGTAATTGAATATATTTATGGGTGGTGGAAATATCCACCATCCATAAAGTATTTTGTTCAAAGGAATGCTTTGGTTTCATAAAAGAAAGGAAGAGCTATGAGAAATTTTGTTTTTGGACTATTGGGTCTGATGTTTTTGCTGTCATGCAGTGATGATAAAGCTGGTGACGGTTTAGAGAAGATTGACGAACGAGATAATTTAACCATTAAAGATGATCCTTTGGTGTCATCCTTTGTTGGTAATGGCGTTCAGTGGGGTGGGTATGATATTTTACAGGCCTGGACCGGTAGTCCTACTCTTTCTGAAGCGAATTGGGAACTTCTATTGAAACGGGTCGAGTTCATGCGTCCACCCCTCGTAAGAATCATGATGGGGCCCGGATGGAACTATCTGGTAAACGGGCAATTTAACCCATCGAAAAGCGAGGCTGTATTGTTTCCTATTCTTGATTTCTGTCAGGCGCACAATATTACTGTTATGCTGGGCGAATGGGGACACTCGGGTGGGAATTCAATTGATCAGCAATGGCTGGGCCAGGCGGCTGATTTTTTGAAGTACCTGTTGGATGTGCGGGGGTATACTTGTATAAAGTATTACAATATGGTCAATGAACCCAATGGCGATTGGTCGTCTATTAATGGCAATTATGCCCTTTGGCAGGATCTGCAGGAGCAATTTTACGATGAGGTGATAGCCAGAGGACTGGATGACCGGGTTGGAATGATAGGTCCCGATGTGGCGGTGTGGGGAACTGGCTTACTCAATTGGGTGGCCAACGCTTATTTGAATTTAGATGACATCATGTGGGCCTACGATATCCATACTTATCCCTCAGAGGTAGAGGTCAGAGACGGATCTTACCAGGAATTGTTACAGGCGTATAGAAATGCAGCTTCCCCTACTAAGCCTATGATAATGGGTGAGGTGGGTTTTAAATACCTGCCGGGTCAACACTGGGACAGGAAAATCAACGCAGAATCGATGCCGACCCTTATGCCTCGGATGATAGCAATATGTTTATATATGACGCTTTTTATGGAATTGACATGGCGGATGCCCTCATCCAGAACATGCTTGCAGGCTATGCCGGAGCTATTATTTGGGGATTGGATGATGCTCAGTACAATATAGATGGAGGCAGCTCCACAGAATTAAAAAGGTGGGGGTTTTGGAATATTTTGGGGGCTGATCGATTTGAGAATCCCGACGATGTAAATATCAGGCCATGGTTTTACCCCATGTCGTTATTGGCACGCTACTTCCCTGCAGGAAGTACTATTTATGACATGGACTTGCCCAACAAAAGAGGATTGCGAGCTATTGCTGCAGAAAAGAATGGAAAGTACACCATTGCCATTGTTAATTCTCATCTCACCGAATATGCCATTAATCTTAAGATGGAAGCACAACTGGCAATAAACGGACTGGATCATTACGAGTATCTTTCTCATAGTGGTTCGGATTTTACCGGAGCTGTTAACAATGATGGATTTCCTGTGCCACTGGCGTCTGATTTGTCTTTTGATTTTTCTGATGATGCACGCCATAGTTTCATTGTTAAGGGACAGTCGTTTCATCTTTTTACCAATATGGAATAAGCCTGTTGGCAGTAGTAATCGAAAAAATAACGCTATGTGGAAATTTAGTTTAGTAGCCTTGGTGGCACTTGTTTTAGGAGCATGTAACAATCCTCAGCAGCAGTTCTCTGTGGCCATTACCAATGAGGTCATTAATCCCAATTATATTGGTAACGGCGTGCAATGGGATGCTTATCCCGAAGCTGAGATATGGGGCGCTGCGGTATCTGACAAAGATTGGAATACGCTTTATAAACGACTGGATTTTATGAAACCCAATTATGTCAGGTGCCTAATCAATAGTCCCTTCAGATATTTTGATGCTGAAACAGGTGCCTACGATCGCACTAGAAATATTGAGCCATTGGAAAGGTTGCTTCAATATTGTCAGGATAATAACATTACGGTACTTTTTGGGGAATTTAACCCCCCCACCTGGGATATGAAGGATGACCCGAAATGGATAACAATGGCTGCTGATTATTTAAATTATCTTGTAAATGATCTAGGCTTTAGCTGCATTAAGTATTATAATCTGTTCAATGAGCCTGACGGAAATTGGGCTTCTACCAATGGTGATTTTTATTTATGGAAGAAAATGATCTACGCCTTTCATGATGAAATGCAAAAATATCCTGGCTTAGCTGAGCAGGTAAAAATTGCGGGTCCGGATATTGTGAAGGATTATAATAATTCTGCATCACCTTATAAGTCCTACGAGTGGGTGGAGCAGACAGCTAAGCAAATGGATGACGTCATAGGATTATACGATATCCATGCGTATCCGGGTCAGCATCAGGTGAGAAGTGGCGCCTTTGCTGAAGCTATAAAGATTTATAAAGCGCAAGTGCCTGCTGATAAGCAAATTATCTTTGGTGAAGCTGGCTATAAATACTGGCGAGCAGAGGATTCTTTATTAATGCAGGAATATGAACGACGAGCAGAAGCCAATCCTAATACCAAGGGGAGTGATAGTAACATGTTGGTTTATGACTTTTTCTATGGTTTGGATATGCCCTTACTGGCTATGGAGGTGATGAATGGCGGCTATTCTGCTGTTGCTGCGTGGATGCTCGACGATGCCATGCATTCACAAAATGATGCAGGCAACACGGAGGACATTAAACTTTGGGGCATGTGGAATATTTTGGGGGAAGAAGTATTGGATGCCAGAGGAAGAAGAGATACGTCCCTGGTTTTACAGCTGGTCTTTAATGTGCCGGTATTTCCCTGGTGGAACGGACATTGTTAAGGTCGAATATGAAGATCAACCGGGTGTCCGCGTCGTTTCAGGCGTGTTTCAGGACAAGCGAACCATTGCGCTTGTTAATTTTTCTGATAATGATTACGATGTTTTGTTGACCTTACCTGAAGCTTTCAAAAATGGGAAAATGTATTTTTATGTCAATGAGGATATGAAGAAGGACGAAAATGGATTCCCGGTTCCTGTTTTTACTGGTGTTGAATTCAACCAAGATTTCCCGATTCAATTAAGCAATCAGAGTTTTGTCTTACTCACCAACGTTGAATATTTATAGTTATTTGTTAGCATATAGTAAAAAATAAAAAAGGAGATACTGATGAAGTTGCAGAAAAGTGATAGGAACCCGATACTTGCCCCTTTGGAGAAAAACCACTGGGAGAATTTGGTTGTTTGCAATCCGGGAGCGTGGTATGAAGATGGTAAGTTTTATTTGTTATATAGAGCTGCAGGCGATGATGAAACGCATATCATTCGTTTTGGCTTAGCAATAAGTGATGACGGGATTGATTTCCAGCGTGTATCAGATGAACCTGCTTTTGGGCCGTCGTTGGACGGGCCCGATAGTGGTGGCGTAGAAGATGCAAGGATAGTTAAGTTTGGGGATGAGTTTTTTGTTACCTATGCTTACCGCCCCTTTCCTCCCGGCCGTTATTGGACTTTCCCTCATGATGTGGTGGCATTACCTGAAGTCGGAGAGGATGCGCCTGTTGTTTATCGGAATAACATTGCCAATTCAGGATTGGCCATGACTAAAGATTTTAAAACCTGGCAACGTTTGGGCAGAATAACCCAAACCAATCTGGATGACAGGGATGTCATTCTTTTTCCTGAAAAAATTAATGGTAAATATGCCTTGCTGCATCGCCCAAAGCAATGGATTGGAGAGGCTTATGGAACCGATTTTCCTGCTATTTGGATAACCTTCTCGGAGGATCTCATGGTGTGGAATGGCAAAAGTCAAATACTGCTGGCTGGTCGCGAAGGTACCTGGGAAGAAAAAATTGGAGGCAGTACACCACCCTTAAGGACTAAAGATGGTTGGCTCTTGATCTACCATGGAGTTGAGAAAAAGGGTAAAGGGTATTATAGAGTCGGTGTTGCTTTGCTGGATTTGGACGATCCGACCAAAGTCATTGGTAGATGCAGCGATTGGGTCATGGAACCGGAGCATGATTATGAAATGGAAGGTTTTTATAAAGGTTGTGTTTTTCCTACCGGGAATGTAATAGTGGATGATACGCTGTTTGTTTATTACGGTGCAGCTGATAAATACGTGGGTTTGGCAACCTGCTCGTTGAATGCCTTACTGGATTATATAAAAGCCGCAAAATAAAGGAATTAATAAGAGAGTGCTGTTACGCGAAGATCGTTGTTTAAATTTTATATTGTAATATATGGAGCTCCATTATTTTGATGTGTTGATTATCGTCGCCTTCATGGTCGGCATTGTGTGGTGGGCATTGAAACATGGTAAAAGTCGTGATTCGGACTCGTATTTTCTGGCAGGGAGAAGTTCAACCTGGCCGGTTATTGGGCTGTCATTGTTCGCAGCCAGTGTCTCCAGTTCTACCCTGATGGGGCATTCAGGAGAAGGATTTATCAGTGGCATTGCCGTCTTTAATTACAACTGGATTTCTATCCTGGTGATGGTCTTTTTTGTCATGTTCTTTCTTCCGTTTTATATTAAATCAGGCATTTTTACGATGCCCGAATTTTTAGAACGCAGGTTTGATAATCGCTCAAGGGTTTATTTTTCATTTATTACAATAATCGGGAATGTCTTTTTGGATGCTGCGGCTGCTCTTTATACAGGTGCTTTGATCATCAAACTGATTTTTCCGGATGTCGAAATTCAATGGATAATATTGGGGATGGCGCTGGTAGCAGGGAGTTATACGATTATTGGGGGCTTGTCTTCTGCCATTAATGCAGATGTCATTCAAGCTGCCATTCTAATCGTGGGTTCCACTATTTTATCCTTTTTTGCTCTTAAGGAAATTGGTGGTTGGAACGAATTTTACCAGATGTTCAATGAAGGGGTCTGGCTAAAGTTAACCCGTCCGCTCGACGACCCTACGGTGCCCTGGCTTGGAATGATTGTGGGCATACCCATTTTGGGCTTTTACTTCTGGTGTAATAACCAAGTGATGGTGCAACGGGTGCTCTCTGCCAAATCTGTTGATCATGGTCGCAGAGGGGTGCTTTTTGTCGGTTTTTTGTATCTGTTTACCTTGTTTATTTTCATCATGCCCGGGGTAATTGCCCGGGGATTGAACCTGTTTGGTGTGGATGATTTACCCTTGGAAATGATAGGAGGCCAGGCATTAAGCAGCATCTATGGAATCAATACGGATGAGGTTTATCCGCATTTAATTGCCCGATTATTACCTGTTGGACTGGTGGGTATTATTTTGGCCGCTATGATTTCAGCTTTGACCTCTACTTTAAGCGCTACCCTTAGCTCTGCTTCCACGCTTTTTACCATGGACTTTTATTCAAAATGGGATAAAAAGGCAGATAGTAAAAAGCTTGTAAGGGTTGGTCGAATTACGGCTGTAGTAGTGCTTGTGATAGCCGTGGCCTGGGCACCTTTTATTCAAAGATTCGACTCTCTGGTGTCGTATTATCAGGAGGTGATCTCCTATTTGGCGCCGCCTATTGTTGGCGTATTTTTCCTTGGTTTGTTTTGGCGCCGAATAAACGGTATTGGTGCTTTTACCGGATTGATCAGTGGGTTGTTCTTAGCATCGGTACTGATGATTATGAAGTATATTCTTATGATTGAAGTCAACGTTCATTTTCTATTGTTGGCACCAGTTCTTTTGATCATCAGCGGAATTGTTACCATCGTGGTTAGTTTTAATACCCAAAAGCCTTTAGCGGAAAAGGTGGATAGTTATACATGGACAAAAAAAATATGGAAGGAGGAAAGTCAAGAATTGCAAGGGGTTATCTGGTATAAAAATTTCCGCATACTGAGTATCCTGTTAGTCTTAGCCTGCTTTATGATGTATTTCATGTTCATTTAAATCCGGTTTTTACCTATGCTGTGATAGCTATTTTGCCTTGTTGAAATTGAAATGAATAGAGACGCTTTTGTCTCTAAAGGGGGGACCTTTGCCTTAAGTTGTCATGTAAAATGTTGATAATCAGTAAAAAAACTTTTTATGAAGAATTGTTATGCTATTTTCTTGGGATTGATTTCTATTGTTTCAATAGAGCTTTCAGGGCAAACGGAATTTAAGACCCTCAATTATTTATATGGAATCTCTGGTGCCAGAACAGCTGCTGGCCAGCATAACCGCGAGCCTAATGCTGAACCTTCTATGTGGACCGATTCGATTCGGGCTCTTACAGGTGTATACCCTCGGTTATGGAGTGGTGATTTCCTGTTTCAGGAAGAAAATATAAAAAACAGGTGGAGTATGATTCTGGAAGCAGAGCGTCAATGGGAAAAAGGGGCCATTGTTAACATAATGTGGCATGCCTGTTCCCCTCTGGTTCAAGAACCTTGCTCATGGGGAGAAGGAAATGGTGTGTTGAATCCTATGAATGATGAAGAATGGCAGAGCTTATTAACTTATGGCACCCCTGTGAATCAAGCGTTTTATAAGCGTTTGGATGAACTTGCTGTCTACTTGGCCTACTTGAAGACCAAGGGAGTTGAAGTCATGTTTAGACCTTTTCATGAGATGAATCAGGGTCTGTTTTGGTGGGGAGGACGGCCAGGTGAAAATGGAACAGCCGCTTTGTTTCGGTTGACCCACAATTATCTGACAAAGGAGAAAGGTTTAGATAATTTAATTTGGGTGTGGAATGTGCAAGATTTAAGTTTTGATTGGGAAGCCTACAATCCTGGTGCTGAATATTGGGATGTTATGTCTCTTGATGTTTATGATGAAGCTGGTTTTACCCAAAGGAATTATGAGTTGATGTTGGAGGTTTCCGGTGGAAAACCTTTTGGGATAGGTGAGTGTGCAAAATTGCCAACTGAAGATTTGTTGACGGAACAGCCCCGTTGGGTCTTCTTTATGGCATGGGCGGAGCTGGTTTTTGAGCACAATACAAAATCTGAAATTAAATCACTTTACTCTTCACCAAGAGTTGAGGTTATAGCCCCTTAATGTAAATCTATTCATTGTACTATGAAAAAGAATCTATGGTTTGTGGTTTGTTTATGTGTGTTTATGCACTCCACTCTTTTTGCGCAAGAAGTAACTGTTGACGGAAACAAGTTTCAGGTCAATGGTGATGATATCTTCTTTAATGCTATATCAGGACCCTGGCAATGGAGGGCCGACTGTGACATCAATTTTATGCGCCGTAATTTCGATTGGAGTTATTGGAACCAGGAGTTTCAACGATATGCTGACAATAATATAAATCTGGTGCGCATCTGGCTACATGGTTCAGGAAATTTTAGTCCGGCCATCAATACCAATGCATTTATAGATGCCTACGGATCAGGTGACCAGTTTTGGCAGGATATGGATGCTCTGGTTGCTTTGGCTGCAACTTATGAAGTTTATATTATGCCCACTTTCTGGTCGTTTGACATGGTTAAGGAGGGCATGAGTACTTATTATCAGCATTACAGAACCCTCATCCAGGACGATAACAGGATGGGCTCTTATTTGGATAACTTCCTGATTCCTTTCCTTAATAGATATGAGGACAACCCCTGGATAATGGGCTACGATTTGGTCAATGAACCTGAGCACATGTGGCGGGATGCTGACTGCGGACATTTAAACCAATATTGGGTGATGCGTTTTTTTGCCCGATGCGCAGCGGCTGTCAATCAGTACAGTAGTAAGCCCGTTACCATTGGCTCAATGTGGATCGTTTATAACAGTCCCAATTTTGGATCACCGGATGGTGATCCACAGGCTGGCTGGAATCGGTATACAGATGCTTCAATGCGGTCTTACTTTGATAGTCCCGATGCTTACCTTGATTTTTATTCCCCCCACTGGTACCAATGGCAAAATACTTCTGGCCCCTATGAAAGAACCGTTCAACAATGGCTGGGTTCGAATGATAAGCCTGTTATTATTGGTGAAACCTTTGGAGGTGATTTGCCTGAGGTTTTTGGTAGTCTGACAAACTATTACATACAATCCTACTTAAACGGATATGATGGCGTAATTGGATGGAAGAACGCTTGTGAGAACGATGGCTATGGCACATGGAACGGAATCAGTCCGGCTACCAATGCTTTTTATAACGCCTATCCTAACCTGGTCTATCCCTGGCGAAATAGCAATGAAAATGTAGCTTACGGAAAGCCTGCATTTGCCTCGTCTACTGAATCTGCTGGCCATGCTCCCTCCTTTGCCTTTGATGGAAATGGTGAAACCAGATGGGCAAGTGCTTATGCCGATCCGCAGTGGATTTATGTGGATTTGCAACAACAGTATCAGATTAACAGGATTCGTTTGGACTGGGAGTCTGCTTATGCACGCCAGTTTCAGATCCAGGTGTCCTCCGACAATCAGACCTGGTCAACAGTGTATTCTAATTATAGTCATTTAGGAGGGGAAACCGATGTTACCGTCGATGTAGCGGCGCGCTATGTGAAAATGTACGGATGGGAGAGAGCTACGCAGTGGGGCTATTCTCTTTATGAGTTTGAAGTTTATGGCAACCCTTTGAGTGGAGCACCGCAATTCGTTGCGGTTGGACAGGAGATGATCAAGAGTAAGGTGCTTTGCCTGGTTCCAAATCCGGCCAATTTTGAAGTTCAACTTTCAGGTTTTGGTGAAGCTGCTGATGTTAAGGTTTTTGATGTTTCGGGTGTGGTCGTGGCAGAGTTTAAAGCTCAGTCGGGAAGCACCGTTTTGGATGTTTCGACATGGCCCGCAGGAATGTATTTTGTTCAGACTGGTGGCGTTGTGAAAAAATTGATGGTGCAAAATTAAGTAACTGACTTAAAAATAGAAAAGTGATGAAGAGTATTTTTTATGTGTGTATGATGTTAGGCCTTGGAGTTATTGCTTTTGCTTGTGCAGATTCAGGTCAGAATGGAATTTCTGAAGTTATTGCAGAGGCAGATGAGTTTGAGCAATATGCCAAGGCTGAATTTACGCTTGAGTTGAAGACTAACTGGAATGATCCATATGTCAGCAGTGATGTGGCGCTTGATATGATTTTGCAAGCGCCTTCTGGCAAAGAAATCGTATTACCTGCCTTTTATGTTTCAGGAAACTCCGGAGAAAAATCCACTTGGAAAGCCCGATTTATGGCTAAGGAAATTGGTCGGTACAACTATATTTTCAAGTTATATGAGAAGGGGGAGCTAATTGCTACTTCAAAAAGGGGGCGTTTTGTTTCTGTGCCATCTGATAAGAAGGGTATTTTGAGGCCCAATGATAAGTGGACCTTTAAATATGACAATGGAGAGCTGTTTAGGGGAGTTGGGGAAAATATTTGTTGGGAGGCCAGATCCAACGATGACAATCGCTATCTGAAGGAGCTTCATGAAAATTCTCGATTCAATTACGATTACCTTTTGACTTCTTTAGCTGAAAACGGGGGTGATTTTTTCCGCACCTGGATGGTTTATTGGAATTTGCCAGTTGATTGGAAAATTGTGAGAAACACGGATCGTTATGTCGACAGTGATGCCCGATTAAACGAGAGTGGCATTCAACGTATGGATGAGCTTGTCGACTTGTGTGACTCTTTGGATATACATTTCATGCTGGCTTTAGAAACCCATGGTGGTTTACTGGATCGTGGCTGGGAAATTAGCAGCTACAACGTTAAGCAAGGCGGTCCGGCCGAAACACCTTACGAATTCTTCTCCCTTGAAGCGGCACGTGCTATGTATAAGGATAAGCTTCGATTCATGGTAGCACGATGGGGTTACAGTCCGGCCATTGGCGCATGGGAATTTTTTAATGAGGTCGACAATGCCATGTTTAACGTTCCCGAAGAAAATCAGTTGCCTCACGACATTGTCACCGACTGGCATGCAGAAATGAGTGAGTACCTTAAGGAGATTGATCCTTTTGGCCATTTGATAACAACCAGTGTTTCACATAGGGATATAGACGGACTAAACGAATTACCTTTCATTGATTTTAACCAAAAACATATTTATCGTGGCACTCAAACGATTCCTGAAGTAATCAACGAATACGTTGATCGCTATGATAAACCCTATGTGATTGGCGAATTTGGATATGAGTGGGACTGGCATGTTAATTTCTATGATATCGCTGATGAAAAAATCAGTGATTATAAAAGGGGATTGTGGTACGGACTGTTTTCACCCACACCCATTATGCCTATGAGCTGGTGGTGGGAGTTTTTTGATGAACTGGGCATACGCAGCTATTTGGCTAATGTTCAGATTATCAATAATAGGATGTTGGAAAAGGGCCAGGGAGAATTTGAACAGCTATCTGTGAATGTCAGCAAAAGAGAATTAGTGAACTATGCCGTCAAATGCGGAGATACTTACTTTGTTTATCTATTTAATCCTTCTGAAAATGTGCTTGAGACGGAGGTGCGAATACCTGTTTCTAGTGACGGTTCATTGAAAGCGGAATTGTACAACTGTGAGACCGGGGACTTTAAACAACTTAAGGAAAGCGAATACCGAGATAAAGAAATGGTCTTTGATCAACTTAACCTGCCTGCCGGTTCCGATATTGTATTGGTAATCGGGGAATGATCGTCCCTTAGATGGGTGTAGAAGTGTTTTTAACGTTTTTAATTGAATTGATATGAGACTCACATGAAAGCTAAGCCTTATAGTCATCTACGAGAATAGCTAATATGGAGTTGCATACAAGTGATTAAAATTAAATTATTTACAAATGAAAAAGAAGAATTTTACTTTAAGTGTTGGCTTATTAATTGGTTTTTTTGTTAGTGCCGGTATTGGTGAAGTACAGGGAAATCCAATAGTCATTGAAGCAAAGGATTATGAAAACAAAAGTGGTGCTATTGTGGATGAGGTAACACATCTTTCGGGGATCGTTCCTTGGGAGTGGGTTTCTTTTAATGCCATAACAATTGCCACAGAAGGCGACTATCTGATTGAGTACGAAGTGGCCAGTGTTGGCGGCGGCGGCGTTTTTCAGCTTGAGCAGGGAGGTGTTGGAACTGTCTTTGGCACAGCAACTATTCCCGCAACAGGAGCCGATGATATCTGGCAAGTGGCGAGTCATGTGGTTACATTGCCAGCCGGAGAGGTGGCTTTTGGCGTGAAAGGGATTGGTGATAATTGGAATGCATGGGGGTTAAAGAGCATTACCATATCAGAGGCTGGAGCAGTTGAAGAGCCTGAGTTTATTACCATTGAGGCCGAGGATTTTAGTGGTAAAGATGGTGATGTGACAGATGAGGGAACTTATTTGTCAAACATAGCACCTTGGCGTTGGATTTCTTTTGATAATGTATCTATTCCTGAGACTGGAACCTACTTGGTGGAATACCGGGTGGCTTGTGCAGGCGGCGGTGATTATCTGAATCTGGAAGAAGGAGGAACCCCTAACGTTCATGGTTCCATTGATATTCCGGATACAGGTGGCAATGACCAATGGGAGGTAATTAGTCATATTGTAGAACTCACTGAAGGGATTCAGAATTTCGGTATTAAAGGGATGGGCGATGCTGGAATGCATGGAGTCTCGACTGGTTCAGATTCTCGAAGGTTGACGGAACCGTATCTTCTTTTAATGGTGCCAGCTTGAATGATGCCGATATTACAGTTTATCCTGTGCCGGCTAAGAGCAGCGAGCTAAAAATGGATATTTCTGTTGAAAGCGCATCTGATGTCAGATTATCTGTATTTGATATCAGTGGTACTGAGGTGGCCGTTGTATTTGCAGGCCATTTGAGCGCCGGTAATTATAGTTATGGGCTGTCTGGAAACCTCAATATTGGTGTCTATTTCCTTCGTTTGCATACAGGAACTGACCAAAAGGTTGCTCGTTTTGTGATAAAGTAAGTTTGGTATTTGTTGGACGCTACCCTATAGGGGGTAGCGTTTTTAAATATAAAAATGATGGGGCAAAAGCTGAATTTCCTAATAGTACTGATGTTGATGGTGGTTTCAACGTTATCATATGCCTATGATCAAATTACAGTTTGAGTTGGTGACAACTCAAAACATCCAATATGGAAAAAACATTTTCACGGCTTCAGTGGATGCATCCATAGTTAACCCTTATAACGCCAATGAGGTGTCTTTGGATTTGATGCTGACAGCTCCTTCCAACCACCAATTGGTTGTTCCTGCCTTTTTTTGTCATGATGAAGAGAATTGGAAAGTGCATTTTTCACCCAGGGAATCCGGGGAGTATGGTTATTATTTTCAACTGAAAATAGATGGGGAGGTTGCAGATAACAGTGCCTCTGATTCGTTTGTGGTTGCAAGCAGTGATGCGGCAGGCTTCCTCAATGCCAATAACTATTGGACCTTTAAATTTGACAATGGGGAATTGTTTCGTGGCATTGGTATTAATGTTGGCTGGGAAGGCCGTTCCTGGGATAATCCGGCTGAATCATTTTCCTATGAGCATTATTTGAATCATCTTTCGGATAATGGTGCCAATTTCATCAGAACATGGATGTGTCAGTGGAATTTGCCATTGGAATGGCAAAGGGTTAGCAATACCAATCGCTATCAGAACAGCAGCACTTATTTTCACCATGAAGCCATTGATCGCATGGATCAATTCGTTGATCTGTGTGAGGAAACGGATATTTATGTAATGCTTTGTTTGGAGGTGCACGGGTCCATTCAGGGTGGAGAATGGAATGATAGTCCATACAATGTGGCAAACGGTGGGCCATGCAATGCCCGTCAGGAGTTTTTTACAAAACCCGAGGCCCGGCAACAGTTCAAAAACCGTTTGCGTTATCTGGTTGCTCGCTGGGGATACAGCCCCCATATTGCCATGTGGGAATTGTTTAATGAAATTGATAATGTTTCAGCACCCTTGAATATACCTGATCATGTGATAACCAATTGGCATACCGAAATGAGTGCTTATTTAAAAGCCGTTGATCCTTATGGAAGAATGGTCACAACCAGTATTTCCCATAGGGACATTAACGGATTAAACGCTATTGCTTCTATAGACATCAATCAAAAGCATATTTACCACGACAATGGCGATGCTACCGATGTAATATCTGCCATCAACCAATATGTCAATACTCATAATAAACCTTACATCATTGGAGAATGTGGGTGGACGTGGGACTGGAATAAAGATTTCTCAAATCCTTCCACTGTGGAGAATTTAGTATTTGATTTTAAGAGAGCTTTATGGTATGGTGCGTTTTCAAGCACCCCGGTCTACCCAATGAACTGGTGGTGGGAGTTCTTTGACACCCAAAATGTCTATTATTTCTATGAAGGAGTAAGGTATATTACCTCTGAAATGCTAACAGATGGCGAGGGAGCGTTTGAGCCTTTAAGTTCTTCATCGGGCAATTTTGATACTTACACTGTAAAATGCGGAAGCACTATTTATGTTTACGTGTTGAACCGAGCTTCTCCGGTAGAAATGGCCAATTAGCTATAGCTTCGTTAGTTTCAGGTAAGTCTTATTTTGTACAGGCATTTAACACTGAAAGTGGCGTTGCCAGCAACAAAGGCAAGGTTTTATCCAATGGTACTGGGCAAATTGGCCTGACTGAAGTTGCTATACCAGCCCGTCAGGGCATGGTGTATATCCTTTCGGAAGAAGAAAGGCCAGAGCGTGAAGCTCAAAACGATTTCGATGAATTGTTTATTCCTGCTGAAAGCTTCTCTAATTCAAGCGGTGTTTTTGTGCAGGCTGGGACGGATGAGGATGATGGTCAAATAGTGACCAATATTGAAGATGGAACATGGTTGTCCTATAGCCATATAAATATTCCTGAAACAGGAAATTATATTGTGGAGTACCGTGTGGCCAGTCTAAATGGCGGACTGTTGCAAATAGAAGAGGGCGGCAACCCTGATAATGCCTATGGAAATATACAGATACCGCCCACAGGAGGCCATGCTGAATGGGTAACGGTAAGTCATGAATTGACCCTTCAGAACGGTATCCAGAATTTTGGTCTTAAAGCTTTGGAAGGTGGTTGGAATTTTAATTGGTTCAGGTTTATACCTGAGCCATCTACTTTTTTAAGCAGTTTGTGGAGGAGGGATTTTAAAATTGAAACAATAATAGCTAATGGGCAGAATGAAGAAATCTCATTTTTTGCTAATGCACCTTCTCCCGAAAGAGCTATGGTGTTGGTTTATAGTATTGAAGGGCAGGTTGTTGTGGGGCCAAAATGGATTGAAATATCCATAGGCAGGCATGTCATTCGTTCAGGAAAAGCTTTGCTTCCAGGTGTTTATTTGCTTTCCTTGAATTTTGAAAGGGATGGGATTTTGGCTGAAAAGTTTATAGTGAAATAAATAATTAGCTTTATGGAGAAAATAGCCAGAGATATTCCCTCTATTTAAATACTATGTATTATGCTGCGATTTAAAGTTTTCATCCTACTATCTTTTTTCTTTATTGTTCTTTCCTTTGGTCAGGATACAACGACCTATGCACTGGAGCAAAATGTTGGTTATTTTGATGATACTAATACAACCGATGACTATATGGTTGAGCGCTGTTTGTTGGATATATATTACCCTTCCAATACTCAAGGCTATCCTACCGTTGTATGGTTTCACGGTGGGGGATTAACCTCCGGCAACAAGGAAATTCCTGAAGCATTAAAAGAAAAAGGGGTGGCCGTGGTAGCCGTAAATTATCGACTTTTCCCCAAAGTTAACGCACCTAAGTATATCGAAGATGCAGCAGCTGCAGTGGCTTGGGTTGTAAATCATATTGAAGATTTTGGAGGTGATCCCGCTATGGTCTTTCTTTCAGGACATTCAGCCGGTGGCTATCTTTCCATGATGGTGGGATTAGATAAAAGTTATTTGGCCCAGTTTGGTGTCGATGCTGATCAAATTGCTGGCCTCATACCATTCAGCGGTCATACCATTACGCATTTTACCATTCGCGAAGAGAGAGGTCTCCCGGGAACTCAGCCAATTGTAGATAATCTGGCACCCTTGTTTCACATAAGAAAAGACGCCCCGTCACTTCTGCTCATTACAGGAGACCGGGAACTGGAAATGCTTGGCAGGTATGAAGAAAATGCTTACTTAATGCGAATGATGAAAATAGTCGGTCATAAAGATACCCGCCTTTTTGAACTGGATGGTTATGGTCATCAAATGACCGAACCTGCTTTTCCTTTATTGTTAAATGAGATAAAGCGTATAGCAAGTAACCAAGAGTAGACTCATAAATGTCTGAGTTATGTATTCAGACTAAAAAAATTAAGACAGCTATGAAATGCACATTTTTCAATGCCTTTAGGCTATTTTTTCCGATAGGATTATTGTTTATTCTTTTTTTTACTGCTTGTGAAACTAAAAACAGGCCCGAGTTAATTTCACCGGTCGAAGGTGAAGCCATCGTTACCAACACGCCTGTATTGGCCTGGACACCTGTCGAGTGCGACTGGCAGGAGGTTTGGGTCAATGGCATAAAGTTGGATTCACTTGCCGGAGATGTCAATTCCTATGTGCCTTTTGCTCTGTCGTTTGGTGTGAATGAATGGCAAATTGTAGCCGTTAATAGCCATACAAGAATTGAAGGAAAGCCTGCTACATTTCAGGTGGAGGATCAGCCTTTGTCGGTCTTGCCCGAAGGTGCTCAACTGCTCCGCCATCAATGGTTGGTTCAATCGGCCGCCCTGGTGAATGAAAGTGGGGAATTGCTCTCAACAGGGGCGTTTAATTCACAGACATGGCATAAGACTTCCTTGCCTGCGACTGCTCAAACTGTTTTGGTGCGCAACGGAGTCTATCCCAATCCTTATATCGGGCAAAATAATATGCGCATCCCTGATGCCAATGATGATTTTAATGCAGAACATGACTTACTACAATACAGCCATATTGATGGTGAAAACCCCTGGAGTCGGCCTTATTGGTACCTAAAATCTTTTACCGTTGAAGGTAATGGTCCTAAAGTATGGCTAAATTTCAACGAAATCAATTACCGGGCGGAATTATGGTTGAATGGGAAGCTATTGGCCGACAGTTCCGTCATGCTTGGCATGGAGCGGCAATTTCGTTTTGATGTTACCGATTTGGTATCCTTCGATGGGTTGAATCATTTGGCAGTAGCCATTTTCCCGGTAGATGTGCCTGGTCTACCAGGGGTTCCTCCTTTAGAGGCTTTTGGTGATCCCGGCGTGAATATGGGGGATGGATGATCAGTCATAACTATACCAAGTGGGATGCTGTTGGATGGGATTGGCAACCTGCTGTTCGTGATCGGGATATGGGCATTACCGAAGATGTGTTTCTTTCTTTTACGGATGAGTTGGAACTGAAGGAAGTTTATATTACATCTGAACCTAATCTGCCTGAGGCAGATTATGCAGAGATGGTCATTTCTGCTAACTTAATCAATCACAGTCAGGAAGCAAAAGAAGGGATTGTTACAGGGAAAATCATTTTTGAAACAGATACGCTACTTTTTGAGGTCCCTTTTAACCTTGCTGGAGAAACAGCGAAGGAACTGACCTTCGATAAGCGCCATGTAGCGCAACTGAGGATCAGTGATCCTCAGCTTTGGTGGCCGGTAGGATATGGTAATCCCAACCTTTATAAAGTAGAATTATCTGCTCAAAGCTCAGATGGTGATGTCTCAACGGTGGTTGAAATGCATGGCATTCGAAAAGTTGAATCACGCGTTGAGGGAAGTCGTATTTTTACGGTTAATGGCAAGGATGTTTTTGTTAAAGGAGGTAACTGGGTGTTGGACATGACCTTAAACTGGACTGCCTCCCGATATGAAGAGGAAATCCTTCTGTCTAAAAATGCCAATCTTAATCTGCTGAGGGTTTGGGGCCCACAGGGGTGCCTCCAAAAGCATTTTTTCATGCAGCCGATAAACATGGTGTTTTACTTTGGCAGGATTTTCTGAACGATTTTTGGGGCACCTTTAGAAATACGCCCGGATATCAGCCTGAAGAAGATTTATATGAAACCATTTCCACACAGATTGTGAAGAGATTCCGCAATCATCCGTCCCTCATTATTTGGTGTGGCGGAAACGAAGGCGTAAATCCTCGTGAGGAGATGCTGGTCAATACCGTTTTGGCCGAAAATGATAACCGATCCGGAAGATTTTATTTAAAAGCCTCTGATGGTAATGGTTTGCATGGCGGTGGTCCTTATCATTCCATCCGACCTGAAGAATTTTTTTCACATCCAAAACTTCATGGTTTTAGCAGTGAAATTGGGGCCAGTGGCGTTCCGGTTTTTGAAAGCATTGAACGTTTTATGCCTGGGGCTGGGCAAAATCCGGAGCTGGATCGTTTTCCGGTGGATGAAAACTGGGGTTATCATGATGCGGCTAATTTTCCCGGAGAAGATACCCGTAAGTTTACCGCCCTGGATGATATCATCAGAAGGGATTATGGCGGACCAGAAAGTAATGATAGACAAGGGGCTTTGAATTATTTGGCCAAAGCGCAACTCCAGAATTATGCTGCCTATCGCTCGGCTGCCAGTGCTATCGGTATTCAAATGTGGGCTAACTCTACAGGTATGCTTTTTTGGAAATCTAACTCCAGCTGGCCAAGCGTGGTTTGGCAATTGTACGATTGGTATCAACAGGCCCATGCCGGCTATTATGGTGTCAAAAAGGCTTTTGCACCTTTTAGCATGCAGTTCAATCTGGTTGACCGGCGCGTTTCTATTGTGAATGCCCAGTATCGATCCCTGGAAGGAGTTGAGCTGTCTGCCGTTTTATTGGATCAATCGCTTCAGGTGTTGTGGGAGGATGTCCGAACCATAAACATGGCAGAAAATACGGCTGTTGAAATGGATGGTGTAGTTCCTGAATTGGATGGCCTTGTTTTTTTAAAGCTTAAAGCCCGGAGTGTTGAGGGAGAGGTTCTTTTTGAAGACTTTTACTGGTTGCACGCTGAAAATGACTTTTCCGGCCTGAACAATTTAGAAACACCAGAGCTTGAGGTTCTCCTTAGTCAGGGAAATGCAAAGGACAACTGGGTAGTAACCGTGGAAAACTTGGGTGAAACCCCTGCTATTTTGACGAGATTGAAACTGGTCCATCCACTTAGCAGGCATGAAATACTTCCTGCTCTTTGGAGCGATAATTTTATTTCTTTTTTACCTGGCGATAAAAGGGAGTTGAGGGTTTCTTTACCCCGCGGAGAACCTCAAGGAGGATTGGAAATTGTAGCTGAATTCTTTAATTGATATTTAGGAAGCTGGAGTGGCGATCTCCAATTCTTTACAAAATGCTGCCAAAAGCTGCTATAATTAGCTGTTGGCAGCATTTTTATTTCTTCGCGGTTAAAGAATGCTCAGATATAATACGTTTTCTCTTTGGGTGTTTACCGTGAATAATTTTCCGATCTTCGAAATTCGGCGCAAACAATGGCTGCTGCCACGCCTACGTTGAGGGATTCTGATGTAGGGGTGCCGGCCGGGAAGGTGGGGATGGTGATTTTATGGGTTATAAATGGGGCATTTTCTGCCCGTATGCCATTGCCTTCATTGCCCATCACGATGAGGATGGTGATTTCAATGAATTTTCATAAATATTTTCCCCTTCCAGGTAGGTTCCATAGATGGGGTTATCACATTTTTCACGATATTGCCGGAAGAAAG
The DNA here is from genome assembly GCF_000974365.1 of Geofilum rubicundum JCM 15548. Lineage (GTDB taxonomy): Bacteria > Bacteroidota > Bacteroidia > Bacteroidales > Marinilabiliaceae > Geofilum > Geofilum rubicundum. Next base: position 71,402 of record NZ_BAZW01000010.1, read on the forward strand.
CAGGAAGCTGGGTGTAGTGGACCTGGATTCGGGCGATGGCTCCCATGGTGGCCTGTACCACTTTTGGGTTGTACACGTCTACCGTATCCATGCTGCAAACCATATGAGAGATGCCAAACCAATCGGCCAGCCGAATGATGGTGCCCATATTGCCAGGGTCCTGAATGCCGTCGAGCACCAGTGTTAGCTCATTGTATATGGCATTATTATTGAATGAATATTGGGGTTGCTTAAACAGGGCCAGTACTTGTTGGGGCGTTTTTAGATGGGAGGCACTGTCGAGTTCTTTCTGGGTGACAGGTATGCGTTCCAAAGATTTTGAAGACCAGGATGAAGGTAATGACCAGTTTTCGGTATGCGCTATGAGTGTGGGTTGCAGACCCGCTTCCAACAAGTCCGTGACCGTTTTTGGCCCTTCGGCCAAAAAAAGGAGCTGACTGTCGCGCTGTTTTTTTTGCGCCATGGCGGCTATCAGTTTTTTCTGATTTTTACTTAACATGGTCGATTTTTTTACCTTTGTCTGCAAAAGTAATCATATTAATAAGATAAATGATACGAGGAATATCCGGTTTGTTGAAGGTTTTTGGGGGTGTGGTATTATTGGTAGGGCTCTTTTCAGCTTGCCATACCACTAAATTTGTACCCGAAAACGAGCGGTTATTGTCGCGTGTCGAGATAAAGGACGATGCCCGGGATGTTTCCCGTGATGATCTTAAATCCTATCTGCGCCAACAGGAGAATTTGCGAATCATTGGATTCTGGAAGTTGTATTTGGGTATTTACAACCTTTCAGGCAAGGACACTTCGAAAGGTATCAACCGTTGGCTGAGAAATATTGGCGAAGAACCGGTTATTTTTGACTCAACGCTGGTGGACAGGTCGGTTGAGCAGATGGGGCTGTTTATGCGCAACCGGGGATATTACCTTTCTCAGGTAAAGGATACCACCTGGTATCCGGCACAGAAAAAGGCCAGAGTGGCCTATCATATTGTCTCGGGCCCGCGTTATCGTTTAAATGATGTTTTTTATCGTATTGAAGATAAGGGGCTTGAGAATCTGGTGCTGAATGACACGACCAATTCTGTTTTGCGAAGTGGGAGAGGCTTTACATCTGAATTGCACAACCAGGAAAGAGATCGTATTACTGATTTGCTCAAGGATAATGGCTATTACAATTTCTCTAAGGCTTATGTGTATTTTTTAGCCGACAGCACCATCGGTAGACATAGAATCAATGATACACTGGTCATTATGCGACCACCCGAAAATGTGCCGGGACGTGCAGCCAATGGCAATCACGCGCAATATACCATTCGAAACGTTTATTTCCAGGTGGATATGGACCCACAGGATATCTCTTTTTCCGAAACAGAAGAGGGGCTTTCGGCAGATACGCTGATGTATGATGGCGTTTATATTTTGTACGACAAAGCACTGGAATTTAAACCAGATGTCCTCACCAACAGTAATTATATTGTTCCCGGCGATTTGTATCAGGCCAGTCTGGTAGAGCGCACCCAATCCTTGTTGAGTGGGTTGCGGATATTCAAATATATCAACATTCGGTTTCGGGATGTCGATGGTCAGGTGGATGAGGAGGGCCGTTTTTTACTGGATTGTGTGATTCAGGTATTACCCGGGAAATATCAGTCCTATTCAGTGGAAGTGGAGGGGACCAATTCTTCGGGCAACCTGGGAGCAGCTGGTAACTTCAAATATCAGCATAAAAATATATTCCGTGGTGCGGAGCTTTTTACCTTGAATACAAGGTTGGCCCGACAAAACCAATTTGTCATCAGGGGAGGCGACGGAGAGCAATTCAACACCGTGGAGATGGGGGCGGATGCTTCGGTGGTGTTTCCCAAATTTTTTATGCCCTTTCGGATAGAGAAATTTCGCCAGAGATACAATCCCAAAACCACCATCGCTGTGGCTTATAACTATCAGCGCCGGCCGGATTATACCCGAACCATTGCCAATGCCCGACTGGGCTATACCTGGCGCTCGTCAAGGTATAGTTCTCATTCGCTTTATCCGCTCGACTTTAATTTGGTTAATATCCCAACCGTATCCTCGGCTTTTTGGGAATACATTGAAAGAAACCCCTTTCTACGCTATACGTATGAAGATCACCTGATTGCCAATCTGAATTACAGCTATATCTATAATCAACAGCAATTGGGCGGGGGAGCCAGGGACTTTTGGTTTTTTAGATTCACCGCAGAATCGGCTGGTAATACACTGGATTTATTGGCCCCCTTGTGGAACTCTGGTCAGGAAACGGATTACAGCACTATTTTGGGTATTCGTTATGCCCAGTATTTTAAAACGGATATAGATTTAAGGTACCATAATGCCATTGGTCGCTTTCATTCAATAACCTATCGCTTTTTTGGTGGCATCGGCATACCCTATGGAAACCTGAACGTTTTGCCTTTTGAAAAGAGATATTTTTCAGGAGGCGCCAACAGTATTCGTGCCTGGCCCGTCCGGGCTATCGGACCGGGAACCTTTAAGGATGAATCTGCCACTTTTTATAATCAGACAGCCGATATTAAACTGGAAATGAATGTGGAGTACCGCTTCCCGCTTTTCTGGCTGTTGGAAGGCGCCTTATTTGTGGATGCAGGAAACATTTGGGGCCTGCGTGAAGATGTGAGTCCGGAAGGCGGATTATTTGAGTGGGATACTTTTTATAAGCAGTTGGCCGTTGGAACCGGGTTTGGTACCCGGCTTGATTTTAATTATTTTATTTTCAGGATCGATACGGGATTAAAGTTGCATGATCCTTCAGCCATTGCTGGTGAAAAGTGGATCCCTTTTAACCGAAAATATTCCTGGGAGGATGTCGCCTTTAACTTTGCCATTGGTTATCCTTTCTAAAAACAAAAAAAAGAGACTGCCCATAATCAGACAGTCTCTTTTGTTAAGGGGATAATACTTAATTAAGCTTTACCGGCAGAACCAAGTACGTTATTGTTTTTATGCATGTAAAGCACTTTCAATGCGTCACGTGCAGGTCCCAGATATTTCCGTGGGTCAAACTCACCCGGATTTTCAGCCATTACCTTACGAATAGCTGCAGTCATCGCCAAACGACCATCAGAGTCGATGTTGATTTTGCATACGGCAGAAGCAGCTGCCTTACGCAATTGTTCCTCAGGAATACCAACGGCAGCATCTAATTTTCCGCCATATTTGTTAATGGTTTCAATGTGTTCGGCAGGAACAGAAGATGAACCGTGCAATACGATGGGGAATCCGGGAATGCGTTTTTCAATTTCTTCCAGAATTTCAAACTTCAATGGAGGAGGAACCAAAACGCCATCTGCATTTTTAGTACACTGTGCAGGGGTGAATTTGTGAGCTCCGTGAGATGTTCCAATGGAGATAGCCAATGAATCCACACCGGTACGTTTGACGAAGTCTTCCACTTCTTCAGGGCGTGTGTAGGTTGATTCTTCAGCCACAACGTCGTCCTCAACACCGGCTAAAACACCCAGCTCACCTTCTACGGTGACCCCATGCTTATGTGCATATTCCACAACCTGCTTGGTCAACTCCACATTTTTTTCGTAGGGATGGTGTGAACCATCAATCATGACCGAAGAGAAACCATTGTCGATACACTCTTTGCAAATTTCGAAAGTGTCGCCATGGTCAAGGTGCAATACAATAGGTACCTCATAACCCAATTCTTTCACATATTCGGTGGCGCCTTTGGCCATGTTTCTCAGCAAGGTGGCATTGGCATATTTACGGGCACCTGAAGAAACCTGAAGGATAACCGGTGATTTTGTTTCCACGCAAGCCTGAAGAATTGCCTGAAGCTGCTCCAGATTGTTGAAATTATAAGCCGGAATGGCATAACCACCGGCAACGGCTTTGGCAAACAGTTCTTTGCTGTTGACCAGACCTAGTTCTTTGTAATTTACAGCCATTTTTCTATTGTTTAATATTGGTTTTTAATTGAAAATCTTTGATTTCTGGTACATTTGAATCAGGTACAAAAATAAGCAAAGCATCTTACTTATACAATTATTATCCCTCACCTGAGGGCATATCGTTGTTTTTCACGGTACATTTAACTTTTTATGGGATATTTAAACATTTGCCGCCTGCCATCCTTTCTAAATGAAAACCAAAACACCTGTTTTGGCATGTATTGTTACTGAATATGGTTTTACTGATTTGAATTAATAAGTGTTTTGCTTATTTTTGCCCACCAGGCATCATCTGTTGTATCATCCGCCTGTGTTTTCTTCTCAAAGACTAAATAAATGCAATATATGGCACCTATGAATGATTCAAACGGGAGGGATAATTTTACCAGCAAATTTGGTGTGATCGCTGCAGCTGCAGGCTCAGCTGTGGGGTTGGGAAATATTTGGCGTTTCCCCTATGTGGCGGGAGAAAACGGTGGAGGCGCTTTTCTTTTGCTTTACCTGTTTTTTATTTTGGCGATTGGTGTACCGGTTATGTTATCCGAATTAATTATTGGTCGCAAAGCCCAGCTGAATATTTTTGGTGCCTTTCGGAAACTGGCTCCCGGATCCTATTGGCCCCTGGTAGGCATGATGGGGGTGGGGGCCGCCTTTATGATTCTTTCGTTTTACGCGGTGGTTGCCGGATGGACCCTCGAATATATGTTATATGCCATTGGTGATCGTTTTTCGGGGCAAAGTCCGGAACGCATCCAGTCTATTTTTCATGAGTTGACGGATGCCTCGTGGAGACCGGTTGTTTTCATGTTGATTTTTATGGCCATATCTGCCTTTATCGTCCGCTCCGGCGTTCAAAAAGGCATAGAGCGTTATACCAAAATATTGATGCCACTGTTGTTGGTCATCATCATTGGTTTGATTGTTAAGTCCCTATCCTTGAAGGGGCATCTGCCGGTGTGAAATTTTTGTTCAGCCCTGATTTCAGTAAAATTAATACCAATACAGTGCTGGAGGCCTTGGGGCAGGCTTTCTTTTCTCTGAGTCTGGGAATGGGCGTGATGGCCACTTATGGCTCCTATATCAGAAAGAGTGAATCTCTGGGACAAACAGCGATTTCGGTTTCTTTAGCAGATACTTTGATTGCCATATTGGCCGGACTGGCTATTTTTCCGGCTGTATTTGCTTTTGGACTGGAGCCGGGTCAGGGACCCGGACTCGTTTTTATCACCTTGCCCGGTATTTTTAACCAGATGGCTGGTGGTTACTATTTTGCCATTTTGTTTTTCTTTCTTTTGGTGATTGCCGCCCTGACCTCTTCCATTTCCTTGCTGGAGGTGGTGGTCGCCTACTTTGTTGAGGAACTGAAAATTAAACGCAACAAAGCAACCTGGTTGGCGGCGGGCATCATGTCGCTTTTGGGAGTTGTTTGTGCTGTTAATCCGTTTGTTTTCGACCTCTTTGACAAAACATCATCCAACATTCTTTTGCCTTTGGGGGGACTGCTGATTGTTATTTTTGTAGGCTGGTTTCTGGGTAAAAAGGTGGTCCGTGAGGAACTGGAAGCAGATGGCAAGGTGGCCTTCTATTTTAGGATATTCATTCCTGTTATTCGTGTGTTGGCCCCCATTGCCATTGCCATTGTTTTTCTCCACGGCTTGGGCCTTTTAAAATTTTAAAGAAGCTGGTTTTAAAAGATCGGCTGTTTGATCCGATAATTAATTGACATGTTGAAAGACCTCTTAACCCTATCCCGAAAGGAGCAAAGAGGATTGTTGGTTTTAGTAGTGCTATTGATTTTGATGCTACTAATTAGAATTGGCATTCCTTATTTGTATCCGCCGGTTGATTTTTCGCACTACGTTACCGACAGTGTTCGGTATTATTGGGAGATCCTTGATGAAGAAGTGCTGACAGACAAGCCCTCTCTTGCAAAACTGGATGTCAAAAGTCTCAGGCCTTTTGACCCGAACAAAGTAGATTCTCAGCAATTGGTCGCCTTTGGTTTAGATCCACGGACGGCGGCTAACTGGATTAAATACCTAAAGGCTGGTGGCGGGTTTTCATCAGCAGCCGACATTGGAAAGTTATATGGCATGAGTGATGATTGGTTGGCTGCCGTCACGCCTTATGTGGAAATACCTCCCGGTCAGTCGGCCCCCTTTGTTAATAATAAGCGCGCCGACCGTCCGGTCTTTCTGGATTTGAACCGAATGGATTCAGTGGCCTTGTGGGCCACGGGATGGCCCTCTGAAATGGTCGACAGTGTTTTGCGCTGGCAACAGGAAAGCTGGTTTCCGGAGCGCTATCAAAAGCGAAGACTTTCCTTATGGAATCTGGATAGTTTGATGCGGACCCGGGCAACAATGGCGCCCAAATACTCAACTTACTATGCACATGAGGCGATAGAAATTCAGATCAATCAGGCAGATACCGCTGTGTGGGCGGTTTTAAAAGGAGTCGGACCGGTTCTCAGTCGGCGCATTGTCAATTACAGGAAAGCGCTGGGTGGTTTTGTTTCAGTAGAACAAGTGGCTGAGGTTTATGGCATTTCGCCGGTTTTGTTTGAGGATATTAAGCCCCAATTGGTTTTAGATTCTGCAAAGATTGAAACCATCGATTTGAACCGCGCTTCCTTACGTCGATTAAGAAATCACCCGTATATGGATTTTTATATGGCCAAGGCCATTGTGGATGCGCGAAGGAGTAATGGTCCCTTTGTCAGCCTTGATCAGATAGCCCAGTTGGAGGTGTTCGAACCTGACCTATGGAAAAAACTGAAAAATTATTTAATGGTTGAAGCGCCTCAACAGTAGATACAACTGTAGCTTGTGAAAAAAGAAGTGATTAAAGAATAAAAAAATTTGCTACTATGCAGAAACTTCATTTTCTTTGCATCCTGAAAATTAGAAAGGAGTTAACAGATTTAGCAGTCTAAAACATTGAATACAGCAATTTTAATTGTAAATTTGCACGCGAAAAAAATTTAAACAGAAGAATTATGATAATTGTACCTATTAAAGAAGGCGAAAACATTGAGAGAGCTTTGAAAAAGTTCAAAAGGAAATTTGAGAAAACCGGAACAATGAGAGAACTTAGAGCTCGTCAGGCTTTCACAAAACCTTCTATTGTCAATAGAGAACAAAAGAAAAAGGCAATTTATATTGCGCAACTGCAGCGCGAGGAAGAATAGATTGTAATTATATCTTTTTTTGGAAAAAGTGTCTTACTTTTCTCCTTTTATTCGTATATTCGTTTGAAAGAGGAGATAGGTAAGACATTTTTTGTACATGCAGCATATAGAAAGCTTTACGCGATATTTGGAGTTTGAAAAACGTTGCTCAAAGCATACCTTGGTTGCTTATGAGAACGACTTAAAGCAATTTTTTTCTTTTTTCGGTAGTTCTGAGTTGAATCAGCTGGTTGAGGTTAAACCAAAGTTGATTCGCAGTTGGATTGTTGACCTCAACGATTCCGGAATGACGGCCCGAAGCATCCACCGAAAAGTGTCTGCTCTAAAGACTTTTTACAAACATCTTCAGATTAAGGGGTGGGTTGATCAAAACCCTGCTCAGGCCGTTAACCTGCCTAAGATTCCCAAAAGATTGCCGGTATTTGTTAAAGAATCTGCCATGGAACAATTGTTGGATCAGGTCGAATATGGCAATAATTATGAAGGGGTTCGCAACAAGTTGATTCTTGAGTTGTTTTATGGTACAGGGATGCGTCTCTCGGAGTTGGTTCAACTGCGCGTGCATGATGTGAATTTAAAAGGTGGTTTGATCAAAGTCCTTGGAAAAAGAAATAAGGAACGATTAATTCCCTTGACCAACGAATCTGTTTCGCAGTTTAATACGTACAATGAGGCACGGTCAGCCTTTTTTGAGGCAGATGATTCTCCCTATCTGTTTTTAACGTCCAAAGGAGAGCCCATCTATCACAAGCTGGTTTATCGCATCGTTAATTCATCACTCAGCCTGGTCAGTACCATGAAGAAACGAAGCCCGCATGTTTTACGTCATACTTTTGCCACCATTTTGCTCAACCGAGGTGCTGATTTGAACGCGATTAAGGAGTTATTAGGGCATTCGAGCCTGAATGCCACCCAGGTATACACACACAATACATTTGAACAGTTAAATGCTATTTATAAACAAGCTCATCCACGAGCTTAAACCATAGGAGGAAAGATTATGAATATTACAATTCAATCTGTGCACTTTGATGCAGCCGAGAAACTGGAACAATTCATTCAACAGAAAGTGGGCAAGCTGGACCAGTATTATGATGAAATCATTTCATCGGAGGTTGTTCTGCGACTGGATAAGTCCGAAACATTAGATAATAAGATGGCGGAGGTAACCCTTGATATTCCAGGGAATAATCTTTTTGCCAAGAAGCAAAGCAAAACTTTTGAAGAGGCGGTTGACATGGCCTGTGAAGCTTTACGCAAGCAACTGGTTAAACGTAAGGATAAGATTAAAGCCAAATAACACAAAAAAGATTTTAATATTTTGTGTTGTTTGAAAAATATTATACATTTGCACACCATTTTCAGTGTGTAAATCAGAAAATAAGATATTCAATAGGCTGATTATCAAAAGGTGATCAGCCTATTGAACTGAATTGGCTGAAGGTCTATCTTGCTAATAATTAAGGGTTAGCGGTTTTGTTTTCTGAAGTTTAGATGCGTGAGGATGGGGTTGGGTCATAAATATAGTGGAGAGTTGATATTTTAATGCTCCGTTTTAAAGATTTTCTACTTTAAAATTACTAACTTTGTGGCTCTAAAAAAATGCGGGAATAGCTCAGTTGATAGAGCATTAGCCTTCCAAGCTAAGGGTCGCGGGTTTGAGTCCCGTTTCCCGCTCAAGTTTTTAAGCCGATGTAGCTCAGAGGTAGAGCGCTTCCTTGGTAAGGAAGAGGTCATGGGTTCAATTCCCATCATTGGCTCTGGTTAGTTTAAGTTTTACGGTTTCAATATTGTTCTAATTGTCTTAAATAATTTCGTATTATGGCTAAAGAAACATTTCAAAGGACGAAGCCCCACGTTAATATCGGTACTATTGGTCACGTTGACCATGGTAAAACAACCTTGACAGCTGCTATTACAACTGTTTTGGCTAAAAAAGGTTTGTCCGAGATTAAGAGTTTCGATTCTATCGACAACGCTCCTGAAGAGAAAGAGCGTGGTATTACAATCAACACAGCACACGTAGAGTACTCTACTGAAAATCGTCACTATGCACACGTTGACTGTCCAGGTCACGCGGATTACGTGAAGAACATGGTAACTGGTGCTGCTCAGATGGATGGTGCAATTTTGGTTTGTGCTGCTACTGATGGTCCTATGCCTCAAACACGTGAGCACATTCTTTTGGCTCGTCAGGTAAACGTTCCTAAAATCGTTGTATTCCTTAACAAAGTGGATATGGTTGACGATGAGGAGTTGCTTGAGCTGGTTGAAATGGAAGTTCGTGACCTTTTAAGTTTTTATGACTTTGATGGTGACAACACACCTATTATCCAAGGTTCTGCCCTGGGAGCACTTGAAGGTGACGAGAAGTGGGAAGAAAAAGTGATGGAGCTGATGGCTGCTGTTGATGAGTGGATTCCTCTTCCTCCCCGTGATGTTGAGAAGCCTTTCATTATGCCTGTTGAAGATGTATTCTCCATTACCGGACGTGGTACGGTTGCCACTGGTCGTATTGAAACTGGTATCATCAAAACTGGTGAAGAAATGCAGATCATTGGTCTTGGTGCCGAAGGTAAAAAGACAGTTTGTACCGGAGTTGAAATGTTCCGCAAGATACTTGACGAAGGTCAAGCTGGTGATAACGTTGGTTTGTTGATGCGCGGTATCGACAAAAACGACATTAAGCGTGGTATGGTATTGGCTAAGCCAGGAACCATTAAACCTCACACCAAAGTTAAGGCTGAGATCTACGTGTTGAAGAAAGAAGAAGGTGGTCGTCACACGCCTTTCCACAACAAGTATCGTCCTCAGTTTTACATCCGTACATTGGACGTTACAGGTGAAATTACCCTTCCGGAAGGAACTGAGATGGTAATGCCTGGTGATAACGTTACCATTACAGTTGACTTGATCTATCCTGTTGCTGTAAACGTAGGACTTCGCTTCGCTATTCGTGAAGGTGGTCGTACAGTAGGTGCGGGTCAGATTACTGAAATTCTTGAATAAGAAATTCATTCATACTTAAGTTGAGGATGGTTTTTACCATTCTCAACTTTTACACGGGTGTAGCTCAGTTGGTAGAGCACTGGTCTCCAAAACCAGGTGTCGGGAGTTCGAGTCTCTCCTCCCGTGCCAAAACAGAACATATATACGGTTTAACCGATTACACGAATGAAAAAAATACAAGCATATTTTCGGGAAGTTCATAATGAGTTGATCAATAAAACATCCTGGCCGACTTGGGCTGAATTGCAAAATAGCGCTATTGTTGTAATGGTGGCATCCTTAATTATTGCAGCAGTGGTTTATGCCATGGATATTTCTTTTGATACGCTGTTGGATTGGTTCTACAAGAAATTGTATTAATATTGGGAGAACAATAACATAATGAGTGAATTAGATAGAAAATGGTATGTGCTTCGGGCCATCGGTGGTAAAGAAAAGAAAGTAAAAGAGTACATCGAGAGCGAAATTGCCGGCCTTAAAATGCAGGACTACGTAACGCAAGTACTGATTCCCACCGAAAAGGTATATCAAATACGTAATGGAAAGAAGATCAGCAAAGACCGGAACTTTTTTCCCGGATATGTTTTGATTGAAGCAGCGCTTGTCGGAGAGGTTCCGCACATACTTAGAAATATTCCCAATGTTATTGGTTTCCTGACGGATCGTAATGATATTCCCACACCTTTACGTATATCGGAGGTGAACCGGATTCTTGGAAAAGTAGATGAACTATCCGAAACTGCTGAAGAAATAAGCATTCCTTTCTTTGTTGGTGAAACTGTTAAAGTGACAGATGGTCCCTTTAACGGATTTTCCGGCGTTATAGAAGAGGTCAATGAAGAGAAGAAAAAATTGAAAGTTATGGTCAAAATTTTTGGCCGTAAGACTCCATTAGAATTAAGTTTTTTACAGGTTGAAAAGGAATAGATAGAATTGTTTAGTAGCGGGGCTTCCAGGATAAACAGTCGTTTATCTCTACAAACAAGACATTTTTTCCTTGATCTGAATTTTAATAACCAACATGAATTGCTACAATGGCTAAAGAAGTAGAAACTTTTATTAAGCTTCAGATTAAAGGTGGCGCAGCAAATCCTTCTCCTCCGGTAGGACCCGCATTGGGTGCTAAAGGGGTGAATATTATGGAATTCTGTAAGCAATTCAATGCCAGAACGCAAGAAAAAGCGGGAAAAGTATTGCCAGTCGTTATTACGGTGTATAAAGACAAATCTTTTGAATTTGTTATTAAAACACCTCCGGCAGCAGTGCAGCTTTTAGATGCGACCAAAGTAAAGTCCGGTTCGGCTGAGCCTAACCGGGTGAAAATTGGTTCTGTTTCCTGGGAACAGGTACAGACCATTGCTGAGGATAAAATGGCTGATTTGAATTGTTTTACGTTGGATTCTGCAATGAGGATGATTGCCGGTACCGCCAGAAGTATGGGAATTACCGTAGACGGTGAATTTCCGGGTAACAATTAAAACTTGTTTGCAAAAATGACAAAACTAACAAAGAATAAGAAGTTAGCTTTCGAAAAGATTGACATCGACAAGTCTTATCCTATTGTTGAAGCTGCCAGTTTGGTGAAGGAAATTACCTTTTCCAAATTCGATGCTTCTGTGGATATCGACATTCGGTTAGGTGTTGATCCTCGTAAAGCTAATCAAATGGTACGTGGTGTTGTGACGCTTCCTAACGGTACAGGTAAAGAGACCAGAGTTTTGGTGCTTTGTACACCTGACAAGGAAGAAGAAGCCAAGAGCGCCGGTGCTGATTACGTTGGTTTGGACGACTACATTGCGAAAATCAAAGAAGGTTGGACCGATGTGGATGTGATTATAACCATGCCCAGCGTGATGGGAAAAGTTGGTGCTTTAGGACGTGTTTTGGGACCTCGCGGGTTAATGCCTAACCCCAAAAGTGGTACTGTAACAATGGATATTGGAAAGGCCGTTACCGAGGTTAAAGCCGGTAAAATCGATTTCAAAGTAGATCGATATGGTATTATCCACACTACTGTTGGAAAGGTATCTTTTAGTCCCGATAAACTTGTTGAAAACGTGAAGGAGTTTGTAGGAATGGTGATGAAATTAAAGCCGTCTTCTGCCAAAGGAACCTACGTTAAAAGCATCTTTTTGTCGAGTACCATGAGTCCCGGAATTCGGATTGAGCCCAAGTCTCTTGAGGTTTAATGTTTAATCTAAAGCGAAATTTGGAACCATGAAAAAGACAGAAAAAGCGATAATAGTTGAGAACCTGACATCTACAATAGGGGCGTACAGTCATATTTATTTGACCGATACGACCGGTTTAAATGCAGGAGCTACCAGTGACCTACGACGTCTCTGCTTTCAAAAGGATGTGAAATTGATGGTGGTTAAAAACACCCTTTTTCAAAAAGCGATGGAGCAGAGTGAGAGAAATATGGAAGGGCTTGAAGAAGCCTTAAAAGGAACATCGGCAGTGATGTTCTCCAATACGGGAAATTTACCGGCGAAGTTGATTAAAGAATTTCGTAAAAAAGGTACAGTACCTGCATTTAAGGGTGCCTTTGTGGAAGAATCCGTTTATATTGGAGAAAGTCAGTTGGAAGCCCTTGTTTCCATCAAATCAAAAGAGGAATTACTGGGCGACGTTATTGGTCTGCTACAGTCTCCGATGAAAAATGTTGTCTCCGCCCTTCAATCCGGGGGAACAACCATTCACGGAATCCTCAAAACTTTGGAAGAGAGAAATTAAAACATTACTAACAGAAATTTTTTAACACATACAAAAATGGCAGATATTAAAAAGCTTGCAGAAGAATTGGTTAATTTAACTGTAAAAGAGGTAACTGAACTTGCTGACGTTTTAAAAGAAGAATATGGTATCGAGCCTGCTGCAGCTGCCGCTGTTGCTGTTGCCGGTCCTGCTGCTGCAGAAGAAGCTGCTGTTCAGACTGAGTTTGATGTTATCCTGAAAGCTGCCGGTGGTTCAAAACTGGCCATCGTTAAGCTTGTAAAAGAGATGACCGGTGTTGGTCTGAAAGAAGCCAAAGAATTAGTTGACAAAGCACCAGCTCCTATTAAAGAAAAAGTGACTAAAGAAGAAGCTGAAGCACTAAAATCTCAATTAGAAGAAGCTGGAGCAGAAGTTGAACTTAAGTAATCAAATAACCCTGTAAATGGGGTGTGGTTTAGGAATCCGCTTTGCGGAATCCTAAACCTTTTTATGCTTGTATGTTATTAAGTTCAATTAATTAGTTGATAGATGACTCCAATTACTGCCGAAAGAATCAACTTTGCAACCATCAAGAATCAGTTAGCATATCCTGATTTTTTGGAGGTTCAATTAAAATCGTTCCGTGATCTGTTTCAGATGGGCTCCACACCTGAAGAGCGGAAATTTGAAGGGTTAAATCAGGTTTTTCTGGAGAACTTCCCGATTACCGATACCCGAAATAACTTTGTTCTCGAGTTTCTTGATTATGGCGTGGATCCCCCACGTTACAGTATTCAGGAATGTATTGAGCGGGGACTTTCCTATAGTGTGCCTTTAAAGGCAAAATTAAAGCTTTATTGCACCGATCCTGAACATGAAGACTTTGATACGGTTGTTCAGGATGTTTACCTGGGTACTGTTCCTTATATGACCGATAAAGGCAGCTTTATTATCAACGGGGCTGAAAGGGTTGTAGTTTCGCAGTTGCACAGGTCTCCTGGTGTTTTCTTTGGGCAGAGTATTCATGCCAATGGTACAAAATTGTATTCGGCCAGAATTATTCCTCTTAAAGGTTCATGGATAGAGTTTGCCACAGACATTAACAATGTCATGTATGCCTACATCGACCGTAAGAAGAAACTTCCGGTAACTACTTTGTTGCGGGCTATTGGCTATGAGGGTGATAAAAATATCCTTGAGATATTTAATTTGGCCGATGAAATTAAGGTTTCAAAAGCTACATTGAAAAAAGTTGTTGGTCGCCGACTGGCAGCTCGTGTTCTTAAATCATGGATCGAAGATTTCGTTGATGAGGACACTGGTGAGGTGGTTTCTATTGAGAGAAATGAGGTGATCATTGATCGCGAGACCATTCTTGAGAATGAACATATTGATGAAATCGTTGATTCAGGTGCAAAGAATATTCTTTTGCATAAGGAGATTTCCAATGCCAACGATTTTGCTATTATTTACAATACGCTTCAAAAGGATCCATGTAACTCTGAAAAAGAAGCTGTTGTACACATTTATCGCCAATTACGGAATGCTGAGCCACCAGATGAGGCTACTGCGCGTGATGTGATCGATAAATTATTCTTTTCTGATAAAAGATATGACCTTGGTGATGTTGGTCGCTACCGTATCAATAAGAAATTGAATTTGAATACGGAGCTGGATACCAAAGTGTTGACCAGGGACGATATAATTGCCATCATTCAATATCTGATTGAGTTGGTTAACTCAAAAACAGATGTGGATGATATTGACCATTTAAGTAACCGAAGAGTTCGCACCGTAGGCGAGCAGCTGGGCAATCAGTTTGGAGTCGGCCTGGCGCGTATGGCCCGTACCATTCGGGAACGAATGAACGTGCGCGACAATGAGGTGTTTACGCCTATAGATCTGATCAATAGCAAGACCCTTTCGTCGGTTATTAACAGCTTTTTCGGTACCAATGCCTTGTCACAGTTCATGGATCAAACCAATCCTTTGGCTGAAGTGACGCACAAGCGTCGTATGTCGGCACTCGGACCAGGCGGTTTGTCACGTGAACGTGCCGGATTTGAGGTGCGAGATGTTCACTATACCCATTACGGACGACTTTGTCCCATTGAAACACCGGAAGGACCAAACATCGGTTTGATCTCTTCTTTATGTGTGTTTGCCAAAATTAACCCGCTTGGTTTTATTGAAACTCCCTACCGAAAGGTGACCGCTAAAAAAGTGGATTTGACCAATGTGGGTGTTGAATATTTAAGTGCCGAGGAAGAGGAAGCTAAAACAATTGCTCAGGCCAACGCGCCTTTGGATGAGGACGGTTTCTTTGTTAATCCCCGGGTTAAAGCCCGTTTGGAGGGTGACTTTCCTGTGGTTGAACCGGAAGATGTGACCCTGATGGATGTGGCACCTAATCAGATTGCTTCGGTGGCGGCTTCCCTGATTCCGTTTTTGGAACATGATGATGCCAACCGTGCTTTGATGGGATCTAACATGATGCGTCAGGCAGTGCCTTTATTGCGCGCTGAATCGCCGATTGTGGGTACCGGATTGGAAGGTCCTTTGACCCGTGATTCACGTACTCAGATTGTCGCTGAAGGCGAAGGTGTTGTGGAATATGTGGATGCCGACGAAATCGTTATCCGCTACGATCTCACAGAAGAAGAGAAGTTTGTGAGCTTTGAATCAGAAACCAAGCGTTACAAGCTGACCAAATTCTTAAAGACCAACCAAAATACCAGTATCAATCTCAAGCCGACCATAGATAAAGGTCAGCGGGTTTCTGCCGGGCAAATCCTGACGGAGGGCTATGCCACTCAAAAAGGTGAATTGGCACTGGGAAGGAACCTTAAAGTAGCCTTTATGCCCTGGAAGGGTTATAACTTCGAGGATGCGATTGTATTGAATGAACGTTTGGTGCGTGAGGATGTGTTTACTTCTGTTCACATTGATGAGTATTCTTTGGAAGTTCGCGATACCAAGCGTGGTTTGGAGGAATTAACTTCGGATATTCCTAATGTGAGCGAAGAAGCCACCAAGGATCTGGACGAGAACGGTCTGATACGGATTGGAGCCCATGTTAAGCCGGGTGATATTCTCATTGGTAAGATTACACCTAAAGGTGAAAGTGATCCTACTCCTGAAGAGAAATTATTAAGGGCTATTTTTGGTGAAAAGGCCGGGGATGTGAAGGATGCTTCCTTGAAAGCATCACCCTCTTTAGCCGGTGTCGTCATTGAAAAGAAATTGTTCTCACGCGTGATGAAGGACCGGAAGGCCCGTTCTTCCGAGAAACCCGTTCTGGCTAAAATTGATGAAGATTTTAATCGTTCGGTGGTGGAGTTAACCACTCGTCTGGTGGATAAGTTGTTCTCGCTGATCAATGGCAAAACCAGTCAGGGTGTTAAAGACTATCTGGGTGTTGATGTGATATCCAAAGGCACCAAGTTCACCCAGAAAGTGCTTCAGGATGTGGATTATCTGAATGTCAATCCCAATAAGTGGACCACTGATAAAGATAAAAACGAACTGATTTCACGCGTTATTCATAATTACAGGCTTAAGTTTAAAGAACTTGAAGCTAAAGAGAAACGCCAGAAATATAATCTGACCATTGGTGATGAACTGCCTGCCGGTATTGTTCAGTTGGCCAAGGTTTACATTGCTAAGAAAAGGAAGATCACCGTTGGTGATAAAATGGCCGGTCGTCACGGTAACAAGGGTATTGTTTCCCGTATTGTGCGTCAGGAAGACATGCCTTTCCTGGCAGATGGAACACCGGTTGATATTGTATTGAACCCCTTGGGTGTACCTTCCCGTATGAACCTGGGACAGATTTATGAAACTGTTTTGGGATGGGCCGGACAAGTACTGGGCGTAAAGTTTGCCACACCTATTTTTGACGGAGCTTCAGAGGATGACTTGAATAAGTACACCGATGAAGCCGGCGTTCCAAGAGTAGGAAAGTCTTATCTGTATGATGGTGGTACCGGTGATCGTTTTCATCAGCCTGCAACCGTGGGTGTGATTTATATGTTGAAACTGGGGCACATGATTGAAGATAAGATGCACGCACGTTCCATTGGTCCTTATTCATTGATTACGCAGCAGCCATTGGGTGGTAAAGCACAGTTTGGTGGTCAGCGTTTTGGTGAAATGGAGGTTTGGGCGCTTGAAGCATTTGGTGCCGCCAATATTCTGCAGGAAATCCTGACGGTTAAATCTGATGATGTATTGGGTCGTGCTAAAGCTTATGAGGCCATCGTAAAAGGTGATCCTATGCCAATGCCTGGAATTCCTGAATCACTTAACGTGTTGTTACATGAGATGCGCGGTCTTGGTTTGAGCGTGAATCTTGATTAGTCCTACCGGAAGAAGTTATAACCGGTGTTTGTTTTAATTATTTAATACTCTACTATATATGGCATTCAGGAGAGAGCAGAAAGTCAAGAGTAATTTTACCCAAATCTCTATTGGGCTGGCTTCACCGGAAGAGATTCTGGAACGTTCCAGTGGTGAAGTTTTAAAGCCAGAGACGATTAACTATCGTACTTATAAACCAGAACGCGACGGCCTTTTTTGTGAAAGAATTTTCGGTCCCGTGAAGGATTATGAGTGCCATTGTGGAAAATATAAGCGCATTCGCTACAGAGGTATTGTTTGCGACCGCTGTGGTGTAGAAGTAACTGAGAAAAAAGTTCGCCGCGAGCGCATGGGACACATTTCCCTTGTGGTGCCGGTGGCTCATATCTGGTATTTCCGTTCCCTACCTAATAAAATCGGCTATTTATTGGGCCTGCCCACTAAAAAGCTGGATGCAATTATCTATTACGAGAGATATGTGGTCATCAATCCTGGTGTTAAAGCTGAGGATGGGGTTAAGAATATGGACTTCCTGACGGAAGAGGAATACCTGGATATTTTAGATTCATTGCCCAAGGGTAACCAGCAATTGGAAGACGAGGATCCCAACAAATTCATCGCTAAGATGGGTGCAGAGGCCTTGTACATGATTCTGGAGCGTCTGGATTTGGATGAATTGTCTTACGATTTGAGGCATAAAGCCAATACGGAGACCTCTCAGCAAAGGAAGAATGAAGCCTTAAAGCGGCTTCAGGTGGTGGAATCCTTCAGAGAATCCAAGGGTATAAATCGTCCCGCATGGATGATTGTGAAGGTGGTTCCTGTAACACCTCCGGACTTACGTCCTTTGGTGCCATTGGATGGTGGACGTTTTGCCACTTCCGACCTGAATGATTTATACCGTCGGGTAATTATCCGTAACAATCGCTTGAAGCGTTTGATCGAAATCAAAGCACCGGAAGTAATTCTTAGAAATGAGAAGCGGATGTTGCAGGAGTCGGTCGATTCTTTGTTCGACAACTCCCGGAAATCCAATGCCGTTAAGACCGATGCCAACCGTCCGTTGAAATCGCTTTCAGACAGTTTGAAAGGTAAGCAGGGACGATTCAGACAAAACCTTTTGGGTAAGCGTGTGGATTACTCTGCCCGTTCGGTGATTGTGGTTGGTCCGGAATTGGGCATGCACGAATGTGGTATTCCTAAGGACATGGCTGCAGAACTTTACAAGCCCTTCATCATACGCAAGCTCATAGAGCGTGGTATCGTGAAGACGGTTAAGTCGGCCAAGAAAATTGTGGACCGTAAAGACCCGGTTGTATGGGATATTCTTGAAAATGTATTGAAAGGTCACCCGGTATTATTGAACCGGGCCCCAACACTTCACCGTTTGGGTATTCAGGCTTTTCAGCCAAAAATGATTGAGGGAAAGGCCATTCAGTTGCACCCTCTGGCTTGTGCGGCTTTTAACGCCGACTTCGATGGTGACCAGATGGCGGTTCACTTGCCTTTAGGTAATGCGGCCATTTTGGAGGCGCAGATGTTGATGCTGGGTTCTCAGAACATTCTAAACCCCGCCAATGGAGCTCCTATTACCGTGCCATCTCAGGATATGGTTTTGGGTCTTTATTACATGACCAAAATGCGTCCGGGTGCAAAGGGTGAGGGACTCGTTTTCTATTCTCCTGAAGAAGCCAAGATTGCTTACAATGAAAAGAAGGTGGAATTGCACGCCCAGGTTAAGGTGAAAACCTATGACCTGAATAAAGAAGGCACCCCTGAGTTGACCTTTGTTGAAACCACAGTTGGTCGTATCCTTTTCAATGAGGTAGTGCCACAGGAAGCTGGTTATGTCAACGAATTGTTAACCAAAAAGGCTTTACGGGATATCATTGGAGATATTCACAAAGTGTGTGGTACACCCAAAACAGCGAAGTTTCTTGACGACATCAAAGGTTTGGGGTATGAACTGGCCTTTATCGGTGGTTTGTCCTTTAACCTTGAAGACGTGATCATACCACCTGAAAAGGATGCACTGGTGCAGTCGGGTTATGATGAAGTGGAAGAGGTGTTGAACAACTATAACATGGGTTTCATTACAAATAATGAGCGCTACAATGCCATTATTGATATATGGACGCACATCAACGCCCGGTTAACGCATATCCTGATGGAGCAGATCAGTACAGATCAGCAGGGTTTTAACTCTGTATATATGATGCTTGATTCTGGTGCAAGGGGTTCTAAAGAGCAGATTCGCCAGTTGTCCGGTATGAGGGGTTTGATGGCTAAACCGCAAAAGTCTGGTGCTGAGGGTGGTCAAATTATTGAAAACCCGATTTTATCTAACTTTAAGGAGGGACTTTCGGTTCTGGAGTATTTCATCTCTACCCACGGTGCCCGTAAAGGTTTGGCTGATACGGCCCTTAAGACAGCCGATGCGGGTTATCTGACCCGTCGTCTGGTGGATGTGTCTCAGGATGTTATTATTAACGAAGATGATTGCGGAACCTTAAGAGGTTTGACGGCTACTGCCCTTAAGAACAACGAAGAAGTGGTGGCATCTTTGTATGAGCGTATATTAGGACGTGTTTCTGTGCACGATGTTTATAATCCAAGCACTGGCGATGTGATTGTGAAATCGGGTGATGAAATTTCGGAAGAAGCTGCCAAGACCATTGATACTTCTCCTGTTGAGCGTGTGGAAATTCGTTCTGTACTGACTTGTGAATCTAAGAAGGGGGTTTGTGCCAAGTGTTACGGACGTAACCTGGCTACCGGAAAAATGGTTCACATTGGTGAAGCTGTGGGTGTTATTGCTGCTCAGTCGATTGGTGAGCCGGGAACACAGTTAACACTGCGTACCTTCCACGTAGGGGGTACGGCCGGTAACATAACTACCGAAAGCAGTCTGTTGGCGCGTTACGATGGTATCGTTGAAATTGATGAGCTTCGTACGGTTCCTTCCACCACTGAAGAAGGTACTGAGGTCGATGTGGTCATTGGTCGTTTGGCTGAAATGCGGATTTTGGACAAGAACACCAATATTGCCCTTACCACTCAGCCCATTCCTTATGGTGCCAAATTGTTTATCAAGAATGGTACTGAAGTTAAGAAGGGTGACCTGATTAGCGAATGGGATCCATGGAACGCCTTGATCATTAGTGAGAAGAAAGGTAAGATTGTATTTGATAACCTGATTGACGGAGTAACTTATAAAGAGGAATCGGATGAGCAAACCGGTTTCCGTGAAAAAGTGATCATTGAAACCAGGGATAAAACCAAGAACCCGAGTGCACATATTGTATCTGAAAGCGGTGAGGTTTTGCGGGTTTATAACTTGCCTGTAGGTGCACACATTTCAGTGGATGAAAATGACCAGATCAAGCAAGGTCAGATTTTGGCGAAAATACCTAGAGCGATGGGTCGCTCAGGTGATATCACGGGTGGTCTGCCACGTATTACTGAATTGTTTGAAGCGCGTAATCCATCTAATCCATCTGTGGTTTCGGAGATTGATGGTGAGGTGACTTTCGGAAAGATTAAGCGGGGTAACCGTGAGGTGATTATTACCTCGAAAAGTGGAGAGGTTAAGAAGTACCTGGTTCCGCTTTCCAAACAGATTCTTGTGCAGGAGAATGATTACGTAAGGGCCGGTATACCATTGTCTGATGGCGCCACAACCCCTGCCGATATTTTGGCTATTAAAGGGCCTACTGCTGTTCAGGAATATATCGTTAATGAAGTTCAGGACGTTTACCGTCTTCAGGGTGTGAAGATCAACGACAAGCACTTTGAAATCATTGTTCGTCAGATGATGCGTAAGGTCGATATTGCCGATGCCGGTGATACCCGATTCCTTGAGAAGCAGATTGTGGACAAGATCGAATTCATGGAAGAGAACGATGAGATTTGGGGTAAAATGGTGGTTGAAGACGCCGGTAATTCACAGTCGCTGAAGCCAGGTATGATTATTACAGCCCGTCGTTTGAGGGATGAAAACTCTCAGCTTAAGCGTCGTGACCTGAAATTGGTACAAGCCAGGGAAGCCATTCCTGCAACATCCAGTCAGGTGCTTCAGGGAATTACCCGGGCTTCGTTGCAGACGAAGAGCTTTATGTCGGCTGCTTCCTTCCAGGAAACAACCAAAGTACTTAATGAAGCTGCCATTCAGGGCAAGATTGACCGTTTGGAAGGTCTTAAGGAGAACGTTATTTGCGGACACCTTATTCCAGCCGGTACCGGTCAACGTATGTTTGATAAGCTGGTAGTTGGTTCTCGTGAAGAATACGACAAACTGGTTGGCGGAAGTAAGTACGAAAGTGAGAAAGTTTACGAATAGGAATTTTCTATATTAATATCAGAAGGGGCCATCTGCTAATAGCAGGTGGCCTTTTTTGTAGGTTTGTAGACAGGGTCGCTAAAAATGAATATCTTTAGAGCACCATTGCTTGAAGTAATT
>NZ_BAZW01000009.1 GCF_000974365.1 Geofilum rubicundum JCM 15548
CTTGCAGCGGCGGCCCTTTTGTTTCCTTTTTGGGGCTGCAGCCAAAAAGGAAAAGCCCTTGCGGCTTGAGCAAACCCGGTGCGGCTCCAGCACAGCCAAAAAGAAAATATATTTTTTCAAAACATTATAATTGAAAAAAAAATGACGCTATCTAAATTAATAGAAATATCCCGTGAATACGGCCGTCACAAAGAATTTGTGATCGCCGGGGGAGGCAATACCTCTTACAAAACGGCCGACCATCTATGGGTGAAAGCCAGTGGACATGCTTTGGCCACCATTGGCGAAGAGGGCTTTGCACAACTCGACCGGAAAAAGTTGGCCCTGGTGGCCAGTAAATCATACAGTGATGATAATTTTGAGCGTGAACGGCAGGTGAAGGATGATTTGGCAGCCGCCAATTTGACCTCTGAGCGTCGTCCCTCGGTGGAGACTTCCATGCACGATGTCATTGACTACAGCTATGTGATTCACCTGCACCCCACAGCGGTTAATGGTGTGATGTGCGCCAATGATGTGGAAAAGGTGTTGCCATCCATTTTTGGGGAAGATGCCTTGTACATTCCCTATATCGACCCGGGATACATTCTGTTTAAAGAGGTAGAGAAGCAGATCAAATTGTATCGGGCTGCCCATGGATTTGATCCAAAAGTCATCTTGCTACAGAACCATGGTATTTTTGTGTCGTCCGATTCTGTGGATGAGGTCCGTGACATATACGACCGTCTGTTAAAAAGCATCGACAGCCACCTCAAGCAGCCCTTGCCCACCCAGGAAGTAGAGGTGCCCGGTGTGGTGACAGAGATCATTCCCGCCCTGCGCATGTTGGCCAGTACGGAGGAACTGAAGACTTTGAAAGTACGCAACAATGCGCTGGTGCAACATTTCTCGGACAGTGCGGCGGCCTTTGACAAGGTGAGCAAACCTTTCACACCGGACATCATCGTCTATTGCAAATCAAAATACCTTTACATTGATGAGTCCAATCCCGCGGTGGTGATTGAACGCTTCAAGACCGCTTATACGGATTTTGTGGCAACGAATGGCTATCCGCCTAAGGTAGTCCTGATCAAAGGCATTGGCATGGTGGCCATTGGCGAAAACAGTGCGCAGACCGACATCATACTGGATGTATTTGAAGACATGTTGAAGATTTCCTGGTTGTCGGAGTCCTTTGGTGGCCAGCACTTCATGACCGATGCGCAAATCGGGTTTATAGATACCTGGGAGGTAGAGAACTACCGCAGAAGCATGGCGGTCGTGGCTTCTAAAGGTCGGGTCGAGAACCGCACCGTCATTGTTACCGGTGCAGCGCAAGGATTTGGCGAAGGCATTGCCCGCGAGTTGAAAGAGCAGGGAGCGAATATTGTTGTGGCTGATTTGAATGTAGAAAAAGGCAGGGCTGCGGCAGCAGAGTTGAATGCCATCAAAGGTGGCAACAAAGCCTTGTTTGTCAAAACAGACATCAGCAAAACCGAAGAAATTGAGCATTTGGTGGCCGAGACCGTCAAGCACTTTGGCGGGGTAGATGTATTCATCAGTAATGCCGGTATTTTAAGGGCTGGCGGTCTGGATGAGATGACGCCGGAGAACTTTGACCTCGTGACAAAAATCAATTACAATGCCTACTTCTATTGCACCAAAGTGGTTTCAAAAGTGATGAAATTGCAGACGCAATACAAAGCGGATTATATGGCCGACATCATTCAAATCAACAGCAAGAGTGGACTCAGTGGCAGCAAGAAGAACTTTGCCTATGCCGGCGGTAAATTTGGTGGTATTGGTCTCACACAATCCTTCGCCCTTGAATTGGCGCCCGATCGCATCAAAGTCAACAGTGTTTGTCCCGGAAACTTTTACGATGGCCCCCTCTGGAGCGATCCTGAAAGGGGATTGTTTGTGCAGTATTTAGAGGCCGGAAAAGTGCCCGGTGCCCAAACAATTGAGGACGTTAAACAGTTTTACCTGAACCAGACACCCATTCAGCGTGGTTGCACGGTTAAGGATGTGGTAAAAGGAGTGATATACCTGATTGATCAGGCTTATGAAACGGGTCAGGCCTTGCCTGTTACCGGTGGTCAAATTATGTTGAAATAAATAAACTATGAAGACAAAAGCAATTAGATTATATGGCAAAAAAGACCTTCGGATGGAGGAATTTGAGTTGCCCGAAATAAAGGACGATGAGATACTGGCCAAGGTGGTTTGCGACAGCATATGCATGTCGTCCTACAAAGCCGCCAGCCAGGGCACCGACCACAAGAGAATTCCGGATGATGTGGCTGAAAACCCCATCATGATCGGTCATGAGTTTGCCGGGGAACTGGTCCAGGTAGGTTCAAAGTGGTCCTCTCAATTTAAAGTGGGGGATAAATTCTCCATTCAGCCTGCCTTAAACTATGAGAACGGACCCGTAGGCATTTTGAGTGCACCGGGATATTCTTATCAGCATATTGGCGGAGATGCGACCTATGTCATCGTTCCCAATGAGGTGATGGAACTGGGATGCCTGTTGCCATACAAAGGACAGGGCTATTATCCGGCCTCGCTTTCCGAGCCCTTATCCTGTGTGATAGGTGCCATGCATGCCAATTATCATACAACGCCGGGCTCCTATGTGCATAAAATGGAAATTGTCGATGGTGGCAAAATGGCCATTTTGGCAGGAGTTGGCCCTATGGGACTGGCGGCTATCAATTACGTGTTGCAGCGGGAAGACCGCAAACCATCGCTGATGGTGGTGACGGATATTGATCAAGCCCGTCTGGATAGGGCCGAGAGTCTGTATTCTGTGGAATCGGCCAGGGCGAAAGGGATTGATTTGCGCTATGTTAATACCAAGGAAATGGCTTCTCCGGCTGAGGAACTGAAGGACTTGACTGGCGGCTATGGTTATGATGATGTGTTTGTGTTTGCCCCGGTTGTACCTATAATTGAGCAGGCAGATGCCATCTTAGCCTTTGATGGCTGTCTCAACTTTTTTGCGGGTCCAAGTAATCCTGACTTTACGGCACCGCTTAATTTTTATAAGATCCACTATGAATTTACCCACATTGTGGGCACCAGTGGCGGGAATACGGACGACATGAAAGAAGCCTTGCAACTGATGGGCAAGGGACTGGATCCGGCCGGACTGGTCACGCACATCGGAGGCCTGGATGCGGTTATCGATACGACCTTGCGCCTGCCGGAAATTCCCGGTGGTAAAAAGTTGATTTACACCCATGTGGAGCTGCCTTTGACCGCTATTTCTGATTTTGAAGAGAAAGGAAAGACCAATACTGTGTTTGCTGAGCTGCATGCCTCCTGTCAAAAACACAAGGTTTGTGGAACCTGGAAGCCGAAGAGATTATGATGGAAAAAGGCCATTTGTTAAAATAGAGGCAAGGGATGGATACGCGCCGGTAAAATCCACCATTTTATTGGCTTAAGAAGTAACAATTATTTAGGTGTGATGCGCCCCTGTTGAGCTGTTTACAGCCCAACAGGGGCGCTTTTTCGTGCTGTTTTAAAGGTTTTTAAGATGTCAAAAAATATAAAATTAGTGTCAATTTGTGTATTGTCAGAGCATTTTTTAAGCTCTATTTTTGGTAAAATATTAAAAATAGTTTAATCCGCCATTAAATTTAATTTATATGCAAGCATTATTAGGGATTCTTTTTCACTCCATTGGAGGGTTCGCGTCGGGTAGTTTTTATATGCCTTTTAATAAGGTGAAAGGCTGGGCCTGGGAGACGTATTGGTTGGTCGGGGGACTGTTTTCATGGTTGATTGTGCCGCCGCTGGCTGCCTATCTGACCATACCGGGTTTCTTTGACATCATCATGGGCGCTTCTACCCAGATTATTTATCTGACCTACTTTTTGGGAGTGATGTGGGGTATTGGAGGATTGACTTATGGTCTGGGTGTTCGTTACCTTGGAATGTCTTTGGGTAACTCTGTTATTTTAGGTGTGAGTGCCGCTTTTGGTTCTCTGGTGCCGCCCATTTATTACAACATTATGGCCGTTCCAGGGAAAATTACCATCTCCGACATGTTTAACTCACCCGGCGGCTTGGTCGTACTTTTTGGCGTGGTGGTCTCCTTGATTGGTATCGCCATTACCGGTAAGGCCGGTGTGATGAAGGAGGGAGAACTTTCTTCTGAGCAAAAGCAAGCCAGTGTTAAGGAATTTGCCCTCGTGAAAGGTTTGGTAATTGCGATTATTTCAGGGGTTTTGAGTTCGTTCTTCAGTTTTGGAATAGAAGCCGGAAAGGTGATTGCAGAAGAGGCAGCCATGGTGCCCGACAGGTTCTTTACCGGATCAAGCTTGCTGTTTGCCAACAACGTCACCTTTGTCGTTATTTTATGGGGGGGCTTAACCACCAACTTAATCTGGTGTGTTATTCTGAGTATCAGAAACAGGACATATCCCGATTATGTGAATAAGAAGAAGCCCTTGTTCAATAATTATATGTTTGCCGCTCTGGCCGGAACCACCTGGTTTTTGCAGTTCTTCTTTTATGGAATGGGAGAAAGCAAGATTGGCAGTGGCGCGAGCTCCTGGATTTTGCACATGTCCACCATCATCCTTACCGCCAATATGTGGGGTATTTATAACAAGGAATGGAAAGGGACTTCACGCAAAACCATTTTGACCATTTCGATGGGTATCGCCGTTATTTTATTAGCCGTTATCATTGTAGGTATTGGCAATGCCATGGGGATAACCGCCACCAATTGATTTAATTTTTTAAGACAGTTATATTATGGATAGTAAAGAGAGTGTGAAAAAGGCTTATGAACTGGCGAAAGAGCAGTATAAAGCTCTGGGTGTGGATACCGATGCCGTTCTGAAACAAATGGATAAAGTGCAAATTAGTCTGCACTGCTGGCAGACCGATGATGTGGGTGGATTTGAGAAGCCCGATGCCGAGCTGGGTGGCGGTGGCATTCAGGTGACCGGTAATTACCCTGGAAAAGCGACCAGTATTGAGGAGATGCGGACCGACCTGGATAAGGTGCTGGCACTATTGCCCGGTAAACAACGACTCAACCTGCACGCCATCTATGGCGAGTTTGGTGGCGAGTTGGTCGATCGGGACCAGATTGAAGTGAAGCATTTCCAGGGCTGGATTGATTGGGCCAAGGAGCGCGGCATGGGACTGGATTTTAACCCGACCTGTTTTTCTCATCCCATGGCCGACACCGGTTTTACTCTGTCGAGTAAAGACGAAAGTGTGCGGAAATTCTGGATTGAACATGTGAAGCGCTGCCGGGCCATTTCTGCTGAAATGGGTAAGCAACTGGGAACACCCTGTGTCATGAATACCTGGATTCCGGATGGTTCCAAAGATGAGCCCATCGATCGAAACGGTCACCGCGCCCTTTTGAAAGCCTCTTTGGATGAGGCCTTGTCCACTCCCTATTCCAAAGAACACATGATTGACGCCGTGGAAAGTAAGCTCTTTGGTATTGGTGCCGAATCAATGACAGTGGGTTCGCACGACTTTTACCTTGGGTATGCCATTGCCAATAGCAAGGCCATTTGTCTGGACAGCGGACACTTTCACCTGACTGAGTCGGTGGGCGATAAGATTTCTTCCTGCCTGCAGTTCGTGGATGATGTATTGCTGCACATCAGTCGACCCATTCGCTGGGACTCCGACCACGTGGTAACTTTCAACGATGAGGTGCGCCTGATTGCCAGTGAAATTGTACGCAACAATTATCTGGACCGGGTGAAAATCGGCCTCGACTTTTTTGATGGTTCCATCAATCGGGTCGGCGCTTACGTTGTAGGTACCCGTGCGGCCCAACAAGCCTTTATGGTGGCCATGCTGGAACCGACCAAGACCTTACGGGAATACGAAGAAAAAGGACAGTATTTTGAGCGACTGGCTTTGTTGGAAGTACTTAAAACCCGATCGTTTGGCGCCGTGTGGGATTATTACTGCCAGGTCAATAATGTACCTTCAGGAGATGGTTTTATAGCCGATGTTCAAAAATATGAGCAAGCGGTTTTGGTGAAGAGATAGATGAATGATAAAGGCCCACCAAATGCACCTGCATTTCGTGGGCTTTTTTTGTAACGTAGAAAGTTAGCTGGCATGGAAAAAGTTGTGGCCATATTCGATATTGGCAAGACCAATAAAAAGGTCTTACTCATTAATAAATCTCTGAAAGTTGTCTATGAGACAGAGGAGAAGTTCTCAACCACAGTGGATGAGGATGGCGTAGAGTGTGATGACATTGAACGGATAGAATCATGGATGTTTTCTTTTTTGGAGAATCTGGTGTGCAACAAGCATTACGAATTGGCAGGTGTTAATTTCTCGACCTATGGCGCCACTTTGGTGTGGTTGGATGGGGAGGGCAAGCGATTGACCCCCGTTTACAATTATTTAAAACCCATTGATGCACAATTTCAGCAAGCCTTGTTTGATCAGAATGGCGGTGAGGTGGAATTTTGCCGCAACACAGCGAGTCCGGCCCTGGGCATGATGCTCAATTCCGGTGTTCAAATCAGTTGGATGCAGTCGGAGCGACCGGATGTTTTCTCAAAAGCGCGGCACATCCTGCATTTTCCCCAGTATTTATCATCTCTGCTAACAAGGAAGTATGTGTCAGAGTTGACCTCCATTGGCTGCCATACCTTTATGTGGGACTTTGACCACCAGGAATATCACCCCTGGCTCAGGGAGGCAGGCGTTTCCTTGCCCGATCCGGTTAAAAATAATACGCTTTACAAAGTAACTGTGGGCGATAGTGAAGTGAAATGTGGTGTGGGTATTCATGACAGTTCTGCCTCTCTGGTACCCTATCTGATGGCCGAATCGGAACCCTTTTTGCTTATCAGTACCGGTACCTGGTGCATCAATATGAACCCCTTTAACCATGAGCCTTTAACGGCGGAAGAATTAAAGCAGGATTCCCTGTGTTATATCAGTGTCAACCAAAACAGTGTTAAATCTTCCCGCTTCTTTCTGGGCCACATTCACGATGTGAATGTGGAACGCCTGACCAAGTGGTTTGACGTGTCGCCACAGGCTTATAAAGATATTGTGGTCGATCGCGAGCTGGTCGGTCAAATGGTGGATGGCACTTGTCCCTTGCCTGGCTTCTTCGCTTCCGGCGTGCCGGAAGCTTATGTGGACGAGGCCATTGACCTGAGTGCCTTTGCCGATTTTAATACGGCTTACCACCAATTAATGTTTGATTTGTCGCGCCTGACCGCACAGTCCATTCGTCTGGTCATCAGTGACCAAAGACAGGTTCATAAAATGTTTGTCTCCGGTGGGTTTGCCCGCAATGAGATTTTTGTTCGCCTCATGGGCGACTTCTTCCCTTCGTATGAAGTGCTGACTTCACGTGTGGACAATTCCAGTGCCCTGGGCGCTGCATTGGTTATTATGAATGGTGTGTTAAAATATGCCCAACCCGAAATTGACCTGGATCTGAAGCGCTGGAAATCTTTTAAAGAACTGGTGTAATGGAATAGCCGTTTGTTGGAAATGGCCTTAAAATTTTTGACCATGAATAATTTTAGTTTTTTGATTTTGCTGATGGTGATGACCGGTTTGTTTTCGGCCTGTGGGCCAAAAACGAGTCCCGTTACCCACCAATCCATTGCTGTTGAAGCACCTTTTGATATGCCCGAGATCACCGTGCCTGATTTTTCGGCTTGCGTCCGTTTGGATATCACCGAGTTTGGCGCCCGGGCAAATGATTTGGAGGCGACCACCGCTGCCATAGCCCAGGCCATGGAGCAAGCCTCTGCTGCTGGAGGCGGTGTGGTTGTGGTGCCCGCCGGAGAATGGCCCACCAAGGCCATTCATTTCCGCAGTCATGTCAATTTACATCTGGAAGCGGATGCCGTTCTTCTTTTCTCCGGTCAACCGGAGCACTATCTGCCCTCGGTGCATACCACCTGGGAGGGTATGGAATGCTACAATTATTCGCCCCTCATCTATGCTTACGAGTGTGAAAATGTGGCCATAACTGGCTCCGGTAAATTGAAGGCCGAAATGGCCGTCTGGGAACAGTGGTTTCCCCGTCCCGAGCCTCATATGGCGGCTCTGAAGGAGTTGTACCACATGGCCGCTCAGGGGGTGCCTGTGGAAGAGCGCCAAATGGTGGGCAACGATGCCAATTTGCGCCCCCATTTCATACAATTCAACCGTTGTAAAAATGTGCTTCTCGAAGATGTCTCCATTGAAAACAGTCCCTTTTGGGTCATTCACCCTTACCTCAGCAGCGATGTGGTGATCAGGGGCGTCCATGTTTTGGCGCATGGCCACAACAACGACGGGGTAGATCCGGAGATGAGCCAGAATATGCTCATCGAGGACTGTGTATTTGATCAGGGTGATGATGCCATTGCCGTGAAATCGGGTCGCAACCAGGATGCCTGGCGCCTGAATACCCCCACCAAAAATCTGGTGGTTCGTAACTGTCTCATAAAAAACGGTCACCAGCTTTTGGCCATTGGCAGTGAATTATCGGGTGGCGTGGAGAATGTGTTCATGGATAATTGCATCGTGGAAGAGGGAGCCAAAATGTTTCACCTGGTTTTTATCAAAACCAATGAACGCAGGGGCGGTTATGTGAAAAATATTTTTGTCCACAATGTGAAAGCCGGTGATATTCGGGATGGAGTTCTGGGTATTGAGACGGATGTGTTGTATCAGTGGCGGGATTTGGTGCCGACTTATGAGCGACGACTGACCACTATTTCGGATGTGGTGTTGACCAATATCCAGATAGGGGATGTCCAATTTGTTTCGCGCATTTTGGGGGAGGAAGAAATGCCGGTGAAGGATATTCGTCTGGAAAATGTTACTTATGGTGCGCTTTCACAGGAAGCGCACATACACAAAAATGTTGAGGGCTTTGAGGCGCTTTAGTGGCGGCCGTTGCCAAAACGCTTTTTAGTGTGTTTGAATTATAAATGAGTTGTAACTGCTTTGACCCCATGGCCAAAGCAGTTGTTTTGTTAGAATGGATATGTGTTAAATTGTGTGTATCTTTATTTTTGTTTTACGAACCATTGATAATTATGACAGACTTTAAATATTTCTTCGGAAGAATCATGTTGATTCTGATGGTGTTGGTTTTGGGCGCCTGTGACTTTTCGGCTTCTCAGGAAGATGTGCTGGTCCCCAAGCCACTGTTTCGGGACCCGGTATATGACGGCACGGCCGATCCGGTGGTTGTCTTTAACAGGGAAGCAGAAGAGTGGTTTATGTTTTATACCAACCGCCGGGCCAAGGACACCACCCTGAATGGTTTTGAGTGGGTGCACGGTACCCGGATTGGTATTGCCGCCTCCAAAGACGGGGTCAACTGGACCTACCGGGATACGGCCGATATCGATTACCGCTTGAAAGATTATACGCACTGGGCCCCCGAGGTCATTGAGCACGAAGGTCTGTACCACATGTATCTGACTTATGTGCCCGGTATCTTTCAGGATTGGCGTCACCCCAGGGATATCCTGCACCTGACCAGTACCAATCTGATTAATTGGGAATTTCAGTCCAAATTGGAACTGGCCTCTGACCGTGTTATCGATGCCTGCGTTTTTCAGTTGCCCGATGGTTCCTGGCGTTTGTGGTACAACAATGAAAGAGCCGGTAAGGCCATGTTTTATGCCGATAGTCCGGATTTGTTCCAATGGACCGACAAGGGAAGGGTGTCCATCGACAGAGCCGTGGGGGCGAGGGACCAAAAGTGTTCGAGTGGAAAGGTCAATACTGGATGATCACGGATGTCTGGAGTGGTCTGGCCGTTTATAAAAGTGACGATCTGCTGGATTGGAAGCACCTGCCCGGCAATCTGCTGGAGGCTCCAGGAACAGGGGAGGACGATCAAGTGATGGGCGGACATGCCGATGTGGTGATCAACAACGATCGCGCCTTTCTGTATTATTTCACGCATCCGGGCAGACGCGACGGTACCGATCCGCATGATTTATTCGAGCAACGACGCAGTTCCCTTCAGGTGGTCGAGTTGTTTTTCGAGGACGGACGTTTGGTCTGTGACCGTGATCAACCGCTGTGGATGCGGCTGCATCAGCCGAGTAGACCCGGGATCAATTTCTTAGAGGCGATAAGATGGCAACAGTTAAAGGTTTGATACATCCATGAGTCAAAAAGTTAATTTTCTATCGATACAATGGTCAACGGCGCTGGTGTTGGGATTTTTGTTGCTATTTTTAGGAGCGACCAGCAGCACCGGGCAGAAGCATCTGCAATTTGCCCATTTGACGGTGGAGGATGGACTGCCTCAGAATACGGTGCATTCTATTGTGCGCGACAAGTACGGTTTTATGTGGTTTGGCACCTGGAACGGACTGAGTCGCTATGATGGTTATCAATTTACCAATTACCATTTTGATCCGGACGACAGTACATCGCTGGTTAACAATCGGGTGCACCTGCTTTATAAAGACGGCGCAGGCGATATTTGGGTATCCACCTTTGATACCATTGTCTGCCGTTACAACTACGAAACGAATGATTTTACCCGCTTTAACCCGAATGAATTGCCTGAAGGCTTGCAGGATTCTACCTACCGACACAATGCCCATTATTATTACGAAGCAGAAAATGAGGCCTTTCGATGGGAGATTCGGGAACACCGCCTATGGCAGACCGACCAGAAAAGCGGGGCTTCCATGGAATACCATTCCGGTATTTTTTCTGAGCCCGGGCTGAGTAACGATATTGTGTACAGTATTTATCTGGATGAAACCGGCATATTGTGGGTGGGTACGGCCATGGGAGGCGTTAATTATGTCGATGTTGAATCCGACCACTTCACTTATACCCCTTTTGTCTTAGAAGTGGATGAGCATTTGATTAAGGCGCCGGTACGCACCATTCTGGTGGATGCCGACCAGCTTTGGCTGGGATCGAGTGCCAACGGTTGGGCCTTGACGGATAAAACAACTGGACGTGCCGAGGTTTTGAAGCCTGTTCGCCATCCGGCCTTTAGCTCTGATAACATTCGTGCCATGTACCTTGACAAAGTCGGTGATGTTTGGATGGGGTACCGGATGGGGTTGTACCGGTATCACCGGGACACGGAACACATTCAAAGATATCATCCCGACAAGGTGGCCAATACCCCTTATTACGTCGTTTCAGAAGACCGGTCCGGAACCCTGTGGGTGGGCGGATTTAATAACTTGCTGCGTTACAACCGTGCGGCGGATGAGTTCGAGACCTACGACCTGCCTTTTATGGAGACGCCTTCCAGTGTCATGGCTTTGGAATTTGGCCGGGATGGCAGTATTTGGGCAGGGACGGAGTTGTCCGGACTCTTCCGGATTTCGCGGGACCCGGTGACTGGAGACTGGACCGATACGCTGGTCTATGCCAGGGCTTCAGCCCCTGGCAGACAATTGCCGGATAACCGGGTTTATTCTCTTTTGGAAGATGGACTGGGACATATGTGGGTAGGGACCGGTAACGGCCTCTGTCAAATTGATGTCCATACAGGTGCGGTCAAGGTCTTTAATAAAGCCGACGGACTGGCAGATGCTTACATCGCAGGATATTAAAGGATGAAGCAGGGCATTTGTGGGTGAGTCACAAACGGGGCATTTCACGTGTGGATATAGATGATGAGACGATTACCAATTTTACGGTCAGAGTGGCCAATCGGGGCTATGAATTTATGGATGGGGCCGGCTATCGGGATTCGATAACGGGTCGCCTGTATTTTGGGGGGCTTGACGGGTATGTCAGTTTCTTACCGGATAAGATGCAGGGCAACCAATATCCGCCTGAGGCGAGAATTACCCATTTGTACTTGAATAACGAAAGGGTGCTTCCCGGCAGGGAAGTGGGTGGCAAAGTGTTACTGAAAAAGCCCGTCTATTTGACGTCTTCTTTGGTGCTGGACTATGACCAACGAAATTTTGCGCTGGAGTTTTCGGCCATGCATTATGCCAATCCTGCCCACAATCGTTATGCCTACTACCTGGAGGGGTTCGACAGTGACTGGGTAGAGGGGGACGGCCGGTTCCGGCGGGCTGTTTACAACGGTCTGCCACCCGGGGATTATGTTTTCAGGTTGAAAGCGGCCAATAGTAATGGGGTATGGCATTCTCAGGAAACAAGCCTGGCTATTCGGATTTTGCCGCCATGGTGGCGCGGACCTCTGGCCTACATCGGCTATTTTTTGGTTTTGCTGCTCATCGTCATGGGGGTTTATTATGTTTTTCTCGTCAAGTGGCGATTGAAACATCAAATTGAGCTCGAACGCTTTGAGATTGATAAACTCAAGGAAATGCAAAGTCTGCGTTCCCGCTTTTTTACAAGTATTTCTCATGAATTACGGACGCCGCTGACCCTGATCCTCGACCCGGTGGAACGCATGATCAATACAGAGATTACTCCTGAGGACAAAGGGAGATATCTATCGCTGATTCAAAAGAACGCGCAGCGTTTGCTGCGCTTACTCAATCAGCTTTTGGCCTTTAAGCGCATTGAGTCGGGACACGAAAGTTTTAACTGGCAGCCGGCTGCTCTTCAAAAATTATTGTATGCCATTTATGCTTCCTTTGAGGTAAAGGCTGCTACCCGGGGCATTGATTATCGTTTTGAAAGCGAACTTCCCCAGCTGCTTGTTTGGGCAGATGTGGATAAGATGGAGAAGGTTTTCTATAATCTGTTGGGCAATGCCTTCAAGTATACCCCGCAGGGTGGACGGATTTCCATGGAAGTTTCAGAGGTTGCCGGTCGTAAGCGGGAGCCTGATGGGCCCGTTTACGTGCAGATCATCGTGCGTGATTCCGGCGAGGGCATTGCGCCTGAGATCCAGAATCAGATTTTTGAACTGTTTTATAAGGCGAATGAGCTGGCTGACCAAAATAGCAACGGAGTGGGTCTGGCCTATATCCGGGAATTGGTATTGTTGCATAAGGGAGAGATTTCAGTAGAAAGCCAGGTCGGAAAGGGGGCCTGCTTTAAGGTGGTATTGCCCCTGACGGTGGTGAACGACCAGTCAATCACTGCGGATTTGCCCGCCTCCTTTCTCACTTCAGTTGACGATGGGGATCCTTCCGCTTCATTGGAAGCCGGGGTGGATGTGGAGATTTCCACCATTTTATTGGTGGAAGACGACCACGATATCAGAAATTATATGGCAGAAACGCTTCAGCCCTTCTATCAGGTTTTGCAGGCCTCCAATGGTCAGATGGGTTTTGAGCGGGCACTGAAAAACCATCCCGACCTGGTCATCACCGATGTGGTGATGCCGGAATTATCGGGATTGGAACTTTGTGAGAAGTTGCGCAACGACATGAGAACCTGTTTTATTCCCGTCATTATGCTCACCTCCTTAAGCGATTCCGAGGCCCATGTAGAGGGGGTGGAATCTGGAGCCGATGTGTATCTCACCAAGCCTTTTCAGTCGACCCTCCTGTTGGCACAAATCCGACGTTTGCTGGCATCCCGGGATCAAATCCGTGAACGCCTCATTGCTATTGCAGAGAAGGGGAGCAGCGAACCATCGCCAGCATCCGTTGAGGAAGCCCCTGTCGATGAATTTCT
Source organism: Geofilum rubicundum JCM 15548 (assembly GCF_000974365.1). Taxonomy (GTDB): domain Bacteria; phylum Bacteroidota; class Bacteroidia; order Bacteroidales; family Marinilabiliaceae; genus Geofilum; species Geofilum rubicundum. The sequence continues at coordinate 13,543 of NZ_BAZW01000009.1, forward strand.
TTCACGCGTCCGGCAACACGTTGAGGAAGGCGTTTTTGACGTACAAGAATTGGCCGAATGTCTGCATTTAAGTCGGACCCAACTCTACCGCAAGGTGAAGGCCACAAGTGGGCAATCGGTCTCCGAACTGGTAACCGGAATACGCATGAAATTTGCGACCGATTTGTTGCGTTCGGGTGAAAACAATGTCAATGAAGTGGCCGACCGCCTCGGATATTCTGAGCCGGGGAATTTTTCAAGGGCTTTTCAGAAATACTACGGTCAAACGCCACGGTCTTTTATGCAAAACCGTTAAGCGTGGTTTGTTTTTTGTCGGCTGTCAATCGTGAATTTCGCGTTGCTCCTTTCCTGCCTGTTTCTTTCTCTAAATTTTAAAAATACGCCTATACGACTTCGTTAAAGGCCCTGTTGATCCCTGGTGAAACAAAATGATTGGTTTTTGACCCGAAATGATAGGCAGGGGGTGTGGGGCTTCGGCTATTTTTGTTTGTATAAAATTGTAAACAATCTTGAAAAACGGTTAGTATGAGCTTGAGATCTTTTTTTGTGTCGTTAATTGTTATGACCTTCTTGCTTCAGTCGAAGGCAACCGCCAATAATCCGCACCGCGGGGCGTATAATTTTAATTCCGACTGGAAAGTCTATGTAGGTGATCCGGAAGGGGCAGCTCATACATCCTTCAATGATCAGCAATGGGAGGTTGTTACTTTGCCGCATGCCTGGAATGAGGATGAGGCCTTCAAACTGGATATTAAAGACCTTTCAACCGGTATTGCCTGGTACCGAAAGACCTTTGTTTTGCCTGAGGGAAGTGATGACAAAAACGTATTTGTTGAATTTGAAGGTCTCCGGCAAGCCGGTGAATTTTATGTCAATGGTACTTTGGTGGGGTTGCATGAGAATGGCGTAATGGCTGTAGGATTGAACCTGACTTCTCTGCTCAAGCCTTACCCACAGGAGAATGTGATAGCTGTAAGGACAGATAACGACTGGAACTACCGCGAACGGTTTTTTAATCAGCGTTACCAGTGGGCCGATCGAAATTTTAATGCCAATTATGGAGGGCTGACCAAGAATGTTTTTCTTCATATCACCAATAAGGTATACCAGACCCTTCCTTTGTATTCTAATTTGGGAACAACCGGGGTGTACGTATATGCCAGTGATTTTGACATCCCGGCCAAAAAGGCCACTGTGCATGTCGAGTCTGAAGTACGCAACGAGACCGATCGTGCCCGGGTTGTTAATCTGGATGTGGTGGTGGAAGATTTGGACGGAAAGGAAGTCCAGCGCTTTAAAGGCTCACCCCGTATGATTTCTCCGGACGGATTAAGTGTTTTAACTGCTTCTGCCGACATGGACAATTTGGAATTCTGGAGCTGGGGTTATGGTTATTTATATAAGGTGCGTGCCCGTTTGGAAATGGACGGTGCCATTGTGGATGAAGTTCCCATTCGTACCGGTTTTCGGAAAACGGAGTACAAGGATGGGATGATCTATTTAAACGGTCGCGTGATCATGCTCAAAGGATATGCCCAGCGTACCAGCAACGAATGGCCGGCTATGGGCATGTCGGTACCTGCCTGGCTGAGTGATTATTCCAATCAGTTGATGATAGAAAGTAACGGGAATTTTGTCCGTTGGATGCACATCACCCCATGGAAACAGGATGTGGAAAGCAGCGACCGGGTGGGCTTGATTCAGGTGATGCCTGCCGGAGATGCGGAACATGATGTCACCGGTCGACGCTGGGACCAACGCGTGGAGTTGATGCGGGATGCCATTATTTATAACCGTAACAATCCAAGTATTCTTTTTTACGAAGGTGGCAATAAAGGCATACGTGAATCGCACATGTTGGAGTTGTTGGCTGTGCGCGACAAGTACGATCCCCATGGTGGTCGCGCCATGGGCAGTCGGGAAATGCTGGCCAGTAAAACGGCAGAGTGGGGAGGAGAAATGCTGTACATCAATAAGAGTGCCCGCAAGCCTTTGTTTGCCAATGAATATTCACGGGATGAAGGCCTGCGTAAGTATTGGGACGAGTTTACCCCTCCCTATCACAAAGATGGCGATGGCCCGCTCTACAAAGGTGATGATGCCAGTGTTTACAACCGCAATCAGGATTCCCATGCCATTGAAAATGTGATTCGCTGGAATGAATACTGGCGCGAGCGTCCGGGGACCGGTAAGCGGGTGAACAGTGGCGGTGCCAATATTATTTTCAGTGATACCAACACCCACCATAGAGGAGAGGAGAATTACCGCAGAAGCGGAGAAGTCGATCCCATGCGCATTCCCAAAGACGGTTTCTGGGCCCACCAGGTTATGTGGGCCGGATGGGTGGAACTGGAAGACACGCTGACCCATATTCTGGGGCACTGGAATTATAAAAAGGGCACGGTCAAGGATATATATGTGGTTTCCGGTGCTGAGGAGGTGGAATTGTTCGTGAATGGTCAATTACTGGGCAAGGGACGGCAAAGTCATCGCTTTCTCTTTACTTTTGAAGATGTCTGTTTTGCAGAAGGCGAAATCAAAGCCGTAGGGTACAATCAGGAAGGACTGAAAGTAACTGAGGCGGTTCGCCAATCAGCCGGGAAGCCCCACGCGCTTCAATTGACGCCCATGGTTTCACCTGCCGGCTTTAGAGCCGATGGAGCCGATGTGGCCCTCGTCCAGGTGGAAGTGGTGGATGCCAAGGGGCGTCGCTGTCCCACCGCCCTTAATATGGTCAACTTTGAGCTACAGGGGCCTGCGGAGTGGCTCGGTGGCATTGCCCAGGGACCGGATAATTATATTTTATCGAAGCAATTGCCAGTAGAAGGGGGCGTCAACCGTGTTTTGGTACGCTCCACTACTGAAGCCGGAACCATTCAACTGACCGCAAAGGCAAGGGGACTTGAAACGGCCAAACTTGAGTTAACAACCCTGCCATTTGTTACTCAAAACGGTTTAAGCACAGTGCTTCCGGCAGATGGATTACCTTCTTTCATAGGTAAAGGACCTACGCCCATGACCCCTTCGTACCGAAAAACCCGAATAGCTGTCCAGCCTGTGGCAGCGGATGCCGGCATCAATAGTGAGGATGTCAAACAAAGTTTTGATGACAACGAAGAAACCAGTTGGACCAATGACAATCATCTGGACAAGGGCTGGGTGCGTTATCAATTAGAACGTGAAGCTGAATTGAGTCAGATCAACATAAAACTCAGTGGTCACAGAACCCGCAGCTACCCTATTCGCGTTACGGTTGAAGGTCGGGAAGTTTTTAAGGGTAGTACGCCCCGTAACTTAGGGTATGTCAGTATTGATTTTGAAACAATTAGAGGCAAGGAGGTAATGGTTCAGTTGATTGGTGCCACCAGTTATGAAGATGAGTACGGCATTGTGGAGATTACCGGACAGAAGGATGAAGCTGTGCTGGCCGACCAAGAGGAAAATCGTGAGGGCAGTCTGAATATTGTGGAAATTGAATTCTATGAAAAAGCGGAGTAAATACTGAGTTTTAAACAAATACAATTATTAATTGTTGTTCACAGATGTATGTAAATGTTAATTGGTATTGTCCGTTCTGGTGCCAAATTATACAATTGAAGTGTCAATTTGTGTATTGATGACTGTTAAATTGTGTTTTATATTTGTGATATTCTTAAAGAGTTTTTGACCCAGCCTTAATCCTTTTTTTTGTGATAGCGTCCGTAGTGGTGAGTTTTACCGGTTAGATGGTGAAACTGGCTTTTGTTTTCCTTTTATTTTTTTAAGAAAGGATTTTAAAAAAGCGTTTTTTTCAGTTAACAAGTGGTGTTGAGTCAATCAAATATTGGTGTAAAAGAATGATTAAATAATGTACAAATTATGAAGAATGTTTTTTCTAAGTCTCTAATGGTTGTTGTTTTTGGCCTGTCGTTGTTTTTTATGACGGCTTGCGAAGACGACAATTATTATGAAAAACCTTCATGGGTAGGTGAGCCCATCTATCAGATGCTGGAAGCAGAAGGGGATTTTTCGCACTATCTGGCTTGCGTTGATAAAACCGGATATGCACGACTGTTAAAGGCCAGTGGCTTTTATACGGCTTTTGTCCCTAATGATGCGGCGTTTGAAAAGTTCATGCAGGAGAATGGGATTGGTTCCATAGGTGAAATCTCTGAAGAGATGGCCAATGATATCGTTGCCTATTCCTTGGTAACTGTGGCCTCGACTTCCGATAAAATCGATGATTTTCAACGGGCTGTGGCTTATGAGGACAGGGAGGAGAATCTGAATATCGCCTATCGCAGAAACACCATGAAAACAAAGGGGGTTTACAGTTATCAGCCTTACGAAGGAAGTGCGGTGGATGTGGTCGATGTCAACGGGGCTTCTCCTTTTCCCGGGCAGAGTGGCTTGTTTTATTTGGAAGATAAAAACAACAAGAGTATTCCCTTTTTTACAGACGCTTTTTTCCAGACCAAAGGCTTACCAGTTGCGGATTATAATTTCTTTTATCCCGATGCTGAGTTTTCCGGCTTTAACGCTGCAGATGCCCGGGTGATTCGGAAAGACCTGCGAAGTGAAAATGGCGTTGTGCATGTGGTGGACAAGGTGATTCTTCCTTTGCCTAATCTCGAGGAAATCCTTTACAATGCTGAGGAATCGTCAGATTTTAAAGATGTAATAGATCGTTTCATGGTGGAACTGCGACCGGCTCCACGGGATTTTTTATTGCAGGAAGAAAGAAACACCGGCGTTTATAAGAATATTTATATCAAAGATTATCCCGCGCTGCATTTTCCGCTCAATAGTGAGAATTTTTTGCGTGAGCAGGGAAGTACCCAATACCAAACCAACGGTTGGACATTGTTTGCGCCTACCAATGAAGCCTTGCAGACGTATTTTTCCAATGTGTTTTTGGCCTACGGGTATGAAACGCTGGAACAAATGCCTCAATTTGTCATTGAAGAGTTGATTAACGCGCATTTCTTCAGAACCGCTGTATGGCCTAGCCGCTTTGAAACCACCCAAAACTATTTTGGGGAGCCGGCGCGTTTCGACAAGGATGTGGATGTGGTCGACAGTGAGATAGGTAGTAACGGGTTTTATTATACCGTTAATAAAGTTCAGGAGACCAATTCCTTTTCTACGGTTATGCGGGACGTTTTACTCGACCCCCGTTATACCATGTTTTATCGGGCACTGGTGGCTACCGAAAACCAGTTTCAGTTGCGTAATCCTATTTCCCGTCAGCAAATTTTGTTGGTATCCAATCAGCAGTTTGAGGATTTGGGGATTACCTACAGTGCCACAGAGAATCTCTGGGAACACAATATTCCGGAATGGGAAGACATCAGTATTACCAATGCATTGAACCGCTTGCTGAACCTGCATATGATTTTTATTGCTGACCCGGAGGAATCCTATAAGGACATGTCTACCGGTTTCGGTCTGGTGGAAACCAATAACGGGGAGTATATCCGTTATTTCAGAGGCCGCATCTGGGCCTCCGGTCAGACCATCTCTACGGCTTCTGTTCTTCAGGCTGTTAATGATACCATGCGCAATGGTTTAAGCTATGAGATCAGTCGGCCACTCATGTTCACCACACAACACATCGGGGCCTTTTTGGAAGCCAATCCTAATTACCGGAATTTCTACCGGTATTTGGAGAAGTCGGCCAATTCGACTGCACCGGGGGCTGAAGATCCCAATGAAAAGAGTCGTTTGGTTTATGACCCGGATACCAAACGGATTACAGATGTATCTATTGCGGATGACCAGACCTTTTTGATTCCCAATAATGCGGCTATTGATCAGGCTGTTGTGGACGGCTTATTGCCTGAGATAACTGCTGCTGACTTTACCCAGGAAGAGCATGAGATGGTCAAACGTTTTGTGCATTTCCATATTCTGCAGCGTCAAATTATTTATCCCAATGGTGGGTACAGCAATATAGCCTATACCAATTACCGGGATAATGAGGGAGATACTTTTGTGTCGGTGGACAGCAACACGCCCGATCAACTGAAAATATATGACCGAAAAGGCCGGGAGTCGGTGGTTACTGCTACAGGGACTTCTGCTCATACCAACGTGCTGGCCAATCGTGCCATCATTCATTTGATGGACAATTATCTGGATTACCGCGCGGAGGTGGTCGAAGAATAGGTCGCTACCAAAGGCTTGGTGAAGACAGGCTCTATGCCTGCGTTAATTTGAATAATTTTAATAGATAGAATCTATGTTTAAAATAGTTAAAGCAATACTGTTTGTACAGGCACTTTTTCTGCTTTTTCCGCTGTCGGCCCAACAAAGAGGCATTGTTCGGGGAAAGGTCACCAGTGATTTTGAGCCCCAGGGAGTTATTGGTGTGACAGTGGCCGAATTGGATCAGAACAATCGTTTGATCAATGGTACCGTGACCAATCTGGACGGGGATTATATCATTGAAGTGCGTGACAATACCAATCGACTACAATTTACCAGTGTGGGGTATCAAAACCAAACCGTGGAAATAGCAGGTCGTACGCGTATTAATGTGAATTTGGCAGACGCTATAACCGAGCTGGAAGGTGCAGAAATTGTCGGATATCGCCGGACCAATACCGGGGCTTTGAATGTGGCCGACCGGGATTTGGCCATTCCTGTTTCCAAAATTTCGACCGAGGAATTTGAAGGTGTTCAGGCCTCCTCCATTGACGAGGCCCTTCAGGGACGCATGTCTGGTGTGGATATTACTGCCAACAGTGGGGATCCGGGCGCCGGAATGAGTATTCGTATCCGGGGTGTCAATACCCTGTCTGTGGATGCCAGTCCGCTGATTGTGGTGGATAACATCCCCTATGAGGTCAATGTATCGTCCGACTTTAACTTTGCTACGGCCAATGAGGAGGGCTACTCTCAAATGTTGAATATTCCGGTGGACGATATTTCTGAAATATCGGTTTTGAAGGATGCGGCCGCCACTGCCATGTGGGGAACACGCGCCGCCAACGGCGTGTTACTTATTACCACCAAGCGGGGAAGCAAAGGACGGAAACCCATGGTTCAATATACCTTCCGCGGAACCTACACGCCCACTCCTCCCACCATTCCTTTACTCAATGGTGATCAGTACAACACCCTGATGCAGGAAGCTTATTACAACAGCAACAATACGCCCATGCCTTTTGATACTTATCGGGAGTTTCTGCAAAGTCCCGATGACCCCTATTATTTCTATAATTATGGCGCCAATACCAAGTGGATGGATCACCTGACGCAGAATGGCTACATTCAGAACCATGACTTTTCCATTACTGGTGGTGGAACCAAAGCTTTTTACCGCTTTTCAGTGAACTACCAGGGGCAGGAAGGTACCACTGTCGGTACCAGTCTTGATCGTCTTTCCACACGTTTGAATCTCGATTATGATATTTCGGATAAACTGCGCTTGCGCGCCGACTTCGCCTTTACCCATAGTGATACCTATGGGAATTATTCAGACGAAACCATTAAGAACAGCCGTTCCGTGCGCAGTGTAGGTTACCGAAAAATGCCGATTATGTCCTTGTATGAGTATGATGCCGAGGGAAATTTGACCCCCAATTATTTTTCCCCCGAGAGTAACTCTCAGGGAACAGCACCGGATACTTATAATCCCGTTGCTTTGGCCAATGAAGCTTCTCCAGGACATTGAACGATCGTATTACCAATAAATTCTCCTTGTACTACGATATTATGCCTGGTATGAGATACACCATGAATTTATCCTTTGATGTGAATACCAATAAGGTGAACCGTTTTTTGCCACAAACGGCCACAGGAAAAACCTGGACCGATAGTTGGGTGAATCGCGCCTTTGATAAAGATGATGATTCATACTACATCTACACCAATAATCAGTTAAATTATACCAAGAACTTTTACAATGTGCACGACTTGACCACAGCGGTCAATTTCATGACCAATGAGTACATCGGTAACTTTTATGATCTGGAGACTTCCAATTCTGCTTCTTCCTTGTTGCAGGATCCATCATTGGCCAATAAATACCGTGAAGGCGGTATGGGCTTTAACTCTGGTCCTGGCGGGGACGAGATCTGGGTCTGACAGGGGTGGTTCATTATAAATATATGGATAAGTATATTCTTTCCGGAAGTTTGCGTTATGAAGGCAACTCCAAGTTTGATGCTTCCAATCGTTTTGGCTTATTTAAAGGATTATCGGGTGCCTGGAGGGTTTCTGGTGAAAACTTTTTGGAGTTTGCCGACTGGCTGAATGATATGAGATTGCGTTTCAGCTATGGTGAGAACGGGAATAAACCAAGAAAGGAAGGAATGTTCTTTAATAATTATGCCACTTTCGGTTGGAATTATTTGGGATACAATGCGGTATATCCCACCAATATGCAATTGGAAAATCTTAAGTGGGAATCCTATACGAGTTACAACTATGGTATTTCATTCGACGCCTTTGACAGTCGTTTGTTAATTGAAGCGGATTACTATCAGAACCGTACGGAAGATATGTTCGGTTATGATGTGAATATTCCATCCTCCACCGGTATTTCAGAAATTAATATCATGAACATTGGGGTGATGGACAATGTTGGCTGGGATTTTTCCATTCGGACGCTGCCCATCAAGAAAGCGGATTATTCAATGACTTTTGATTTCAATATCGCCAAGAATTACAACATTCTTCGTGAGGTGGCCGATGGCTATCCACTGGAACGTAACCTTACTTTGGGTAATGGTCAGTACAAAAACATTATTCAGATTGACAACCCCATTGGTTCTTTTTATGGTTACCGCTATAACGGGGTTTATACCGAAGAAGAGCAGTTGTTGGCCCGTGATGTCAACGGAAATATCATCGCTGATCCCAATGGAGATCCGGTGACCATGGTGTATGATTTCGATAATGTTCGTTATCCTTTTCAGTTAGGAGACGCCATGTATGAAGATGTCAATAATGACGGAAATATCAGCGCGCAGGACATCGTTTATTTGGGAGATGCCAATCCGGACTTTACCGGTGGTTTTGGTTCTTTGATGAAGTATAAGAATTTTTCTTTCAATTATTTCTTCTACTTCCGTTACGGTAATGACATTATAAACATGACCCGGATGCAGGGTGAAAAAATGCATAATTTTGACAACCAGTTGGCATCGACATTGAAGCGTTGGCGGAATCCCGGTGACGAAACCGATATTCCCAGAGCGATGCTGGGCAGCGGGTATAACTGGCTGGGATCTGATCGCTTTGTAGAAGATGGTTCCTTCCTGAGATTGAAGTACATTACCCTTACTTATAATGTACCCAAATCCTTTTCTCAGCGAATGGGCATTTCTTCGATGAGGTTATCCACTACCATGAATAACCTGCTTACCTATACCAATTATACGGGACAAGATCCTGAAATCAACATTAAGTCGAACGATGGAACCATTTATACTGTGGGCTACGACAATTCCAGCACGCCTGTGGCCAGGCAGTTTACCCTGAATTTGTCTGTTACATTTTAACGTATTAAAGGAGAGTTATATATGAAGCGTTTTAAATATTACGTACTAATCTCTATAGCCATGGTAATGGGGGCTTGTTCCGACTGGCTCTACCTGGAACCCGAAAACGGCATTACTGTGGATGAGTTCTGGCAATCGGAGCAGGATGTGCACGCTGGCGTTATGGGCTGCTATGCTTCCCTTTTAGGCGGAAGCGACCATCCCTTTGCCGAAGCTGTTTTTAACTGGGGAGAGTTGCGGGCCGATATGGTCGCTCCTTTTCGGTCGATAGATGGTGGTTATTTCCAGATCAATCAGAGTGAAATTACCCCGGATAATCAATATGTCCGCTGGAATGGTGCCTATTTTACCATTAACCTTTGTAATACGGTTTTGGAGAAAGCACCCCCTGTTTTGGATATTGATGGTGCTTTTACCAATGAAGAATTGCAACGATACCGGGGCGAGGTTTTAACCTTGCGGGCCCTGATGTATTTTTATCTGGTGCGGGTGTTTAATGAGGTGCCCCTGATATTGGAAGCCACCACTTCTGATGCACGGGTAGAGCGTCACAGTAAGGCCAGTCGGGAAGAAATTTACACACAGATTAAAAAAGATTTACTGGAGGCTGAACCATTGATACCTAAGGATCATGGAAGTGTGGATGAGAATAAGGGGCGTTTGACCTGGTATACTTTGAAGACCATTCAGGCCGATGTTCATTTATGGGAGGATGATTTTGGTCTGGCGATTGAGGCTTGTGATGCGGTGATCAACTCTGGTCAGTTCAGTCTGGTAAGAGGCGACGAATACTGGTTTACCGAACTGTTTGTTGAGGGGAATAGTCCCGAAGCCATTTTTGAACTGCAATTTTCGCAGGAAAAATTGAATCCGTATTATGACTGGTTTAGCAGTAACCAGGGCGCCCGCTATCGGGCCAATGTGGAAACCATCGAATATTTGTTTCCCTTTAACATAATGGCCCTTCCTGAGGATGCAGATATCAGAAGTGATGGCGCATCTTACCGTTCTACCGATTCATATAGCCTTTGGAAGTATCTGGGAGCGGATCGGTTTACCGCCAAACCCAGCAATGAGGCCACTTCCAACTGGATTGTATATCGATATGCCGATGTGTTGTTGATGAAAGCTGAGGCCTTGGCGAATACGGAAGGCGGCGGGGCAGATGCTCAGATTTTGATTAATCAGGTACGCGAAAGGGCCAACGCTCCGGATGATACGGAAGTGGAGGCAACGGATCAGTACAGTTTGACCACTTACATTGTGGATGAACGTGCGCGTGAGTTTGCTTTTGAGGGAAAGCGCTGGTTCGACCTTTTGCGCAATGCCAGAAGAGATAATTACCGGCGTCAGGATTTAATCACGGATATGGTTTTACGAACCACGCCGCCTCAAAAAGTGGAGTCCGCTCTAAGTAAATACCAGGATCCACGCTTTCACTATTTCCCAATCCATAGCGATGAGATAGAAGCCAGTTTTCCTTTGTTGGAACAAAACTCTTTTTACGTAACAGAGGAATAGGAACAGATAGAATTTCTTAAAAGTAAGAGCCATGAAGACAATGAAATATATACAGATGAAATGGATGGGCGCCTGGCTTTTAATAGCCATCGTCTTCATTCCTGTGTTGCAGTCCTGCGAAGAACCCGATTTGCAGGAGCGAACCAATTTTCAGGAATTGATCGGGGAGTATTTGGAGAACAACAAGGAGGATTATTCCATGTTGGTAGATTTGCTGTATCGCGCGGAGAGTATGTCCTTTTTGAAGGCCTATGGGGGTTACACCTTGTTGGCCCCCGATAATGATGCCTTGAGTGCTATTTGTCGGAAATAGGAGCCGCTTCTGTTGATGACGTGCCTGTAGCGGACTTGAAGGAATTGGTGCGTTATCACGTTATTAAGGATACCATCAGTACCCTTGAATTTGTGGATGGTCGCATGAATTCGACCAATATGTTTGGTCACTACATTACCACCGGCACCTTTTACGAGGACAATGAAGCGGTTATTAAATTTAATAAGTATGCCGAATTGACAGAGCAGGATATACGGATGGCCAACGGCATTGTACACAGGGTTTCCTCCGTGATTCGACCGGAAATGGAGAGTGCGGCAGAAGCTTTGGAAAATGACGGTAGTTACACCATTTTTGTGGAGGCCCTCAAGCAAACCGGTTGGTATGATACCCTGATGGTGACGGAAGGACCTCATACGGTTTTCGCGGTTCCGGATTTGGTGTATGCAGAAGAAGGTTTCAGCTCTTTTGAGGAGTTGTTGGAAGACATTGCTCCCGAAACGACCAATCTGACAGACACACTGAATGAGATGAACCGTTATGTGACCTACCATATCTTGGATCACAATATACGTTACATTACGGACTTGCTCAATGACAGAGTTGGATTAAGTCGTACCTTCAATGAAGTGCTAACCTTTCGTATGGAAGGCACCCGGGTTTTGGTCAATGATGACATCTTTGCCGGCATTCATGAGCCCGGGTTTGAGATTGATCGCCCTGTTTCGGATCGGACCGTTCTGAATGGCGTTATTCATGAAATGAAGGAGGATTTCAGAATTAAGGAGCGTTTTCCTTTTGCGGTTTATTGGGATGTCGCTGAACAGTTGGAAATCATGAAGATGCCTGGCGTTTTTCGTCGCCCTGGAACAGTGTCGCTTGCCAATGGTCAATTGGAGAATATTACCTGGTACGGTGAAAACAATGAAATATTTTATACGGCCGGTTTAAGTGGTGCGGAGGGCTGGCATGTTTATGACGACCGCATTAATGTGAATTTGCGTCCTGAGGTTATTCAGTGGGTGGAGTTTAAAACCCCCATTTTGGTGGCAGGTGAATATAAAATGTGGGTATGTACCCGTAACGTATATGGAGATAACAATCGGAAGGCCATCTACTATGCTTATTTCAATGATGAGATCATGCCCAACATCATTAATAATCGAAGAACCCTGAATAATACGACACCTGAAGAGCAGTTGGAAATGGAAGGCTTCAAACTCTATGGTTGGAACCCCAATGATTTAGGGGTTACCCGGGAAGTAGACGGTGAAATAAGAAATATTACACAATTGAATTACATGCACAATTCCGGTGCCAGCCGTATGACTGGACAGTTGGCCGGAGTTATAAAAGTTGAGACAACTGGTTCTCATCGGGTTAAATTTGTAGGGATTACCGGTACAAATGGCGCCTGGTTCGATATGATCCATTTTATCCCGGTAGAAGAAGATCAACTTTGGCCCAGGGTCAATACAAAGACCGGTGAGTTGGTTTCCAAAGAGGAAATCAATGCGGCCTACGAGGAATACATCAGTAATCAGGAATAATTAACAGGATTATGCAACGGTTGACTTGGATGCTGCCTTCCCGGGCAGTTGCGGGTCGCAGTTTCTAAAATCAAATATAAGCTCTATGAAGAATAAGTTTTTATTAACGATATGCAGTCTCACCCTGATTGCTGTAGTTTTCAGCAGTTGTAAGGACAGCTGGGAGGATCACACAGCGCTCAATAAGGATGTGAAGAATGTTACCGTGATGCAATTTCTGGATGAACAGGCACAGTTTTCTGAGTTTGTCTCCTTGGCCAGAGAGACCGGGTTGGATGCCGATTTGGCTTCCAGTCTGCTGTATACGGTTTTTGTCCCCGACAATGACGCCATGGGTGCGGTGCTCAGTGAGTTGGATACGGATGAGGCGAAACGCTTATTTGTGGAACACCATATTTATGAGGGAAGAATGTATCTGCCATCTTATGAGGGTTCAGGGCATTTGAAAATGCTCAATGAAAAGGTCCTCGAGTTGGATGCAGAGGCTGGAAGTTTGGATAATGTGGTGATGTCCGAAACGTATAGTGTGCTTAATAACGGGGTGGTTTATTCACTGGAAGAAGCTTTGGAGCCGCGTGCTTCGGTCTGGACGTATGTGAGTGAAATAGCACCCTCCGGAAAGTATGTGGACTATTTGAATTCACTGACCGGTTTGTATTTTGATCCGGAGCTTTCCGAGCAAATTGGTTACAATGCCGAAGGCTTGCCCACTTACGATTCAGTGTTTGTTTCGCGTAACCTTTTTAATATGGAGGTGGCCGACCTGAGGTCAGAAGATTCTACTTTCACCCTTTTCTTAATTGGAGATGCTGCTTTTGATGCGGAATTTCAAAAGTTCAAGCCCTATTTCAGAGCCTATACCGATAAAACTCAAGAACCTGACAGCCGGGATTCAGCACTTATCCAAATGGAGATAGCCCGTAACTATGTTTTTACGGAAGCTTATGCACCGAATGAATTACCTGCTGAATTAGTTACTCCTGACGGGGTGCGTGTAGATGTGGATCCTTCTCAGATAGTGAGTTCTTTCCAGGCCAGTAATGGTTATGTATATATTATGGAATCCAGTCCCGTTTCCCTGGAAGATAAAATTCCGGTGGTAAAAGTGGAAGCAGAAACGCTGAAGCGCTACTTTGGGATTGGTGTTGACGCAGGTTCAGCCCAGGGTTATCTGAGGAGCAACCCTAAGGCCTCCGGAGGGATGGATTTTGTGCTGGACAATCATGGCAATAGAAAGCTTGTGAATGGGCTGGTGATCAGTGGCGGAAAATTGCCTACTGTTCGTTATCAGGTATACTGGCGGGCGGTTAATAACTTCCGGACTTCCCCACGCTATCCCAATGATAATGTTTTGCGCCAGCGTTTGGGTACCGTCAAAGTGGCTGAAAGAGATATTGAGGGTGAGCCTGTAGAGTTTGGACCTCCGATTACCGGAAGTATCAGTACCAATTTCTACGATGTAGAACTTACTGCTTATTCTGATAATGAAACGGATGATGAAACTTATATCGGCGTATTCAACAATATGACTTTCGAGGAAGTGTTTTTTCAGCTTGTACCGGAAGGGGAGTCTACCATTAGAATGGCAGCAACGCTGGATTATATTAAACTGGTTCCCCAATTCAACTAATGTATAAATGGCAATGATTATGAGATTTTTAAAGCGTTTTTTTGTTTCGTTTGTTCTGTTAAGTACGCTGTTGTCCTTCAGCGCAGCTCAGGAACAGGCAGGCGATACAGCAGAAATAATTGTTACCGGTGTGGTTTACGATGCCGTTTCAGGCCAGCCTCTGGCTTTTGCCGATATCAGCTGTCCTACATTTTCATCGGCATTTTCGGATATCGATGGTGTGTTTTCCATTCCGGTTCGATCCCTCAATGATTTCATTATCATCAGTTCGTCGGGCTACCACACACAGGAAGTGGTGTTGGCCGGTCGTTCGGAGGTAGCCGTTTACATGCAGGAAGGGGTGCGACCCTCTTTTCAGCAGGAAGTGAACTTTGGGGACTTTGCGCAGAAAAAAGCCTACACCCCGCGGGCTGTTACTTCCGTCAACATGCCTTTTGTTGGTGATTTGGCCGGGAAGGATTCTCCTGAAAGTGTTTTAGGAAGTTCTGTGCCGGGTTTGAAGGTGAATCCCCGTTCAGGGATTCCCGGGGTTGGCGCCGACCTGTTTATCAGGGGACGATCTTCCCTGAATACCAGTAATGCGCCATTGATAATTGTGGACGGAATGATCTATGATATCAATGCCTATGGTAATTCCATGATTGAAGGATATACGGTTAATTCTTTTGCCGGTATTGAAGTGGATGACATCGAAAGTTTTACGGTATTAAAAGATGCGGCGGCTATATATGGCGCCAAGGCGGCCAATGGCGTTATACTAATCAATACCATTCGGGCCCGTCAACAGGCCACTACCATTGATTTTAAAATGTATGGTGGGGTAAATCTTATGCCGGAAACCTATCCGTTGCTGGATGGTCCTCAGTATAAAACCCATTTGCTGGATATGTTGTCGTCAGCTGGTCCGGACTATAGCGAACTCAGCCATCTTATACGTGCTTCCAATGTGGAGGGGCATCCCCAGTATTATGTCTACAACAATAATACCGACTGGCAGAAGGAGGTGTTTGACCAAAGCAATACTTCGGCCTATCGTTTGGGGATTAAGGGTGGTGATGATGTGGCATTGTATGCCTTGTCGGTTGGTTTCATGCAGAATGAGGGAGTGGTGAATGAATCTAAATACTCCAGGTTTAATTTGCGCTTTAACTCGGATATTAAATTCTCTGAGGTACTCACCCTCAATTCTAATATTGCCTTTGCTTATCACGATAAGCACATTGGAGGAACAGGCGCTCAGTCGGTGGACGATGTGGTGACTCAGGCCCGTATCAAAGCACCCTTTTTGTATCCCAATATCCGCAATGAAGAGGGGTATGTCAGTTCCGTTTTGGCGGATTATGATTCACTGGGTGTCAGTAACCCGGTAGCTATTCTGGACAATCAGCAGTTAAGGGATGTGAATTACCGGTTTTTCGGATCTTTCAATTTCAATTTTCAGCTGAATGATTATTTTCAGTTTAGTAATCTGGTAGGGCTGTCGTTCGACAAGGACAGGGAATCCATTTTCATCCCTTCTTATGGCGTTCGTCCTCAAGAAACCCCCCGTGGAGAAATAACCAACCAAATGAAGGCCCGTGTAGCGAGGCATATGGCTTTGAACAATGATTTTCGCATGCAATATACCAGACGCTTTGGCTATGAACATGGCTTAAATGTTTTGGGTGGTGTACGCATCAATTTGAACGATAACGAAGAGGACTGGGGCCAAGACTATACCTCAGCCAATGATATGATACGAACACTGGGTAATGGATTGGCCATCCTTCGTCAAAAAGGCGGCTATTTGGGTCAGTGGAATAGTTTAACCACTTATTTGAGCGGAGATTACGATTACCTGAAACGTTATTTTCTGCATGTCAGCATGTCCGTTGACGGCAGCAGTCGATTTGGGAAAGAAGCGGATGGTCTGGCCATGATGAATTCTGTTTTTGGTTTCTTTCCTTCAGTTTCAGCCGGGTGGTTGTTGACCTCAGAACCTTTTATGCAAAATGTGGCGGCCTTGGATCTCTTAAAATTAAGAGTGGGCTACGGCGTAACAGGTAATGATGATATAGGCAACTTTTCCGCTTTGAAATATTACACCAGCCAGAATCTTTGGAGTTATCAGGGTATTGTTCAGGGGAACTTGTATAACCCTTCTTTAAAGTGGGAAACCAATACCAAGATCAATGCCGGGTTAGACATGGCCCTCTTTAATGAGCGCCTGTCCTTGACCGCAGATGTTTATCAAAATACGACCACGGATATGCTGGACTATATTCCGGCTTCCAGATTGAGTGGTTTTGATGATGTGTTGGTCAATGATGGGGAGATTTTGACGCAAGGTGTTGATTTGGGCGTGAATGTTCAGGTTTTAAATCAACCCCTGAAATGGGATTTAGGGCTCAATATGTCGAGCTACACAACAGAAGTCAAAAGTATCAATGGCGACAGGAAAGTAACCGAGTTGTTTGGCGCCTATGTTTTGACCGAAGTGGGTAGTCCGCTCGGCGTGTTCTATGGTTATGAGACCAATGGTGTTTTTGCCACCCAGGCGGCTGCGGATGCAGCAGATTTGTATGCCCTTTTACCCAATACCTCACTAGCCCCTTTTGAGGCAGGAGATGTACACTTCGTTAACACCAACCCGGAAACGGATAATGTGATAGATGAACAGGATAGGGTGGTGATTGGCAATCCGAATCCAGATTTCTTTGGAAGTGTGACTTCCAGAATGCGGTGGAAAGGGATTTCTCTAGATGCATTGGTTTCCTTCTCGGTAGGTGGGGATGTATACAATTATCAGCGCCGTCAGTTGGAAAGCATGAACGCTTTGGGTAATCAGACTACTGCTACCTTAAACAGGTGGAGGTATGATGGACAGGTGACCGATGTTCCGCGTGCGGTATATGGTGACGAAAATGGCAACAGTCGTTTTTCCGATCGTTGGATAGAGGATGGATCCTTTGTCCGCTTAAAAAACGTGACACTGGGTTATTTGCTTCCATATAAACCGCTTGGTATTCAAAGTATTGAAGTCTTTGCGGCGGCCAATAATCTTTTGACGTTTACCGATTATAAGGGACTGGATCCTGAGTTTAGTGCCGGTGGGTATTCGCTGGTACAGGGAATGGACCTGGGGATGGTTCCCCAGACCAGGACCCTGATGCTGGGTGTGAAAATAGGATTGTAGTCACCTTACTTTTTTAGATTTAGAATAAAATATATTGGATATGAAGAATATAAAATCAATTGCAACGGGGGTGCTTCTTTCACTGTTGGCAGTTGCCGGTTTTTCTGCCTGCAGTGACATGCTGGAGGTGGATCCTGCAGATGTCCTGACCGAAGACGAGTTTTACCGGGACAAATTTGATGCGGATGCCGCCATCCGGGGTTTATACGGGAAATTGTTCGATTTGGGACCACAGTTCGTGGTGCTGAATGAATTGCGGGCCGACCTGATGGATGTAACCGTCAATGCCGATCACCATTTACGTGAGATCAGTAATCATGAAGAGGTGAGTGCCGATAATCCATGGGTAGATCCCAAGCCATTTTATTCCCTCATTAACAATTGCAACAACGTGATTGAGAATTTAGATCGCATGCTGGTCGAGTTGAAGTTAGACGAGGAGGCCTATAATGCACGGATTTCTGACGTTTACGTTTTACGCAGTTGGTTGTATTATCAATTGGTGTTGCACTATGGAGAGGTCCCCTATATCACTGAACCGGTAGAGACTTTTGAGGATTTGGAAGATATCAATGCCGGAAATGCACCCGTCTTGGGGGTTGAAGCCATGATGGCGCAGCTTATGTCGGATATTGGTCAAAATGTTCCCAGTATGGGGACTTATACCGATGAATCCATGTATCGGGTTATTGATGGTTTTCATACCCGAACTATGTTTATCGATCGCATGTTTTTTTATGCCGATCTTCTACTTTGGATGGGTGAATATCAGCAATCAGCACTGATTTATAAGATGATCATGGAGCGCCACCATGGTGGCTATGGCGGCTACAATGAGTTTGACCAATATAAATTACCCTTTTGGAATGCTGCCGCTTCCGATAATCCCGGTAGCAGTAAGTACAACAGTGGCTATCTTAGATATTTTGACAGTGACCTTAGTAGTGTGGTGAATTTCTGGCCTTTGATGTTTGAAGATTATGGAGATGCCAATTACTATGGCGAATGGATCTGGATTTTAAACTATCACCGTCATTATGAACCCAGTCCCTTTTATGATTTGTTTTCTCATTTGCATGGAGATTATAAGTTAAAGCCCTCCGAAAATATTATTAAGGATTGGAACAGTCAAACGCAAGCCAACGGGTTCTTAGGGGATTTTAGGGGGTATATGGAGGATGTTTTTGGCAATACCGGGTCCTACCAAATGGTGGGCAATGATCCTGTCATCACCAAGTTTACGGCTGAGTTTGATGAGTTGAATCCGCTGGAACGTCCGGGTCGCTTACCCTTGCTACGTGCCGCCGGACTGCACCTGCGTTATGCAGAGGCCGCCAACCGGGCGGGGCAGACCTACCTGGCATCCGCTTTCCTGAACAATGGTGTACGTGCCGCCTATCCCGGATCGGATATGTATGCAGGCAATGATTATACCTATCGCAATATCTCTTATGAGACGGATGTTTACGGCAATATTGTTTATGAATACATCCTGGAGGACGATGTCGTGGTAGATAGTACCATGAATTTATTGCCTTCTCCCTTTGATTTTGATGCCCGTCAGACTTCTGATGGTGACATTCCATCTATATACAGAGGTGAATGGCACAGAGGAATAGGGGTTCGCGGGCGCGTTCGCATGGCCCCCATTCAATTACCAACGGATGAAGATCCGATGCTGTTCTTAGAAGAGCAAATTATTGAAGAAAGTGGCCGGGAACTGGCCTTTGAGGGACAGCGCTGGGCGGATTTGGTGCGTATTGCCATTCGTCGGGGCGATAATGCCTTCCTGGCCGACCGCATCGCTGAAAAGTTCATAGAAGCTGGTGAGCCCGGAAATGCGGAAGAAGTGCGGTCACGTTTGATGAATCGTGACAACTGGTTTCTGCCCCTTCAGCGATAGGAGGCTAAGAAAAGTGAACTAAGAGTGGTGTGAGTTTGTTAACTTGTATTAATAAGATTGAAAAAATAAGCGTAGGGATCTGACCGAAAGGTGTATTTTTTCAGTGTTTTCTTGAACCGGATAAGCACTGAAGTGTAAACAACCAAATTAAAAAGGTAAAAGCAATTTGTAGAACCTTAAAATCTATTGTATGAAAAAGTTTTATTCAAAATCAAAGAAGTTACTGTTGTTAGCAGCAGTAGGCCTAATCGGAGGAAGTTTTCTTCAGGCACAGGACCCGGTTACATTGAATTGGCGAGGAAGTGTCAGTACGGATGCCACCAACCCTGTTAACTGGGATCCCCAGGGTGGTATGGATGGAAATAATTTGTCGGTTCCTCATGTGGGAGATTATGCAACGCCTGAAGCTCCCAACCATCCGGTTGTTAGTCGGGATACGGAGCTACTTTTCCCAAAACTTGATGTGGCTGCGCCTTATTATTTTGAAGAGCCCATTGTAGATGGAGATGGAAATCCTGTTTTGGATGGAGATGGAAATCCTACCTTTAATGTGATTGAACATCCCGGAGGTGAAATCACCTTTGCCATGGATGAGGGGATTCAGGCCCGTGTCAATGGTTCATCCACCTATTTGGGTGGACAGGTGAGTGTTACATCCGGTATCTTTTCAACCAATAAAAACTTCTATTTGGAGAACCCTAATAGTGTTTTAATTGTAGAAGGTACTGCAGAAGCTCGTTTTGATACTTACTTTCTGTTCAGTAAAGAGAACAATGAAACCGGTGGTAAAATATTTGTAAGGGATGATGCTTTGTTGCATTTTTCTACGACCAATGGTATTGCCCGTTGGTCGCCCAATGTGGAAAGAAGTATTTTGACCATTCAGGACAATGCATCCATAAAAATTAAAGGTGACCATCGCGGAAGTTTGGTGACGGCCCTTGACAGAGCTCAATTAAGGGGTGGTGCGGGTTTTTACCCAACCATTTTTTACGACATGAGTGAGGATTTTACTTATGTTCATCCCAAAGTTGAGGGAGAACCTTATCTTTATGTGTCCGATCGCCTGGCTCCCCGCGTTGAGCGCGCTGTGGAAGGATTACCAGGGGCGGAAATGGCTATTGAAATGCACACAGCTCTTGAAGGTGCCCAGCAGTTCGTATGGAAGTATGGCACTCAAGCCGGAGGTCCTTATGACAATACACTGGCGACGGTGACCGATGCTAATGTGCTTTCACCTGTTTTTGATACGCCTGGCAGCTATTTTATGGTTTGCGAGGTAACACTGGCAGGCGGAGAGGTAGTAACCTCCAATGAAATTGAGTACATCGTGGCCCCCAGCATTATTCTTTTAGATCATTTGCAAATGCAATATGTCCGTGGTGATCGCGTTGGAGCTGCTGTTACAGCCATCATTAAAGACGGTATGACTGCTCAACCCGGCGAATGGAAGTTTGCGACTGTGTCCGGAGGACCTTATGAGTCATTCTCAACACCAGAAACAGCTATGTCTTATGCGCCTCACTTTGAAACACCCGGTACCTATTACGTGGTATACGAGGCTGTTGTTGACGGAGAAACTGCTATGAGTCCTGAATTGGTTGTTAGTGCTCAGGCAGAAGGCGACCCAGCCCTGGCTCTGGTATGGACCGGTGCTGACAGTGATGATTTTAGCCATGCTTATAATTGGGATCCAGCTGCTCATCCCCACAACAATAATGTCATTGTTCCCGTGGATGCTCCTAACTGGCCGGTGATGTATCCGGGTGCCGGTGAAGTGACCATTAAAAATGGTTCTCAATTGCATTACAAAGCTGCCGTTACTGAAATTATTGATGAAGTGGAAACAGTGGTAGAAGAAGCTGTTCAGGCTGAATTGATTGTCCGTGCAGGTGAGGGCGACATCCTTTATATTGACGGTCGTATGGGTGGATTCAGCCCTGGTAAACTCATTATTGAGTCTGGTACCATGAGTAAGATTGGTTCCAATGGTTGGTTGGAAATGCAACAAAACCAGGGGCGTCTCATCGTAAAAGGAACAGGTGTGGCTCTTTTTGATATTGTCGATTCATGGGGCGGCGGATTGCTGATGTTGGCCAACAACAGTAGTGTAAGTTCAGGAGGAGAAGTGCATGTTTCTGAAAATGGTAAAGTGTTGTTCCGAGGTGGTTTTGCCCGTATTTCCAGCAATAAGGACGCTGAATTTTCTCGAGTGAAGCTTTCCGGTAATGGACAGTTTATCTTTATGGATGATTTTTATGATAACGTGAATACCTATGTGGCCAATAACCGTTTCATTACAGATGATGGATTTGCTGTTGATTATTTTTATAGTCCCTCAGAGAATACCACGCCTGTATATGTACGCGATTTAAATGCCATGAGCATTGATCAGGAAGCTGCGCTTTACCTGCCGGTTGGTACCAATAGTGACGCCTTAGGCTTAATTAATGTAGGTGGGTTATCCGACTTTGAGTGGAAGTACAATCAGGATCCTTTGAGTGACTGGTTGTCATTTGGAACACCTGTTACCGGGGAAACCGGCATTGTTAGCTTTTCAGAGCCTGGTACTTTTTATGTGGCTGCTGTGGCCGGTGACGGAACCCGCTCTGCTAACTTTGTGAAGGTGATCGTTTTTGAATTTGAGGTTGGTGTTACAGAAGAAGCAGGTGTTTATACCCTTTCTGTGGTGCTTCCTGAAGGAGCAGAAGCCAATGGTTGGAGGGTGAATGGACCAGCAGACGAGGCTTACAAAACTTATGACTATGGTATTGGAAGTCTCACCTATACCATTGAAGACTGGCATTTTGAGGGCGATGGTGAGTATTTGATATCATTCGCAGGCATTATGAAGGATGACAATGATCAGGATGTTAACATTCTTGCTGTTCCTGCTAAGGTAACCATTACAGATGGAACGGTTGCCTCTGTAGAGGGTGGCGTTGTAACTTCGGTGGATGATGTTAAGGTTCTGCCCGTTGGCGCCTTCCCGAACCCAAGTAAGGGAAGCTTTACTTTGAATGTGGATGCCGATCAGTATGTGGTAGAAGTAATAGACTTT
Source organism: Geofilum rubicundum JCM 15548 (assembly GCF_000974365.1). Classification (GTDB taxonomy): domain Bacteria; phylum Bacteroidota; class Bacteroidia; order Bacteroidales; family Marinilabiliaceae; genus Geofilum; species Geofilum rubicundum. The sequence goes on from NZ_BAZW01000009.1 coordinate 36,145, forward strand.
ACCGGTGCTGTGGTGGACCGCATGCAACTGACAGGCAGTAGCAACACTGTAACGATTAACAATAAGGGGATTTATATCCTGAGAGTTATTTCGGCTGATGGTGTTGGTGTTGAACGTGTAGTTGTTAAATAAATTTATAATGGCAACCCGGCTTTAGAGCCGGGTTGCTCTTTCTTAACCATCTCCCTCCATTTTGTCTTGGGTAGATGGTTTTTTTTAATACACACGCAAATGAAATTTTTTACCGTAGTATCAAGGCTTGTTATAGCCTTTTTAATGGTTTTAAGCCTTAACGGTCTGCATGCCCAAAGGCATATGGAAACGCTGGACCGTGGATTGATTGCTGTGGAATCCGGCGATGGTGTCTTTCTGTCGTGGCGCTTGCAGGGATATGAATGGTATGGATATACTTATAATGTGTATCGCGACGGGGTTAAGATTAATACTGAACCTTGGTAGTTAGTAATTTTATGGATGCCTCGGGGGGTAGTGCCTCGGTGTATCAAATTGAACCTTTATTGAATGGGGTGGCCGGTAACAAGTCGGCCGTTGCTCAGGTATGGTCACAACAGTATCTGGAGTTTCCTTTGAAAACCAGAAATACTTCGATTTATGAGATTAATGACATTACGACGGCCGATCTGGATGGAGATGGCAGTTATGAATTGATTGTAAAGCGTATTGCCAAAGGTTGGAATGAGGACAATACCAATTATTCTTATTTTGAAGCTTATAAGCTCGACGGAACTTTCTTGTGGGAGATCAACGTTGGGCCCAATATATTACCCGATGTAGAAATTAATATTGCTGCTTTTGACTTCGACGAAGATGGCAAGGCCGAGGTTTTTATGCGAAGCTCGGAGGGCACCATTTTTGGAGATGGAACACAGATTGGGGATACCAACGGAGATGGAAAAACTAACTATCGTTATTCTGTGGGAACCACCGCCAATATGCAATACATGAATGAGGGGCCTGAGTTTCTGTCGTTGATCGACGGAGAAACCGGAGCGGAGCTCGATCGGGTGAATTTTATTCCCCGGGGACAGTCGTCCGATTGGGGTGACAACTATGGGCACCGGGCCAGTAAATTCTTTTTTGGCGCACCCTATCTGGATGGGATAAAGCCCAGTCTGTTTATTGGTAGGGGGATTTACACCAAAACAGAAATGCGTACCTACGATGTGGTGAACAAGCAACTGGTGCCCCGCTGGTCCTTCAGTTCCGGTAACAGTGGTCCGTATTACGGGCAAGGCAACCACAACTATACCATCGCCGATGTAGATGGGGATGGTCGTGATGAGATTGTGTGGGGTTCGATGGCTGTCGATGATGATGGTACAGGTTTGTATTCTACTGGTCTCGGACATGGTGATGCCATGCATGTGGGCGATTTGGATCCTTTTAGAAAAGGGGCAGAAGCCTGGCGCTGTTTGGAGAATTCGCCCCATTGGGGGACGGTATTCCATGATGCTGGAACCGGGGAGATTTTAATTCATAACCGGACTGGTTTCGATACCGGAAGGGCCATAGCGGCCAATATCTCCGACAATATTACCGGTAAGGCTATGTGGGGTGGTGGTACGATGTACGGGGCTACCTCGCGTAATGTGATTCCAGGCAGCGGAGGTTCTGAAAATTTTCGTATTTACTGGGATGGTGACTTATTGGAAGAATTGTTGAATCATACGGGTTTTACTACCACAAAAGGTTATGGAACCGGGGCTATTTATAAATATGGTCAAACTCAACCCATATTGTTGGCTTCAGGTGCTATTTCCAATAATTATACCAAAGGAACGCCTTCATTGCAGGCCGATTTGTTTGGCGATTGGCGCGAGGAAGTGGTCTGGAGAACAGAGGACAATACTGCCGTACGGATTTATACCACTGTGGACCCGACTGAACACCGGGTTTATTCTTTAATGCACGATCATCAATACCGTCAGGCCATAGCCTGGCAGATGTGTGGTTACAACCAGCCTCCTCATGTGAGCTTCTTTTTGGGAGAGCGGGAAGGAAAAACAGTTCCTCCGCCGCCTTCTACCAGTAACCGGCGATTGGTCTATCGGGGTGGTGACTGGAGTAACGGTGCTACGATTTGGAGCAAGGAAGGGATCAATGTGGCTTTTGCCGATGGTGAATCTATTTTGTTAGATGCATCAGCCGGAGTAAATCTTTCGTTTTCATTGAATCACGAGGTGGCTCCAGCAGTGATGACGGTTAATTCGCCGAATAACATGGTGCTAAATGCGATTGATGGGAAATTGGGCGGTAGCATGCAATTGATCAAGTCCGGCTCCGGTTCTTTTGCTTTGAATGGCATCCATGATTTTAGCGGCGACACCGAGGTGTGGGGCGGATTACTGGAATTGGAAGGTGAATTAATCAACAGCAAAGTGCTGGTAGAATTTTTTGGTCAATTGGGGCTTGATGGGAAACTCGGCCATGGGCTGCAATTGCGCTACGGTGCCGAATTGTTTGTCGGTGGTGTGTCTACTTCCGGAACCTCTGAAATTACAGGTGATTTGATTTTGGAAGAAGGGGCCAGACTGAAATTTGATGTGACTGCTGAGACCAACGATGTGTTAGTGGTTAATGGAGATATCCAGTTGGCTGATGGCGCCGTAATTGAGATGTCTCTTGGTGAAGGCATGCCTCTAGCAGGGACTTATGTGTTGGCGCAGTTGAATGAAGGTGTTACCTTTTTACCTGAACATTATGAAGTAGCCGGTCTTACTGGAGTTCCTTATGAGTTGAAGCAAGAGGAAACCCAGCTTCAACTGGTCATTCGGGAAGTCAGATCGGCACAGACGGTTTATTGGAATGGCGTGGCAGGTGGAGATTGGAATCTCGCAGATGCTGAAAACTTCAGGACTTTGGAAAATGCCCCCACTTACTTTGTGGGAGAGGATGCTGTAGTGTTTGATGACACGGCACCGGCTACGGAAGTTAACTTGACACAAAGTGTGACACCTGCTTCCATCCTGGTGAATACTGCGGGCACTTATCGTTTTACCGGGCCAGGCGCCATTGAGGGGACGACCGGTTTGGTGAAGACCGGAACAGGCAGGCTTAAAATTGAAAATACCAATGCTTTTACGGGTGCTGTAGATATACAGGAAGGGACGATAGAGGTTGCTTCGATGCCCAATAATATAGGTGACGGTGCCTTAGGAAAAGCCAGTAATAACGCCGGGTTGTTGCTCCTGAATGGTGGTACTCTGGACATCACTCAAGGAGGGACGGCCGACCGGGCCATGACCATCGGAGCCGCTGGAGGAACACTTCAGAATTCCGGTGAATTGTTTTGGAATGAAGCTGTTGTAGGCGGTAATCTCACCAAAATAGGCCCGGGGAAATTGATTCTGGCGGGTCATAATACGCACAATGAATTGATTATTAAAGAGGGGACGGTCCGATTGCTCAACGAAGAGACCAATCCGGGTAAAAAAGTGGTGTTTGAAGGTGGCGTTTTAGAGAGCTACGATAATTCATACAGCTATAGTACCTGGACCTGGAACATGGAAGTTCCGGATGGGAAAATTGGGCACGTTTATATGGATGGTCGTGGTGATTATACAGGAGCACTTACCGGTAGCGGTGCTTTGAGTGTTTATATTCCTTTTGTACGTACCGATTTCAGAGGTAATTGGTCGGCTTTTTCCGGCACCCTTCGTTTTGTTAAGTCCGGTAGTGGCGGGGATTTCCGTGTGGACAATAATTTTGGCTATCCCAATGCCTTGGTTGATCTTGGTGAAGGGGTGAATGCTTACCATGTATCATCCGGTACCGTGAAATTAGGAGCCTTAAGGGCGCCGGCTCGTTAACGGGGAACCATCGTTGGGAAATTGGTGCACGCAACACAACTACCACTTTTGATGGAGTTATTACTGCCGGAAACGTTTATAAAACGGGCACCGGAACCCTGTCTTTAACAGCCGCCAACCCCTATACAGGAGGTACGATCATTGCGCAGGGGCGTTTATCGATTCTGAATACCAGCGGTAGTGGCACTGGTACCGGAACGGTTTCTGTCGAAAGCAGTGGCAGTTTAAACGGTACAGGAACCATTTCGGGATCCGTTCGTATAAAAGAAGGTGGACGCTTGTTTGCCGGCTATACCGTTATGGGCAGCTCTTTAAAAGTTCAGCAGAATGTGTTGATGGATGTAGGTTCTGATTTGTTTGTCCGGTTAGACCGGACAACAGGTGTGAGTGATCGCCTGGTGGTAAACGGAAGCTTTTCCGCAGCAGGGACTTTGATTTTGGCAGGTTCCGGTGGGAGCTATGCCGCTGGGCAGCAATACCATATTCTTGATGCTGGCAGTATTTCAGGTAAGTTTGACAATATTTTGCCTGAAACACCAGCTGATGGTTTATATTGGGATACTTCTGAATTGTACACCGATGGGGTTGTGAAAGTCAGTGATCAGGCCACCTCATTGAGAGAGTGGAATGCCGGTGGATTGGTGACAATTTATCCAAACCCGGTGATGGGCGTGTTGAATGTGGACTGGTCGGCTTATCCGACTGAAGGAGAGGCCATACAGCTCACACTCTACAATCTGGTTGGTGAGCAAGTGCTTACTTGCTCACTGCAGGAAAGTCCTTCCGCGGTAGATGTTTCGGCGCTTCCTGCAGGACTCTATTTGTTGCAGTTAATGGGATTTGACGGGGTTTTTACCCAAAAGGTGATGATCCGTTGAGATTTAATAAATTGATTGATTTTGTAATATTTAAGGAAATAAGTTATGATGCGAAGTTGGATTAAAGTGCTTGCAAGTCTGGTGGTTCTGCTTGGGCTTTGGGCCCCGCAGGCCTTGGGGCAGAAACAAGTGGAGAAGTTGGGTCGTGGAGCGATTGCCATACGTGAGGGGAGTGGATATTGGATCAACTGGCGGTTACTGGGTGATGAGCCTTACGCGACAGCCTTTAACATTTATCGCGATGGCACAAAGCTCAACGAGGAAGTCATTGCCGATGTGACGGCTTATATGGATGCTGATGCCCCGTTGGGTAGTCAGTACATCGTAAAAGCTGTGATAGATGGTGTGGAACAAGCGGAGGTTTATCCGGCCCGTGTAATCGACAATCGGGAAGGTACCGGAGGGTGGTTTGATATTCCCTTAAAGCGGCCTGCACAAGGTCCTGAAGGTGGGTATTACCATTCTAATGATGCCAGTGTGGGAGATTTATTGGGCAATGGAGAATATGAGATAGTGCTGAAATGGGATCCAGATAATGCCAAGGATAATTCGCAAGGTGGAATTACCGACAATGTGTTTCTGGATGGATATACCATGGATGGAAAACATTTGTGGCGGATTGATTTGGGTCCGAATATACGGGCAGGCGCCCACTATACCCAGTTTTTGGTCTACGATTTTGACGGAAACGGCAAAGCCGAGATCATGGTGAAAACGGCGCCCGGCACTAAAGACGGTACAGGTAACTTTCTAAGTAAAGGTCCTGCTGCATCTGCCAATCACAATCAAATCTACCGGAATGATTGGGGCTACATATTATCAGGACCTGAGTATATCACTGTTTTTGATGGAGCCACTGGTGAAGAACTGGCTACGGCTGATTATTGGCCTCTAAGGGGGGCAGTCAGCTCCTGGGGCGACAATTATGGCAACCGGGTGGACCGTTTTAATGCGGCGGTGGCTTATGTGGATGGAGAGCGACCAACAGGCGTTTTTCAAAGAGGGTATTATACCCGCATGACTTTTGCTGCCTGGGACTGGCGGGATGGGGAACTAACCCGCAAGTGGACCTTCGATTCAAATACCAATGGAAATGGCGCTTATTACAGTCAGGGAAATCATTCTCTGCATGTGATTGACGCCAATGGTGATGGGCTTCATGACTTGGTGACAGGTGCTGCGGTCATTTCAGGTGATGGTACGGGCATGCATACCACCGGATTTGGACATGCCGATGCCACCCACATCACCTACATGAAAAAAGGGGACACAAGACCGATGATTTGGATGCCTCACGAAAGCGGAAGCAATGGGGTTTTATTGCGCTATGCCGATAACGGCGAAGTTGTTTTTCATTATCCGGCACCGGGAGACATTGGTCGCGCAGCTGCTGCTGAACTGGATCCCCAGCGTCCCGGTTTTCATTTTTGGGCTTCGGGACATGGTCTCTTTGATATCAAAGGAGTGCGCGTAGGGAACAATCCTTCTTCCACCAACTTCTTAATCTGGTGGGATGGGAACCTGAGTCGGGAGTTGTTGAACAGCAACCGTATTGACCGATGGAATATTGGTAGTAGCAGTGGAACCAATTTGCTTACCGGTAACGGGACTTACTCCAACAATGGCAGCAAGTCAACGCCTACCTTATCTGCCGATTTGTTCGGTGACTGGCGGGAGGAAGTTATTTTTCGCCGAAGTGACAGTGAAGCTTTACGTGTTTATACGACAGCCATCCAAACCGATCACAAATTGTACACGCTGATGCACGATCCGGTTTACCGGGCAGCCATATCCTGGCAAAATAGTTCTTACAATCAACCACCACACCCGGGGTTTTATCTGGCCACTGATATGGATTTCCCGATGGCGGCTCCGCATGTGGATGTGTTGGAAAGTATTGCTCGTGGCTCGGGACAAACTGTGTCAGATCTGATGCTCTTTGATTTTAACGGGGGGCCACTATGGGAGGTGATGCCTTCTTTGAATGGGGAAACATCGATTTTTGGTGATCTGAATTTTTATTTTTCAGAGGGTCCGGAGTACCTGAATCAAAAGGAATGGATTCGAACCAGTATGGAATCACGTAAATTGCCCGCAGATCTAACTCTGGCCACTTTTGTAGCCCAGAAAGATGCCGATGTCTACGTGCTGCACCAAAAGGCGATTAGTGAATTGCCTTCGTGGTTAAATGATTGGGAATTGGTGGATGAACCCGTTAGTGTTGCCAGCGCAGCAGGTTCCAAGGTCCCCATGAATTTATTTCGTAAACAAGTTCTTGCGGGTGAAAATGTAGTGCTTGGAGGAAACACCATCACTGGTGCTTCTGGCAACCTGATGTATTTCGTGGTAGCCGATGCTGGCGTGATCAATAGCATTAATACACAAGGTAGCATAGCAGGCTATGAGCTGATAGTCTCACCCAATCCCTTGAATGGAAATGCTTTGGTTCATATCCGATTGGCTGTTGATCAGCAAGTCACTTTATCCTTGTATGATTTGAATGGTCGACTGATGAAGGTCATTGATCAGGGGTGGAGAAGCTCGGGTGCTCATTCTGTGAATCTGAATGCAACTTCATTTGCTCCTGGTGTTTATATTCTTCAAATGGTCACTGAAGCTGGAGTAAAGCAACAAAAGGTGCTCATTCAATAGTACGGAGCCTCTTTGAAATAGAAATAGGTTATTAAGCCCCGGTTTTCCGGGGCTTTTTTATAACTATAAATATCAATCGTCTAATGAAAAACTTACTATGGCTTGGGGTTTGGGAACATGTATTTCCAGGGTGCCAGTGATACTGCCCATTTGAATGCTGCCGGACACGATTTGTTCATGAACAAAGCTGAGGCCTTTTTGCTGGGATTGTAGCCAATAACGCAAAAATGATAGGTTTTTGCAACATAATGATGGGTGGATTAGTGGCGTATGGACTTAAACTTGTAGCGTTAAATCTTATCAAAATGGTGTTCTATGAAAAAATTATCTACACTTATATTGACATTACTGCTGCAATGGATGCTGGTGGTACCCGTAATGGCTCAACGTCCGATGGAGTTCCTGGACAGGGGATTGGTCGCCATGGAAACCAATAATGGCATATTCCTGACCTGGCGAATGGTGGGAACGGACCCGGCAGATGTGGGCTTCAACCTGTATCGGGATGGGGAAAAGATTAATTCAAGCCCCATTACGTCCAAAACGAATTACCGGGATGCGGCAGGCAGTGTGGCATCCATGTACACAGTGGAAACCATTGTGGAAAATGGCGACAATGAATGGTCGGCCGAGTCAGAGGTATGGCCCTTGTATCCGCCCGTTGCCAATCCGGGGAAAGACTATGTGCCTTTAAAAAGAATTCCTTTGCCCCCTGCACCAGTCAGGGACGGGGTAGCGTATACGCCCGGCGACATGAGTGTGGGTGATTTGACGGGGGATGGACGATATGAACTGGTTTTTGAGTGGGAATCCAACAGCGGCACCCATTCTTGTATGGATGCCATTGATCTGGATGGAAATCATCTTTGGCGTGTTCAGGGCGGACCAAATGTAAGTACGGCCAAACTCAATATTTTGGTGTACGATCTGAATATGGATGGAAGGGCGGAAGTGGCCATTCTTTCCGGACCAGGCACCATTGACGGAAAGGGCAACTACCTCAGTAAAGGGGTGGCAGCGGATTATGATCCGGAAATGGTGATTCCTCGACCCAGCGGTCGATTAATGGAGGATCCCCAGTTTATTACCGTGTTCGACGGATTGACCGGAGAAGAAATGGCAACCACTGAACACTGGCCGCCTTTAGGGCCCGTGAGTCAGCATGACGCCACCTGGGGCGACAACTACGGACATAGGGCCAGTTCGCTGAAAGGCGGGGTTATTTACACTCTGGAGCATGGCCCCTTGCTGGTGTATCAAAGAGGGGTTTATACGCGGGTTGGACTGGCTGCCCATAAGTGGGATGTTGAAGACGGACTGGAGATGGTCTGGAGTTTTGATAGCTATGCGGCCGGAAACAGCGCTTATTCTGCCCAGGGGAACCACAGTGTGGTAGTTGGTGATTTGGATGGTGATGGCAACGATGAATACATTTATGGGGCAGCCGCCATCAATCACGATGGAAGCGGTTTGTACAGCACCGGCTTTGGTCATGGTGATTCACATGCCCTGGCCGACCATGACCCTTATGTGGATGGCCTGGAGTATTTCCAAACACATGAAAATAATGTTTATGGAATTTCCATGCGTAAGGCGGGAACCGGAGAAATTCTTTGGCAGGTAGATAATCCAGGTGATATTGGGCGCGGATGGGCTGCAGATGTCGATCCGCGTTATCCGGGTTCAGAAGCCGTGGGCATTGGATTGGGGAACTTCAATAAATCAGGTTTTGTGATGAGTACCGACTACAATGCCTATGATCAGCCCCTGTATTTCGATGGTGATATTCAAAAGGACTTGCGGAATGGCGGGAATATTAATGGTGGATATAGTGGCGGGCGTCACCTGACCTCCTGGTATTATGGTGCTTCTACCATTCACAGTACGAAGAGTGATGCCAATCTGGTGGCCGATATTATAGGCGACTGGCGCGAAGAGGTGATTTTCAGGGAAAACAGCAATGAGGCTTTTTTGATTTTCTCAAGTTGGTTTCCAACCGAACGAAAGAACTATACCCTGATGCATGACCCTGTGTATCGAATGACGGTGGCCGTGCAGAACGTGGGTTACAATCAACCGGCCCACGTGGGTTATTACTTTCCGGATGGAGCACCAGTTCCCGATATTGAAATTGTTAAGTATGCCGGTTCAGGAACCGGTTTTGCCAATGCCGATGGTCAAAAGCCAGGAGGCTGATGGTTTTGCCTAATCCTGTGGCGGATTATGCGCGCATTTTGTGGCGGGGAGATATGGCTGCGGGAACCCGGGCAGAAGTTTATAATGTGTTAGGAGTTAGGGTTTATCAAGGCCTGTTAACCAACGGAGAAGTAAGCGTGGATGCAAGTTCTTTTGGCTCAGGCCTTTTTCTGGTGCGGGTGGTGCATCCATCCGGAGCTACTAATTCTACTCGGTTTTTCAAGAAATAGAATCATCTTAACACCGATGTACACCTATGGCTTTCTTCAATGTCATTCAAGAAATATTTGTCAAAGCAAAAGGATTGTCTTGCCTATTTGTTGTATAAACAAGATATTTGTATCTTAACTGCCTTAAAATGGAAATCGCTGTAAGGGCGGTGTAATGTGTACTTGAAAAAAATGTAAGATGAAGAAGATTTTATTTGCAGTATTGTGTCTTTTGCCTGCTTTTGCATCAGGTATTAATAAAAAAGACAAGGCAAAGGATGTGTGGCCGGATGGTACGCCTATGGATGCCTGGTTTCATGACATTGAACCGACTGATATTAACAAGTTGGGAAAACATTACCGGATAACCGACCACGGGGTGGTGCAGGACAGTACCGTTTTGCAGACCGAAAAAATTCAGGCCATCATTGACAAGGCACATGAGGCCGGCGGTGGTGTAATTATTATTCCTGAGGGAGTTTATCTGAGTGGGTCTTTGTTTTTTAAGCAGGGAACGCACCTTCACGTTGTAGAAGGAGGAAAACTAAAGGGCAGTGATGATATTAGCCATTTCGAGCTTTTGATGACCCGCATTGAGGGGCAGACGCGAAAATATTTTGCAGCTTTGGTCAACGCCGACGGTCTGGATGGCTTCACCATTTCAGGGAAGGGTGCTATTGATGGCAATGGTTTGCGCTACTGGAAGGCTTTTTGGCTTCGTCGGGCATTCAACCCGCAATGTACGAATGTAGATGAAATGCGTCCGCGTCTGGTTTACATCTCGAATAGTAAAAATGTGCAGCTCTCGGGGGTGCATCTGATGAATTCACCCTTCTGGACCACGCATTACTATAAGTGTGAAAATGTGAAACTACTGGGACTGACCATCACGTCTCCGGCCGCGCCGGTGAAGGCGCCGAGTTCGGACGCAGTGGATATTGATGCCTGCCGTAATTTCCTGATAAAGGATTGCTACATGTCGGTGAACGACGATGCCGTTGCTCTGAAAGGCGGAAAGGGTGTTGATGCCGATACGGATCCTGATAATGGTGGCAATTACCATATTCTGATTGAAGACTGTACTTTTGGATTTTGCCACGGTGCATTGACTTTTGGTAGCGAGTCGGTTCACAATAAAAACATCATTATGCGCCGTATCCAGATCAATCATGCCCAGCGCTTGTTTTGGTTGAAGATGCGTCCCGATACCCCACAAAACTATGAGCACGTATTGATTGAGGATATTGAAGGCAGTCACGTTGGTAACTTCCTGTACATTCGTCCATGGACCCAGTTCTTTGACCTTGGTGAAGGTCGCGATGTAATCATGTCCTACGCCAGCAATATTACCATGCGCAACATCAATCTGGAGTGCAATACTGTTTTCCGGGTAGATACGCAGGATCCGAGGGGTGCCATTGATGCCTTCGATTTCCGTTTGTCGAATTTCACCTTTGAAAACCTTGATCTAAAGGCCAAAGATCCCCAGATTAATGAGCACCTCGTAGATGGCTTTATAATGAAGAACGTGGTGGTAAATGGAGAGAAGGTGAAGAAATAGCTTGCCATCATTCAAATAGTTTATAAAAGGTACTCAGGTTTTGATATTCAAAGCCTGGGTACTTTTTTTTGTAGGGTTACAAAATGATAGCTGTTGATACAAAATGATAGCATTGAATTCAGGTGCTTTTTGCAATTTTGTATAGAGGAAGTGCCGATGATAAATGACACCTTAAAGGGGTATTCCTGACAAAGGAATAAGTGCTGCAAATTGTATCAAAAAGTTAAAAAGTTTTATCAAAATGTGTATTGATGAATGAAGCGGGGAGTTGTACTTTTGATTAGGAGGTATTTTATATACAGTTTAAAAAATATAGGATGATGAGGGGACTGATAATGATGTTGTTTTTGACCTGTTGGGGACTTTCGAGTGATTCGTCCGCTCAGATGCAGGTTGAGCATTTAAATAGAGGTGGTATTGCTGTTTTTCAACAGGAGGGCTGCTTTTTGTCCTGGCGACTTTTGGCCGACGAGCCTTACGATACGGGGTTTAATATTTACAGGGATGGCCAACTGCTCAACGATGAACCCTTAACAGCGACCACAAATTATCTGGATGCGGATGGCCGTGTCGGCAGTACTTACGCTTTGAAAAAGGTAATTAATGGCCGGGAGTTGAAAGAAGCCGAGGCTTCTTTCAAATACATTGAGCAGACAGAAGGCGCTCATGCCGGTTATTTCGATATTCCGCTAAAGCGTCCGGCAAAAGGCGTGAATGGTGGAGAATATTCTCCCAACGATGGCAGTGCCGGTGATTTAAATGGGGATGGCACCTATGAACTGGTGTTGATGTGGAGCCCCAATAATGCTAAAGACAATTCACACAGAGGTGTTTCTGACCAGGTCATTCTGGATGCTTACACCTTGGATGGCGAACATTTGTGGCGCATTGAGCTGGGACCAAATATCCGGTCGGGCGCCCACTATACCCAATTTTTGGTGTACGATTTTAACGGCGACGGAAAGTCGGAGATGATGGTGAAGACCGCTCCCGGAACCCGGTATGGCACTGGTGCTTTGTTATCCAAAGGACCAGCAGCGACTGCGGATCATTCGGTGAATTATACCAATTCAACCGGTTATATCATTGAAGGACCTGAATATGTAACGGTTTTTGATGGTGCCACCGGTAAGGAGCTGGCCACGGCCGACTACTGGCCACAGCGTGGCCGTGTGCGCAACTGGGGCGATTCCTATGGTAACCGGATGGATCGCTTTAATGCCACTGTGGCTTATGTGGACGGGGAGCGTCCTTCTGCTATTTTTCAGCGGGGATATTACACGCGCTTAACAATGGCTGCCTGGGATTGGCGCGATGGCGAACTGACCCAAAGGTGGACCTTTGATTCGGACACCAGGGGCAATGAGGCCTATGCCGGTCAGGGCAACCACTCCATTCATGTGATAGATGCCAACAATGATGGCAGGCACGACATCGTAACCGGTCCGGCCATCATTGCGTCGGATGGCACCGGCATGCATACCACCGGCATGGGCCATGGTGATGCCACGCATGTGACCTATATGCTTAAAGATTTCCCTTATCCGCAGATTGCCATGCCGCACGAAAGTGGCGGTCATGGATTTTCCCTGCGGCATGCGCACAACGGCGAAATACTATTCAATCACCGAAATCCCAACGATGTGGGCAGAGGTGTGGGGGCTGAAATTGATCCGGAGGTGCCCGGCTTCCATTTTTGGGGCACCCATGGCATGGGCCTGTATAATATGACTGGTGAAAAGGTGGGGGATGTACCCAGATCGATGAATTTTGTGGTTTGGTGGGATGGTGATTTGAGTCGCGAGTTGCTTTCGGGCAACCGCATTGACAAATGGAGCATTGCCAACAATTCTGCAAAGCCTTTGCTCAACGCTGAAGGGGCACGTTCCATCAATGGCACAAAGGCCACGCCTGTGTTGCAGGCCGATTTGTTGGGCGACTGGCGCGAGGAGGTGGTGCTACGCAGGGAGGACAATGAGGCTTTACGGGTTTACACGACGACCATGCCAACGGCCCATCGTTTATACACTTTGATGCACGATCCCGTTTACCGGGTGGCCGTGTCGTGGCAAAATTCTTCTTATAATCAGCCGCCACATCCGGGCTATTACATCGCCACGGATATGGATTTTCCACCGCCAACCCCAAGGGTTAAGGTGTTGTCCGGTAAAGAGTAGCAAGAATTAGACGAAACGCGTGTAGGTGATAGTTATGCACATTTGAGGGGGAATTACACAATAAATTATATAACAAGATGAAGTATTTTAAAGGGTTTGCATTTACGGCCTTATGGCTAATGGTCTTATCTTTTTGGTCATGTGAGACGAAAGTGGAAGATTTGGCCGATTCACGGGTTGTCCAGTCCTTCAACAAGGACTGGAGATTTGTGCAGGATGATCCGGAGGGTGCTGAAGGCGCCCGGTTTAGCGATAGCGATTGGCGGATGCTGGATGTGCCGCACGATTGGAGCATAGAGGGGGAGTTTAACCGGGACAACCCGACCGCCCGTGGAGGTGGCTATTTGCCTGCAGGTATTGGCTGGTACCGCAAAAGCTTTACGCTGCCAAAATCGGCAGAAGGGCGCAAGGTCTGGATTAATTTTGATGGCTTAATGGCCAATAGCGATGTCTATATCAATGGCCACCATTTGGGCCATCGTCCCTATGGCTATGTGGACATTACCTATGAGTTAACAGAGCATCTTCAATTTGGAAAAGAGAATGTGATGGCGGTGCGACTGGATAACAGTAAGCAACCGGCTTCGCGTTGGTACACAGGGGCCGGGATTTACCGCAACGTGAAGTTGATTGTTAAGGAAGATACCTATGTTGATAACAACGGCGTGTTTGTCACCACCCCGCAGGTAAGTGAAGAAAGCGCTGTGGTAAATGTGAAAACCGACGTGGTTAACACGGGTGTTGCTTCAGAAGTGATGGTTAAATCGCTTGTGAAAAATGCCGACGGGCAATTGGTCTTGGCCGATTCGGTGAGCCGGCAATTGGAGCAGAATGAGAAATACACTTTTGATCAGTCCCTGCAGGTTGAGTCGCCCAGGTTATGGTCGCTCGACTCGCCCGAAATGTATGTCAATGAAACAGAAGTGTGGGTCAATGGTGAGAAGAAAGACCATTTGAGCACCCCTTTTGGAATCCGGAGCTTTCATTTTGATGCCGCTACCGGTTTTCACCTCAATGGTGAAAATATTCGTCTCAAAGGCGTTTGTTTGCACCACGATGGTGGCGCTGTTGGCGCCGCCGTTCCGCTGGCCATCTGGGAGGAACGCTTTAAGCAATTAAAAGAAATCGGCATCAATGCCATCCGTACCGCCCACAATCCATTCGCTACTGAGTTTTTGGACCTGTGCGACCAGATGGGCTTTTTCGTCATGAATGAAACTTTTGATACCTGGCGGGCCAGCAAAAATAATGCGGACCATGGTTATCAGCACCATTTCGACGATTGGTGGGAGGAAGATACACGTGCCATTGTCTTGCGCGATCGCAACCACCCTTCTATTTTCATTATCAGTGTGGGCAATGAGATTCGCGATAACCTGAACAATGAGCAAGGTTTTGAAACCTATAAAATGCAGCACAACCTCATTCACCGTTTGGATGGTACCCGACCGGTTACTTTGGCACTGTTCAGACCCAATCAGGCCCATGTTTATCAGAATGGTTTTGCTGAACTGATGGATGTGGTGGGGCAGAATTATCGCGAAAATGAATTGGCGCAGGCCTCTATTGATAACCCCGACTGGAAAGTGATGGGCACTGAAAACGGTCATACCCGTCAGGCCTTCCTCGTTTGGCGCGACAATCCATCCATTGCCGGGCATTTTTTGTGGACCGGAATCGATTATTTAGGGGAGGCCGACTGGCCCGAGGTGTCGCATGATTATGGCTTGTTCGACCGGGCAGGATTTACCAAGCCCAGAACCTGGGAGCGCATGAGCTGGTGGTCGGAAACTCCTATGGTTCGCATTTATAGAAGAGAGCACCATTTGGGACAGGGCGGACTGGTGGACGACTGGACGCCGACTGATTTTGACACTTACGATGAAGCGCACCTCGAAATATATACCAATGCCGACGAGGTGGAGGTCTTTCACAACGGCGAGTCTCTGGGTACCAAAAAGCGTCCGGAAGATGCTTCTCCGATTCGTTTCCGCCTGACCTTCCAGCCTGGAAGCATTGAGGCTGTGGCCCGTACCAATGGTGAGGAAGTGGCCGTTCATGAATTGAAAACAGCCAAGGGGCCTTCACAGATCGTACTTTCTCCAACAAAAACCTCTCTCGTGAATAACTGGGATGATGTAAGCATTGTCCGTGTGAAACTGGTCGATGAAGAGGGCATCCTTTCTCCCAATCTGGCTAAGAAACTGACCTTTGAGGTGACCGGTAACGGTGAACTGGTGGCTGTTGATAATGGGGCACGCGATAGTCATGAGTCCTTTGTGACCAATGAGAGACGTACAGCGCGCGGGCAAGCCATTGCCATTGTCAGGGCAACTGCTGATGAAGGCTCATTTCAGGTGAATGTAACCGGTGAGGGTTTAACGCCCGCTTCGGTTGAAATTACCATTGGGCAGTAGTCTGTCCCGTTGATAAAATGAACACTTAAGAAACTTGGAATAGAAATAAAATATAAAAAAAGAAATGAAAGAATTATTTAAGTCCCTCATGGTGCTGGCCTTTGTTTGGGCCGTTCTGAGTTGTAGTCAGCAAGAAGAAACCGCAAAGCCCACGATTTACACCATTGGTGATTCAACCGTTAAATGCGGTCAAGGCAAAGGTGGTGGCGGTTTATGGGGATGGGGTGAGCCCTTTCAGTTTTTCTTTGATACCACTCAGGTGAATTTGGTAAATGTGGCACGGGGCGGCACCAGCAGTCGCACCTATCGCACCCTTGGCTTGTGGCAACCCACTCTGGACAGTCTTAAAGCTGGTGATTTTGTATTCATTCAGTTTGGACACAACGATGCAGGTGCCTTGAACGATTCTACGTGCGCGGGGCACCGATCCGGGGAGTCGGCGATGAGTCTGAGGTCATCGACAATATTCTCACAGGGGAGATGGAAACGGTCCATTCTTACGGAGCCTATTTATCCATGTATGTCAATGAAATCAAGGAAAAAGGAGCCATTCCCGTCCTGATCGCCCCCATTCCACGTAATTCGTGGAATGAAGAGGGACGCGTTCCTTACAATGATGCCTCTTATGGCGGATGGGCCCAACAGATTGCCGAAAAGCATTCGGTGATGTTTATCAACCTCAACCATAAAATGGCCGATGCCATGACAGAAATGGGAGAGGAGAATGTAAGGGATGTGATTTTTTGGGAACGGGACCATACCCACACCACGGCTGAAGGCGCTGTATTGTCAGCATCTCTGGTGGTTGAAGGCATTAGGGAAAATCCTGAGAGTGCACTCAACAACTACCTGCTTGAGGCCTATCCTTCGCAGGCAATAGATCTCTTTGTGGAAGCTGCCAGGGAAGTGAAATAAATAAATGGTTTAACAAGCTTTAAGGCCACAATGCCCCAGGTTTATATTTGAGGCATTGTGGCCGTTTTTATTTGAAAATGGACCATCGCTATATATTGCTGACAATCAGTTCGCCTGAACGAGGGGTTTTGGAATGGCAGTGTATCAAAAAGTTAAAAAGAAATCCCAGTTTGTGTATTGATGTTAATCCGCGGTGTTTATAAATTTGAATTTGGTAAATTGTGTTAAGTTTTTGTAGATAAGATGGTTTTAAGAAGTGCCCAAACGGTCCTCTAAAAACGCTCTGCGTTTCTGATGATTATGTTGTCAGAGAGTGGATTTAACCTGTTAAAACGCTAGTTATGATTAAGAGATTTGCTTTCAAAATGTACCTGAAGCCCGGATTAAAATCGGAGTATAAAAAGCGTCACGATGCCATTTGGCCGGAACTGACCGAGATGATACGTGCCAGCGGCGTGTACGATTATTCCATCTTTCTGGATGAGGATACCAATACCTTGTTTGGTGTTCAAAAGCAGAAAGGGGCTGCTTCCTCTCAGGACATGGGCGACAATCCCATTGTTCAAAAATGGTGGGATTACATGGCCGACATTATGGAAGTGAATGCTGACAATTCGCCGATAACCATTCCCTTGGAAGAAGTTTTTTATATGGAGTAGG
Source organism: Geofilum rubicundum JCM 15548 (assembly GCF_000974365.1). Taxonomy (GTDB): domain Bacteria; phylum Bacteroidota; class Bacteroidia; order Bacteroidales; family Marinilabiliaceae; genus Geofilum; species Geofilum rubicundum. The sequence goes on from NZ_BAZW01000009.1 coordinate 53,640, forward strand.
TTGGTGATTACCTGTTCGCTTTAGTTTAAGTGCGACCAGGACTATTGGTAAGTTGTGGTATTAAAAATTATTTCCCATGCATATAAATATAACGAGATTGCAAAAGTATCTTCCCGTGGCTGCCCTTTTGGCCTGCTCACTTTTGGTGAGTGGGTGCGACGAAAGCAAGATGGAGCAAGAGGTCGTTGTCTGGCCCACCATAGAAAAAGAGATGAAGCCATGGACGCGTTGGTGGTGGATGGGAAGTGCGGTCAACGAGCGGGATCTGCAATGGCATCTGAAGCACTTCGAGCAGCAAGGATTTGGCGGTGTTGAAATTGCCCCCATTTATGGTGCTAAAGGCTTTGAGGATGAGTATATTTCTTACTTGTCGCCCAAATGGATGGAGATGTTGGATTATTTGATTGAGCAATCCGATTCACTGGGTTTGGGGGTTGACATGACCAATGGCACCGGATGGCCCTTTGGCGGTCCGCACATCACACCTGATGTGGCTGCCGGTCGCCTGTTTATCCAATCCTATGAAATAGCTGCCGGAAGCAGCGAAGCGCCGCTGATGATCATCGACGATGAGCGTCAAAAAGCCTTAGGCGTTGACGTGATTGCCATTACCGGGTACGGACCGGAGGGCGAGGTGCTCGATCTTTTGGCGCATCTGGATGTTGACAAGCGATTTAACTGGAAGCCTGAATCTGGTGTTTGGGATGTGAAAGCGGCCTTTCATGGTCGTACCCGCCAACAAGTTAAGCGGGCAGCTCCCGGTGGTGAAGGTTTTACCTTTGATCACTTTTCACCCAAAGCACTGGAACAGTACCTGTCGCGCTTCGATGAGGTGTTTGGCGATGAAAATCCGGGCGTTCGGAGTTTTTTCAATGACAGCTATGAATTGTTTGGAGCCAGTTGGGGCGAAAACTTTTTTGAGGAATTTGAGCAAAGACGCGGTTACAGTCTTAAACCCCATTTGGATATTTTGGCCGGCGAAGGCGATGAAGAGGTAACAGCCCGCATTAAGTCCGATTACCGGGAGACCATGTCGGAATTGTTGATTCAGAACTTTTCTACCGGATGGACCCAATGGGCCAACAGCAAAGGCGCCAAGTCCAGGAACCAATCGCACGGTTCACCGGCCAATTTGCTCGATGTTTATGCGACCGTTGATATTCCTGAAATAGAAACCTTTGGCGGTACCCATTTTCCCATTAAAGGATTTTTTTGGGATGAAGGCTATGTCAAGGAAGCGGATCACAACGAGTTGTTTTTAAAAATGGCGGCCTCTGCTGCTAATATCAGCGGGAAAAAGCTCGTCTCTTGCGAGACCTTCACCTGGCTGGGTGAGCATTTTCGCGTGCCATTGTCGCAGGCCAAGCCTGAAGCAGAGCAAGTCTTTTTGTCGGGTGTCAACCATATTTTCTATCATGGAACGACCTATTCCTCGCAGGATGCCCCCTGGCCGGGATGGTTGTTTTACGCCTCGGTTCATTTTGCCCCTTCTAACAGCTTTTGGCCGCACATCAGTGGCTTGAATGAGTACATCACCCGTTGTCAAAGTATTTTGCAAGGTGGTACGGCTGCCAACGACTTATTGGTCTACTGGCCCATATACGACACCTGGCACAAGGCCGAAGGCATGGATATGATGATGTCTGTTCATGGATCTAAAGAATGGCTGGCTTCTGAACAGGTCAAAAGTCTGCTGGCCCGAGGCTATTCCTTCGATTTTGTATCAGATGCTTTATTGGCCACCTTGCAAGTCGACAATGGTCAATTGGTGACAGAAGATGGCCAAAACAGCTATCAGGCTGTGGTCATTCCCGAATGTGAGCGCATGCCGCTTGAAACACTGCAGCTTTTGGTTTCTCTGGCCGAAGCCGGAGTGCCGGTGGTCTTCCAGTCCCTCCCCACCGATGTGCCCGGTTACTTTGAGGTAGAAGAGCGACGCAATGCCATGAATACGCTTCTGAGCGATTTTGTGCCAGATGCAGAAGGTGGGGACGTCCAATTACAAAAACGCGGCGAAACCAGATTGGTGGTAGCGCCGGAATTGGAAAAGGGCGTTAACCATGTGGGGGTTGAGCGTGAAACGCTTACCGATTTGGGCTTAAAGTATATCCGACGTTACAGTCCGCAAGGCATCTATTACTACGTGGTTAACCATACGGCGGATGATTTGGATGCCAAAGTTGTATTGAATCAGCAATCTGAAAGCATAGTATTGCTTGATCCGCAAACCGGAGCGTCCGGACTGATACCCGGAACACCGAAGGGAACGGGAACTGAGTTGCGCCTCCAAATCCGCTCGGGGGAATCTCGCTTTGTCTTGTTTACCAATAAAAAAGTGTCCAACGTTTCACGATGGAGTTACCGGATGTCCGATGACGGCGTAATATTGGTGGACGGACAATGGACCGTCGATTTTGTAGAGGGCGGCATAGAGCTGCCTGAACAGCAAAGACTAAATGAGGTTAAGCCATGGACAGAACTGAATGATTCGCTGGCCAACCGCTTCTCAGGAACGGCGCATTATTCTACCACTTTTGAGGTGGAAAAAGTGACTTCTGACAGCTACCTGCTCGATTTGGGAGAGGTCATGCACAGTGCACGTGTGGTGCTCAATGGAACTGATTTGGGTCTTGTGTGGAGTCCGCCCTTCGTGCTGGAAGTCGGTGATTATCTGCAGGAAGGCCAGAATGAATTGACAGTGGAAGTTGCCAATCTTATGGCCAACCGCATTCGGGATATGGACCGGAAAGGGATAGAATGGCAATTGTTCCACGAGATTAATTTTGTGGATATCAATTACCGTGGTTTTGATGCCGCGGAATGGCCGGTGATGCCTTCGGGATTAAAGGGGCCGGTGCGACTGATTCCACAGGTTATTTTACCTTATGAATTAGAGGGTAGTACCTTGAATACGCCCTTGGTGTTTGATTTTGGTTCTTCTGCTGGTAAGGAAGCAGGTCGCTATAAAGTCGCCCCCGGGTTTAACTATACCCCCGAGCGGGGTTATGGCTTTGACCTGAACAGTCGGGTGGCCACCATCGGCCAGTCGGATGGAAACGCGGTTGTTGCCAGTGAAACCGCCTCTTCTTTCTATTTCTCTGTAAGGGTGCCGGAAGGTAATTATAAGGTGACCGTGGTCGCCGGACATCCCGATAAAGCTTCGGAGCTCACCATTAAGGCGGAATCGCGCCGGTGGATGACCGGTGTCGAGAATATCCCTGCAGGGGAGACCCGCACTTTTTCCTTTGTGGTGAATCGCAGATCTGCGCGCATTTCAGATACGGATTCCATACATCGAAAACCCCGAGAGTATGCTTATATGAATTGGGATGAGAAACTCACCCTCGAGTTCAACGGTAAGAATCCAGCGATACATTCCGTAAAGGTGGAGTCTGCCGGAGCTGATGTTAAAACGGTTTTTTTAGCCGGTAATTCTACCGTAGTGGATCAGGAAAATGAGCCCTATGCTTCATGGGGACAAATGATCACCCGCTATTTTAATGACGAGGTTGTGGTGGCCAATTTTGCCGAATCGGGCGAATCACTGGCATCGACCAAGGCTTCGGGACGATGGCGCAAAATTTTGAGTGAATTGAAGAAGGGCGATTTTGTGATGATTGAGTTCGGTCACAACGACCAAAAGCGCAAAGGAGAGGGGATTGGCCCCTATACCTCCTTTACTGATTTAATGACGGGGTTTGTGAACGATGTGAAGGAACGAGGTGGTGTTCCCATTGTGCTTACGCCCATTCAGCGTCGACGCTTTGATGAGGCCGGCCAACAAGTGGAAACGCATGGTGACTACCCCGACGCGGTGAGAAAGGTGGCCAAAAAGGAGCAGGTGCATTTGATTGATCTGACTGCGATGAGTACTAGGCTGTTTGAAGCCTGGGGCCCTGAAGCCTCAAAAAACGCCTTTGTGCATTATCCGGCAGGTACTTTCCCTCGTCAGAATAGTGACCTAAGTGATAATACGCACTTTAATAACTATGGCGCTTATCATATTGCTTTGTGTGTTATAAAAGGCTTGCAGGGGTCGGCTACGCGTTTGGACCGGAATTTGAGTAAGGATGTGCCAGTGATTGATTTGGATAAACCCTTGCCTTATAGCCAATGGCGCTTTCCTTATAGTCTGATGGCAGATGCTGAAAAGCCCGATGGCAATTAGTCTTTTAAAATTTTTATTGGTAATTGTAATTTAATATTTTTTCGAATGAAGAAGACATTGTTGATGTTTGGATTAGCGGGTGTGTTTATGGCCCAGGCGCATGCACAACCAAAAACTCAGGAAGAGGTTTACAAAGCTTCCGATGAGGAGGTGATTCGTCTGGTGGCTGACCATATCCTGGAGCAGCCGGTGACGCAGTTTGTAGGCGTTAGCGACGGGAAAATTTATAACTCCACTAAGGAGATACCCAAAGGTGAGGATGTTCGTTTTCGCAGTCCCCTGATGGAGTGGCATTACTCTTCGGGCGTTACCAATATGGCCATCATTAAATTGGGCAATTATTTGGATGAAAAAAAGTATGTGGATTACGCCTTGAATCATGTGGCTTTTGGATTTGATAATTATGAGTACTTTAAAAAGACTTTCAGGGACGACCGCAATCACTGGCACTGGCCAATGGGGCAACTATGGAATTTTAAGGAACTGGACGACTGCGGCGCCATGGGTGCCAGCGTCATTGATGTCCACAATATAAATCCTCAAAAAGAGTATCAGGAATACATTAAAAATTCGGCCGAACATATCCTGAATGGTCAGCACAGGCTGGAGGATGGTACCTTATGCAGAACTTTCCCACGGGAAATGACCGTGTGGGCAGATGATTTGTACATGTCGGTATCCTTTTTGTCCCGCATGGGCGCTCACTCTGGTGAAAACAAGTATTGGGACGATGCCATTCATCAGATAATAAAAATGGATGAATACTTGTGGGATCCGACCAAACAACTCTATTACCACTGTTATTACTCTGACCTGGACCGCAATGGTGTGGCCTATTGGGGACGCGCCAATGGCTGGATTACCTTTGCCATTGCTGATTTGTTGGACGTGTTGCCAGCCGATTACCCAAAACGTGATGAGATGATTGCCATTCTGGAAAAGCAAATTGTTGGATTCTCTCGTTATCAGGATGAAGATGGCATGTGGAAGCAGTTGCTGGATAAACCCGATTCTTATCAGGAAGCTTCTGTAACCGCCTTATTCACTTATGGCGTTGCCAAGGCTGTGAATCAGGGCTGGATTGATAGTGGTTATAAGAGTATTGCCCAAAGAGGATGGAATGCTATGAAAAGGGACCATATTACCCCGGAAGGTAAATTTATCAATGTTTGCGTAGGCACAGGCATCTCTGATGACCTCGTGTTTTACTATAACCGTCCCGTCGGTGACAATGAAAAACACGGCTTGGGGCTCATTCTGAATGCCGGCCTGGAAATCATGAAAATGAATGCCAAATAAGGCGATAAGCTGACATCAACTTAATTGTAACCAAGGGTTAATAGTCCATTAGTATTGGACTGTTAACCCTTTTTGGTTTTAAAGATGGTGTTTTTGCAACTCCTTCTGCAAATTTTCCAAATTGTCCGTTCGGTAACGCTCAGCATCGCTGATGTATTTGTGGGCCGGCATGAATTGCCCTTCTCTCAAAAATGACTGCCAAAATAGCGGTGTAAGCGATTTTCTTTTCTAGGTTTCGATTTATAAGGAGGTTGATAGTTTCGGTTTTGTTTCAACGTTCCGGCATGGTATCTTGTGTAAAATAGATATCTTAGTTGTAAACAAAAGTTGATGGTTTAATCGTATCGGGTTGTTAACGATTGTTGCTATTAGACATTTTGGCCAAATCAGATCAACGGTTAATTGGTTGATCTGCAGTAGTATATGTGTTATTTTTTCAGGTGAATGCCAAAAAGTTTAAAAAAAGTGTCAAAAAGTGTATTGATGCAAGATGTTAATACAAGTAAGTTTGGGTTTCATTACAAAATGTGATGTAGTTTTAATAATCCCAAATTTATTTCATTATGAACAAAAGACATCTGGAAGTGCTTCAAGTAAAAAAGAGGAGCTCTTTAAGCAGCCGATTTTATCGGCTGATCCTTTTAGGAATGGTGTTTCTATGGGGAGCTGTGGGTTCTCTGTATGCACAGGAACGGGAAGTTTCGGGTACGGTTATCGATAGTCAGGGAGTGCCCGTACCTGGCGTTAATATTGTCATTAAAGCAAGCCCCAGTGTGGGAGTTATTTCTGACATGGATGGGCAGTATCAAATTTCGGTACCAGATGAGAACACAGTCTTGGTTTTTTCTTTTATTGGTTTTCAGGTAGAAGAAATTCCAGTAAGTGGACGTAGCGTGATTGATGTAACCATGCGGGAAGATATGATGGGATTGGATGAAGTTGTAGTTGTTGGATATGGTGTTCAAAAGAGAAGCGATGTTACCGGTTCCATGGTTAGTGTCGGAGAAGAAGAATTGAATGTGCGTCCGGTTTCCAATGCACTGGAGGCTCTTCAGGGACGAGCAGCAGGGGTTGATATCACATCGAATGAGCGACCCGGTGAAATCGGAAATATTACCATTCGCGGAATGCGTTCGATGGTTCAGAATTCCAGTGGAGATTATATTGGTAATACCCCTTTATACGTAGTGGATGGTATTCCTTTGATGTCTTCCAGCGCTATAGAGACTTTGAATCCTCGCGACATTGAGTCCATCGACATCCTTAAAGATGCATCTGCGACTGCAATTTATGGATCACGTGGAGCTAACGGGGTGGTATTGGTGACTACTAAGAAGGGTAAAGCGGGGCAGTTAAATATTAACTATGCAGGAACGCTTACCACCGAAACCATTCAGGATAAAGCGCCCATGATGAATGCCAGTGATTACATCACCTGGCGTCGTTGGGCTTATCACAACATGGATCCGGAGGCCTATCCTCGTGGCGATCAGCTTCAATAGATGCAGATGAGGATATTTTCCAGTCGGGTTCAGATCCTTATGCCTGGGACAATATCATGCAAGGCTGGTCCGGAGGAAGTTGGGATGGCTCAAAACTGAAATCTACCGATTGGACCGATTTTGTAACTCAGACTGCCATCACGCAGGAGCATTCATTGAGTGTGAGTGGCGGAACAGAAAAGGTGCAGGCCTATGGTTCTTTTGGTTATCTTGATCAGGAGGGAACCCAGATAGGACAGGCTTATGACCGCTATACCACTAAAGTCAGTGTGGATATGCAACCGAAAGACTGGTTCAGTATGGGCGCTTCTCTAAACGCCTCATGGAGTGAACAGGATTATGGTATGTCAACTTTGGGCGCTTCTTCCAGCACTTGGCCAAACAGTATTTATGGTGCTGCCAAGCGTGTTTTTTCTTATGCTGTACCTTATGATGAAAATGGAGAGCGTATTTTGACACCGGGTGGTGACGGTAATGTTTATACGATTATTGATGAGTGGAACCAATCGACTCAGCAGCGTCAGACTTTCAGAGCACTGGCAAGTTTTTATTCTCAGCTGGACCTGGGCGAAATTTTTGTACCCTTGCAGGGTTTAAAATATCGCGTAAACTTTGGTCCTGATTACCGTAACTGGCGCGAAGGGGTGTATATTGACGCCAATTCTGTCAACCGTTTGGGAGGAACCTCCTATGCCCGATTAAGAAATCAGCGTGATTTTTCATGGACCCTGGATAATTTGCTCCTTTACGACAAGTCGGCAGGTGAGCATACCTTTGGTATTACTTTGCTGCAGACTGCATCAAACTGGAATGTTGAGAGCAGTTCTATGAATGGTCAGAATGTTCCAAATCCTAACTTCCTTTGGAATGCTTTTGGATCTTTAGATGTGACCTCCCCTGAAGCTAAAGTGGGAATTGGTTCAGGCCTGACTGAGCGTCAACTGACATCTTATATGGGGCGTTTGAATTACTCTCTTAGCGATCGTTATCTGTTAACGGTTTCTGGTCGTTGGGACGGTGCTTCGCAGTTGGCAGAAGGGCATAAATGGGCTTTCTTTCCCTCTGCCGCTTTGGGTTGGCGAATTGAGCAGGAAGATTTTATGCAGGGATTACCCTGGATTAGTCAGTTAAAAGCCCGATTGGGTTTTGGTTCCACAGGGAATGCTGCCGTTGATCCTTATCAGACACTTGGCCGTATTCAGTCATTCTTTGTGCCTTTTGGCGGGGCTGATAATCAGCAGGCTTATTCCATCAATGAGCCCAACTACACATCTACTTTGATTCCCATGGCCAATAAGGAATTGACTTGGGAAACCACTACCCAGTATAACCTGGGGCTCGATTTTTCATTGTTTTTAGGTCGTGTGGGCGGTACAATTGATATTTACCAATCGAGCACCAAGGATTTATTAATGAATATGGCCATTCCTACGCTAACAGGTTCAAGGACGACCTATGCCAATGTAGGGGAAACTTCTAACAAGGGTGTTGATATCACCTTGAACACTGTGAATATTGAAAGTGGTGATTTCAGATGGACCAGTAATATTAACGCTGCCTGGCAGAAGGATCAGATAGATATTCTGGCTTATGGAAAAAATGACATGGTGGACAATACCTGGTTCATTGGGGAATCGATCAGCGTCATATACGGTATTGAGGGAGATGGATTATGGACTGCCGAGGATGCTGCAGAAATGGATCAGTTCAATGCGAATGGTCATGATTTTGAAGTTGGTATGTCTAAGCCGGTAGATCAGGATGGTAATTATGAGATTAATTCGGAAGACCGGGTTATTATTGGTAACAGAAATCCAAGATGGACGCTAGGTTTTAACAATACCTTTTCATACAAAGGTTTTGAATTGGATCTGATTACCTACGGACGTTTTGGTTACCAGGTGGCCACCGGTGGTGAAGGCCAAATTGGTCGTTACAATCAAAGGGAAATTGATTACTGGACTCCTGATAACACGGATGCTGAATTTCAAAAGCCTATCTATAACGAGGCTGGAGGTGATGCCTATTCTTCTATTTTGGGATATCGTTCGGGATCGTTCTTTAAAATCCGAACCATATCGTTGGGTTACAACTTGCCTTTCAGAACCCTTGAGAATCTTGGGATACAGAATATGAAGGTCTATGTTCAGGCAAAGAATCCTGGAACCATTTATTCTGACATCGAATGGTTGGATATGGATTTGGGCGGTTCCACCTATAACAGAGGTTTTGTATTTGGTTTAAATATTGGCTTCTAGTTTGTATTTGGATTAATTTGTTTAATGAATGATAATTATGAAAAGATATAAAAGAATATTTATAGGAATGCTTGCCGCTGTTTCTTCAGTGGGTATTGGCTCCTGTAGTGATGACTTTCTGAAAGAAGAAATAACTACATCCTATAGTTTACAGCATTTTGAAACAGAGGAAGGTCTGAACGATCTGGCCGTTAGTTTGTATGGGAACATTCGTTACCATTTTGCCTATGAGTGGGCCTATGGATTTACCAATTATGGAACAGATGAATTTTCCAGTGGAACGGATTTGACGAGTGAGATGTGGAATACCTATGACTCTCGGCTGGCACCCTATGTTAGCGGAGCAGCCAATAAAAACTATCCCTCTCCCGATCACCTTTGGGATCAGATGTATTTTGGCATTAATTCAGCAATATAATCATCAATAGTGAGGATGTTTTTACCGACGAAGAGTTGAAGAATAAGTGTGTGGGTGAGGCTTATTTTCTAAGAGGTTACAATTACCTGAGACTGGTTCAGCAGTATGGAAGTGTGGTGTTAAAGCTAACTCCTTCTAATTCAGTTGAGCGCAATTTTGCAAGAAGCTCCGAGGCGGATTGTGTGGCCAGTCTGGTAAGTGACCTAGAAATGGCCTATGAACTTCTTCCGGAAGAAGAGTTCAGAGGTAAAGGGACATTCACCAAGCCTTTGGCGGCGCATATGCTGGCTAAAGCGCTTTTATTTAGAAATTCAGAGCGCAATTCTGAATGGAATACATCTTTTAAGAATGCAGATTTAAGCAGGATTATTACGCTGGCCGACTATGTCATCAATGAACGTCCGCTTGCAACGGATTACCGTGATCTGTGGAACTGGACTGGCGTGGATAGTGACGCTGAAATGTTGCCGGAAATTCTTATGGCCGCCCAGTTTAATGACGACGCTTCTACGGCAGGTCGTTTTAGAAATCGGACTTATTGCTATTTCCCTGCTCAGTATTCCAATTTGCCTATGATGACCCGCACGGTAGCAGGTGGGCTCGATTTTCAGCGCTTAAGAACTACTGAATACGGGCTGAATGTATTTGACAAGGAAAATGATTCCCGCTTTTGGAAATCATTCAAGACCAAGTACCGTGTAAATAGGGCGACCGCCAATAATGAGCATGGCATTGAGAATGGTGATTTGGGGATTATTTACATCGTAAATAATGAAGATGACACACGTTTTGATGCTTCTGTGTTGGGAACTGGATCTTATACTTATGTTGATCCGGCAACCGGGAAAGTGGTACCCAATGTGTATATCTCCTATTCAAATGGCGAATGGGTAGGTCAAAATTGGGGCAACAACCGCTATGTCACCTTGTCAAAGTACGAAGATGGCTCGCGTACTGCAGTGAAAGCAGATGGACAGCGTGACGGTGTTTTGGCCAGAACTGGAGAGACCTACCTGATTAAAGCTGAAGCCTTGGTGCGTCAGGGTAACTACCAGGAGGCCATTGATGTGATAAACGAGCTGAGAATCCGTTCAGAATATTCCGCTGGTGATGATCGTGCCTGGCATACCGATGGTAGTCAAGCCGCGAATGGAGGTCTTGATGAGCCTTACGATGCTTATACCAACCGTAATTCTTATTACGAGTCTTTGAATATTCCTGAAACAACGGCTGCCTCAAGTCTTCAAATAGGCTCTTATACCAATCTGCCTGCAGTTGATGAGGCCATTCTTGACGAAATGGGGGTTACAGGAGAGTATGAAAGGATGTTACATTTCATCTTAAATGAGCGTTCCAGAGAGTTATATGGTGAATTCCTCAGATGGGAAGATTTGGCTCGTACTGAAACCTTAGTGCTTCGCGCAAAAGCTTTTAATGCTGAGGCCAATGGTGTTAAGGAGCACCATGCGCTGCGTCCAATCCCTCAGTCATTTATTGACGGTGTATTGAATGAGAATGGCTCCAACCTGAGTGAAGAGCAGGCGGATGCTTTGCAGAATCCAGGATATTAAGAAAAAATGTTTTAGATAGTAAAAGGGATGGCCGTTGGTCATCCCTTTTTTTGCTTACCTTGTCTTTGAGTTTTATTAATTGGGGTTTTGGTGGACATTGATCTATAAGGATGGTGTAAGTTATGTCGGATTTTGAAAATAGCATGAATCGGCTTCAGGAGGGGTTTCCCGGTCAAAGAATGGTGACGCTTCCGGATAAACTCATTGATGAGTTGTCTGCGACGCCTATCGTATCTGGCCTGGTCCTGACCGATATTGGCTACTACCCGCGTGCAAAGTACCATTACAGAGAGCGCATCTACGGCAGTGATGAGTTTATATTAATTTATTGTGTGGATGGGAGGGGGATCATAGAGGTCCCCACCAAACAGATGGCGCTTTACCCCAATTCTTTCTGCATTATTCCACCCGGTACGCCCCATAAGTATCAAACATCGGTAACGGATCCCTGGAGTATTTATTGGTTGCATTTTAAGGGCGGCATGGCTGCGGCTTTTTTTGAACGTTTTTCGCACGACGGAGAGGCTGTTTTGTCGGATGTGCTCTTTGATCAAAAAAGACTGGAGCTTTTTGAAGGTATTCTGGATGTTCTGGAAGCAGGATTTGCCAGGCACCACCTTGAGTATGTCAGTTTAAATCTTTGGCAGCTCTTGTCTTCCTTTCTTTACCAGACTCTTTTTGGTGGAGGGGGAGTGGCCCAGGATGATCCGGTTTCCCTTGCTGTTGAATGGATGAAAAGGGACCTGGGAATTGAACTGTCTGTCACGGAACTCGCAGCGAGGGTCAATTGTTCGCCCTCACACTTCTATGCTCTGTTTAAAAAACAGATGGGCTATTCGCCACTGAAATATTTTAATCAGCTCAGAATCCAGAAGAGTTGTCATTTGCTTAGCTTTTCTGATTTGACCGTTAAAGAAATTAGCGCCCAGACTGGTTTTGATGATCCATTTTATTTCAGCAGATTGTTTAAAAATGTGATGGGCTTGTCACCGACTCAATACAGATTAAAATACAAGGATTAATTGGCCGGATGTAATAGGTTGTTTAATACTAACTATTTATAGTATTACTCGATTGGTGATTTTCGTAGTTTTGTCCATGTGTTTTAAATATTGTCCATTTCCTGTAATTATTGTTATAGAGATATTTGTATACTGATACGATTAATCTTAAAAAACAGCTGTTATGAGAGTGTTCAATGTGTTGTTATGGGTCTTGTTTATTTGTCCGGTCACAGTTCTGGCCGGAGGTGACTATCATATTGATGTTTCTGGTGCGCCAACTTCTGTGCAAAGAGGCCATCTGAAATTGGGTGGTACAAGTGTTTCGGGAAATTCTTTTGATGTCAACAGCTTCTATATTGAGCGAAACGGAACGCCTTACATTCCCGTAATCGGGGAATTTCATTACAGTCGCTATCCACGTGAATATTGGGGCGAGCAGCTTAAAAAGATGAAAGCCGGCGGTGTTTCTGTGGTAGCATCGTATGTGTTCTGGAACCTTCATGAATTCAAGGAGGGTCAATTTGATTGGAGCGGAAATCTTGATTTGCGGCATTTTGTGGAGTTGTGCAAACAAAATGGTTTGGATGTCATTGTCCGCATCGGTCCTTTTGCCCATGGAGAGATGCGCAATGGTGGTATGCCCGACTGGCTATATGGACGCCCCATTGAGATACGCAGCAACGATCCGGCCTACCTTTTTTATGTCAACCGATTGTACCAGCAGATAGGTGCTCAACTCGATGGGTTGATGTTTAAGGAGGATGGTCCCATTGTCGCTTTTCAGATTGAAAATGAGTACCAGCATTCCGCAGCCCCCTGGGCCTTTACCTATCAGGGCGCTCCAAGGGAAAATACGGTGGCACGACGTGATGTGGATATTACCCAAATCGGTGTGGGAGTGAACGAGTTTGGCAATGCGTTTGCCGGCCACGGACGTGATCATATGAAAACATTGAAGCAACTGGCCATTGAGGCTGGAATGGAAGCGCCCATATACACCGCCACAGGCTGGGGTTACGCGACCATTGTTGAGAAGGAGTCGATACCGGTGATGGCCGGGTATGCGTATCCCTTTTGGGTGCCTGGTAACCGACCCTCTCCCTTTTACCTGTATAAGAACATTCATCAGCAGCCCGATTACTCCCCGGTAAGTTATGATGTGGATTTGTATCCGTCATTGGCGGCTGAATTGGGTACCGGAATTGCGGTTACTTATTCCCGTCGCCCAAGGGTGCCGGGTGAAAGTTTTCTGCCTATGATGGTACGCACGGTGGGCAGCGGGACCAACGGACTTGGATTTTATATGTACCATGGAGGAACAACCCCATCTATAGGCAATTTCTTTTTGAGTGAAGGATTCGGACTGGCCAATAAGTCTTACGATTATCAATCGCCCATCGGGGAGTTTGGAAAGACCAGTTCCGGCTATTATCCTTTAAAATTGATTAATTATTTTCTTCAGGGATATGGCGACATTCTGGCGCCACTTTACCCGGTTTTACCGGCGACCAATGAAGCGATTAAGGCCGATGATACAACTACCCTCAGGTATGCCATACGGTCAAACGGAGAAGGTGGATTTGTTTTTATGCACAATTTTCAGGACCGTATTTCCATGCAGGATCATACGGATGTGCACATCGATATCACAACTAAGGAGGGGAATGTTCGTTTTCCGCACGCGGGAACCTTTACTTTAAAAGAAGGCGCCTCGGGCATCTTTCCATTTAAACTGGACTTTGACGGGGTGTTTTTTCATCAGGCCACAGTGCAGCCTTTTATGCGCTTTAAGAATGCTGGGCACAGTTATCACGTGATGATTGCCCAGGAGGGTTTTGAGCCTCAGGTGGTGCTGGACGGCGGACTGAAAGTGTCGGGTTCAGGTATTACGAAGGAATTGGAAAACGGACTTCAGGTGGTAACTTTTTCAGGCAATCACCCCTCGGAAATGAAAGTCGGTGGTGTGACCTTTCTGGTGCTGCCTTATGAAATGTCGCTCAATGCTTATTTGACAGGCGCCGATGGCAATCAGCGTTTGATTGTCAGTGAAGCTGGTATTAGAAGAGGATGATAAGCTTTCGCTTATCAGTGACAATCAAACAGAAGTCGGGGTGCTGGTTTATCCGGCTGCCAAAGATCTGCAAGCAAAGAATGTTAGGAAAACCCCTCTGAGCACGGAGCTTGAATCGTTGAGGGGTTGGACTTTGTCGGTGGACAAACAATCGCCCGTTATGGACCTCATTGCTTCGGGTGATCGTCACTTTGTGCTGAGAGCACCCGAGCTGGATTTTAACCACATTAACGATGTGTTTCTTAAGTTTGATTATAGGGGCGACCGGGCGGTGTGTATGATGAATGGAGAATTGGTGACCGACCATCTTTATACGAGTGCGCCATGGTTGGTTGGATTAAAAAGATATGAGGCACAGCTGAGGAAACATGAAATGTATTTTTATTTTATTCCCATGAAAAAGGATGCCCCCTATCTGAGTTGGTTGGATAAGGAAGTGGTGCCTGATTTTGGTGATGCCCGTGAGTTTCTGGAAGTTTATGAGCCGGAGATTTTGGTGGAGTATCAATTCGATATTGTCCTCCATTAGGGAGGGTGAAAACTTCGAAAGCCTTGTCTTTGACGCCTTCTTATCAAAGACTGCATTGTTAATGACCCTGGATAGAGTTAAAATTTTATTGTTATGCAAAAAATAAATACAAGGTATGTGCTGGCCATTTCGCTGGTTTCTGCCATGGGTGGGTTGCTGTTCGGTTACGACTGGGTAGTTATTGGTGGCGCCAAGCCTTTTATGAAAGCTTTTTCGACATTGCCCACTCACCGGGATGGCAGGGGTGGGCCATGAGCAGTGCGCTTGTGGGATGTATTGTCGGGGCCATAGTGGCAGGGCGGACCAGTGATTTGCTGGGACGGAAAAAGCTTTTGATTGGCGCTGCGGTCTTGTTTATTATTTCTGCTTTTGGAACCGGTGCCTCGAATCACTTCGATGTATTTATCCTTTTCAGGCTTATTGGCGGGGTGGGCATTGGGATTGCTTCCACCATTTCGCCCATTTACATTGCTGAAATTGCGCCAGCGGGGAAACGGGGCTTGTTTGTTTCCATTAACCAGTTGACCATTGTGATTGGTATTCTGGCTGCGCAGATTGTCAATATGTTGATTGCCCGACCGGTGCCCGATTTATTATCTGTCCCGGAGACCCTGGCATCATGGAATGTTCAATGGGGATGGCGCATGATGTTTTGGGCTGAACTGGTGCCGGCAGTTCTGTTTTTTATTTTGATTTTTTTGGTACCTGAAACACCTCGGTTTTTGGCCAAGGTCAATCAATACGACAAGGCAGGCCATATTCTTTTAAAAATTGGTGGTGCGCAATATGCCAACGATGCCCTGAAGCAGATCAGAGAATCCTTGCAGGAGGGATCTTCTAAAGTATCCTTAAAGGCTTTGATGGATAAAAAAGTGGCCTTGGTGTTGTGGATTGGTATCGTACTGGCTGCCTTTCAGCAATGGTGTGGCATCAATGTTATTTTTAATTATGCGGAGGAGGTCTTTACTGCTGCCGGCTATTCGGTGAATGACATGTTTATCAATATTGTCATAACCGGAAGTGTTAATCTCGTTTTTACCATTGTGGCCATGGGCACTGTGGATAAATGGGGGCGAAGAAAGTTGATGTTGTTTGGTTCGGGTGCTTTGGCCCTGATCTACCTGGTGTTGGGTGTCTTTTATTTCCTTGGTATTACGGGTTGGGGTGTTTTATTGATAGTGGTATTGGCCATTGCCGTGTATGCCATGTCACTGGCTCCTGTCACCTGGGTGGTCTTATCTGAAATTTTCCCGAACAGAATAAGAGGGCTTGCCATGTCGGTGGCCACATTGGCTTTGTGGACTTCCTCGGCCTTACTGGTGCTTACGTTTCCCTTTCTGAATGATGCCTTTGGCGCATCCGGAACTTTTTGGATTTATGGGGTCATTTGCCTGGCCGGTTTTGTATTCATCTATCGGATTTTACCTGAAACCAAGGGCAAATCACTCGAAGAAATTGAGAAGGAATTGGACAAGAAGAAGGGGAAATAGGTGGTGGGAATCAGCAATTTTGTTATTGATACTATTTAGTTGACAGAAAAAATGAGAACAGGTAAAGTTAAGATATGGCAGGAGTTGGTAAGCATACCGACTTATGAACCAGGAGCTCCGGAAAAAAATCCCATGTTTCTTGAAAAACGGGTTTATCAGGGGAGCTCCGGCGTGGTGTATCCTTATCCGGTGACCGAGCGTGTGTCGGATGAGAAAACAGACCGGGAATGGACGGCCGTTTTTCTGGAGAATGATTTTGTAAAAATCATGGTTCTGCCCGAGTTGGGTGGACGGGTTCAGATGGCTTACGATAAAACCCGGGAGCGACATTTTATTTATTACAATCAGGTGATTAAGCCGGCATTGGTTGGCTTGACGGGCCCCTGGATTTCGGGTGGCATAGAGTTTAACTGGCCGCAGCATCACCGGCCGACCACTTACGAGGCTGTTGATTTTTCGATGGAGGAGAATGCCGATGGGAGCGCCACGGTGTGGTGCAGCGAGTTGGAACGAATGTTCAGAACCAAAGGCATGGCGGGTTTTACGCTTTATCCCGACAAGTCCTTCCTCGAAATCAAGGTCAAGCTGTACAACAAAACGCCTCTGCCGCAAACCTTTCTATGGTGGGCCAATCCGGCCGTGAAGGTCAATGACCATTACCAGTCGGTATTTCCGCCGGATGTGAATGCTGTTTTTGACCACGGTAAGCGCGATGTTTCCGCTTTCCCTATTGCTAAAGGGACTTACTATAAGGTGGATTACTCGCCGGGAACCGATATTTCCCGCTATAAAAACATTCCGGTGCCCACTTCCTACATGGCCATTACCTCTAAGTACGATTTTGTGGGGGGATTTGAGCACGACACCCAAAGTGGTTTGCTGCATGTGGCCAATCACCATGTTTCACCTGGGAAAAAGCAGTGGACCTGGGGCAATGGTGATTTTGGTCAGGCCTGGGATCGGAATTTGACCGATGAGGATGGTCCTTACATTGAATTGATGTGCGGGGTTTTCACAGATAACCAACCGGATTTTTCCTGGTTGGCACCCAATGAGGAAAAGTCCTTTGTGCAATATTTCATGGCTTACCACGATTTGGGGCTGGTTAAAAATGCGACGAAGGATGCCATGCTCAATGTGGAAGCGGATGGTGTCGGTGTGGTGGTAAAGGTTTATGCAACCGGTTTGTATCCTGAATTGAGTGTGCAGGCCTTTGTGGGTAAAGAATGCATTTTCAGGGATAGCTATGATGCAGAACCCGCTCAATCTTACAAAGGTAATTTTGCTTTGCCGGATGGCGTGGTTTTGGACGATATTTATGTGTCTGTCTGCACGCGGGAAGGACAGGAATTGGTGGGATGGAAACCCGAAACTTCTGTTAACTCAGAAATACCCGAAGCTGCCAAGGCAGCTAAAGCGCCCGGCGAGATAAAAAGTATAGAACAGCTCTTTTTAACCGGCCAGCATTTGGAGCAGTACCGGCATGCCACTTTTAGTGCGACCGACTACTACCAGGAAGCTCTGGAGCGTGAGCCGGGGGATGTGCGTTGCAACAATGCCATGGGCTTGTGGCTTCTGCGCAAGGGCCAGTTTTCGGCGTCTGAAAGTTACTTTAAAAGGGCGGTAAAAACCTTAACCGAACGTAATCCCAACCCTTATGATGGTGAAGCTTATTACAATTTGGGTCTGTCACTTAAATATCAGGGAAAAGCGGAGGAGGCCTACGGATCTTTTTATAAAGCTGTTTGGAATGCAGCCTGGCAAAATGCCGGATATTATCATATAGCACAATTAGATGTGGTCAAGGGTGATTATAGAACCGCCTTGCAGCACATCAACCAGTCTTTGTCGCGCAACAGCAACGACCATAAAGCCTTGCATTTGAAAATAGCCATTTTGCGCCATTTGGGCAGCGCTGATGAAGCCATCCAGATTGCTGAACAAGCCTTGGAACTGGATGCTTTTAACTTTGGCGCGAGGTATGAGTGTTATTTAATTTCAGAGGATGAGGAAAGCCTGAAAGCCTTTCATACTCTCATTCGTGGCAATATTCATAATTACCTCGAGTATGCTTTGGATTATACGGGTGCAGGACTGTGGCAGGAAGCTGTTCAGTTGTTGATGCTGGGAATGGAGGCGTCATCGTCGGATTACCCCATGGCGTCGTATTATTTGGGGTGGTTTTTTGAGCAAAAAGGAGAGCGGACAAAGGCGCTTGAAGCCTTCCAAAAAGGGGCTGCTGCACCGGCCGATTATTGTTTTCCCAACCAATTGGAAGCCGTCATGGCGCTGAAACGGGTCCTGGAGATCAGCCCTGAAGATGCCAAAGCTGGTTATTATCTGGGCAATTTCTGGTACGCTGCCCGACAATATGCCGAAGCCGCGCAATGTTGGAAAAAATCGGCCGAGCTGGACGATACCTTCCCAACGGTCTTCAGGAATCTGGCTTTGAGTTATTTCAATAAGGAAAAGGACCCGGAAAAGGCTTTGAGGTGCATGAAACGGGCTTTTGATTTGAATCCCGAAGATTCAAGGGTCTTGATGGAGCTGGATCAGTTGTATAAAAGACTGAACCATGGTGTTGAAACGCGCCTAAGATTATTGGATACCCATGCTTCACTTGTTGAGCAACGCGATGATTTATACCTCGAGCAAATCACTTTGTTGAATCACCTGGGGCGTTATAATGAAGCGCTGGAGCTGTTGATGCAAAGGAAGTTTCACCCCTGGGAAGGTGGTGAAGGCAAAGTGATCGGACAATACGTGTTGAGTTTGACGGAATTGGCTAAAATAGCGCTTCAAAGCGAAGCATACGCGCAGTCCCTTGATTATTTGAACAGAGCACTGGATTATCCCCACAATCTTGGTGAGGGCAAGCTCGAGGGCGCACGGGAAAATGATATTTATTATTGGATGGGTTGTGTTTTGCAAAAGATGGACAGACAGGATGAAGCTGAGGTCTGCTGGAAAGAAGCAGCAACAGGAAGTGGAGAGCCTGCCGCAGCCATTTTTTACAACGACCAGCAGCCAGATAAGATTCTTTACCAGGGCCTGGCTATGGCGAAACTTGGAAAGGAGGATGAGGCACACAGCTATTTTATCAAACTGGCTGAATATGGTACTGCCCATTTAAACGATGTGGTAAAAATTGATTATTTCGCTGTTTCCTTGCCCGATTTGCTCATATGGGAGGACGACCTGAGTCGTCGTAACCAGATAGATTGCATCTACATCAATGCTTTGGGCTTGTTTGGACTTGGCCGTGAAGCAGAGGCCAGGGAGATGTTGACCAAGGTTCTGGATATGGATGAAGGTCATTCAGGCGCCAGGTCCATCTGAAGCAGTTGGGATAGCGTATTTTAGTGACACGATAATATTTAAATACAATAGTTATGAGACATCTGGTAGTATTATTACTTATGGTTTTAATCGCCTCCTGTGGACAACGCGACAATTTTGTGTTGGACCTGGCAGGCGAGTGGCAGTTTCAAATGGATTCGGCCGATAGGGGCATGGATGAAAGTTGGTATGCCGGTGAACTGGGAGAACGGATGGTTTTGCCGGGTTCATTAATGGAGGCTGGTATAGGTCATGAAATCACCCTTGAGACCCAATGGACCGGTAGTATTTATGACAGCTCCTGGTTTTTTAATCCGCATACCGAGCCCTACCGGCAACCGGGCAATCTGATGTTTCCCTTTTGGTTAACGCCGGATGTCTATTACGTTGGTGCGGCCTGGTATCAGAAAGAGGTGGAGGTGCCTAATAACTGGGATGAACGGCGAATCATTCTTCATTTAGAGCGGCCGCATTGGGAATCACAAGTGTGGGTCAATGGCAGCCATGCCGGAATGCAGAATTCTTTGTCGGTTCCCCACGAGTTTGACCTGACCGGGCTGCTAAAGCCTGGTAGTAATACGATTTCTGTGCGGGTGGATAACCGGGTGAAGGACATCAATCCGGGGCCTGATTCGCACAGTATTACCGATCATACGCAGGGCAACTGGAATGGTATTGTGGGCGAGATGAAGCTTATAGCACGCCCCCATGTTTATGTGAAGAATGTTCAGGTTTATCCGGATGTTGAAACCGGCCGCGTTAAGTTGCTAAGTGATATGGTGAATGAAACTGGTGAAGTTTTTTCCGGAGAAATTGAAGTTCATATAGAGCTGTTCAATGTCGATGTAAAAGCGAAAGCGCAAAAAATGCGCTTCCCTGTCTCAGTGGAAAAAGGTGATCAGACCATCGAACTCGTTGTTAACATGGGTGATGATGTGCAGTTGTGGGATGAGTTTCATCCTGCGCTTTATAAGCTTTCGGTCGACCTTCATGGCGACAAGGGCGTTTCAGATGTTTTTGAAACGCAATTTGGTTTTCGCTCCTTTGAAGCTGATGGGACGCGGTTTAAAATCAACGGACGCCCGGTTTATTTGCGGGGTACGGTTGAATGCGCGGCACATCCCTTGACGGGTTATGCGCCCATGGACAAGGCCTATTGGAGAAGTCTGTACCAAAAGGCCATGACTTATGGCGTCAATCATTTTAGATTCCATTCGTGGAACCCGCCCCGGGCGGCTTTTGAGGCGGCCGATGAGCTGGGTATTTATCTTCAGCCCGAGGGACCGTTCTGGACCAACCATGGCACGGCTGTCGGTGATGGTCTTCCGGTTGATCAATACATCAAGGATGAGTGCGATCGTCTGCTGGAGACCTATGGCAATCACCCCTCCTTTGTCATGTTCGCTTATGGCAATGAACCTGCCGGCCGCCACCAGATTGCCTTTTTGAATGAAATGGTAGAGTACTGGATGGAGAAAGATGACAGAAGGCTGTACACCCATGCGGCCATTGGTGGAAGCTGGCCCCTGGCACCCTCCAACGAGTTTATAATAAGAGCAGAATCCCGAGGTTTGCCCTGGGACAGTCGGCCTGAGAGCATGTTCGACTATTCTGAAAAAATAGCTCCTTACGAAGTGCCTTACGTGGCACATGAAATGGGTCAGTACTGCGTGTTCCCTGATTTTGAAGAGATCCCAAAATACACCGGCGTGTATAAAGCCAAAAATTTTGAGATGTTCAAGGCCGAGCTGGAGCGCAAGAATATGGGCGATCAGGCCCGTGACTTTTTCATGGCGTCAGGAACCTTTCAGGCCATTTGCTATAAAAATGAAATCGAGGCCTCGCTAAGGACACCTGGAAATGGAGGTACGCAGTTGCTGGCATTGAACGACTTTCCCGGACAGGGCACCGCTCTGGTGGGGGTAACCGATGTTTTTGGGATGAGAAGGACTATATCTCATCCACAGAATTCAGTCGCTTTTTTGCACCAACCGTGCCCTTGGCCCGGTTTCCCAAGTTTGTCTTTACCAACGATGAGGTGCTGTCTGTAGCGGCTGAAGTGGCCCACTTTGGTCAAAATCCACTGAAGGATATGGTCCCCGAGTGGAAGGTTTTTAACCAAAACGGTGAAATGTTGGCCAACGACAAGCTGCCGCAAAGCGATATTGGTTTCGGGAATGGGTCCCTTGGTAACATCTCCCTGCCGCTTGATTTTGTTAAAGAAGCAGGTCAGTTCAAGTTGGAATTGTCCTTTGGCACCCATACCAATGATTGGGATTTCTGGGTGTATCCGGCTGATTTGCCCGAAACGGATGTGACAGACATCCTGGTCACGGATACGTTGGACGAAGCGGCTATTGCTTTGTTGGAGAAGGGTGGTAAAGTATTGCTCCTGGGCGCCGGGAAAGTCGAAAAAGGCAAGGATGTGGTACAATATTTTCGTCCGGTTTTTTGGAATACTTCGTGGTTCCAAATGCGCCCTCCACATACTCTGGGCATCTTGACCAAGCCGGATCACCCGGCGCTGGCGGAATTTCCGACCGAATTTCACAGTAATTTGCAATGGTGGGAACTGCTGCACAATCAGCAGGTCATGAACCTCGATAATTTTCCGAAGGACTTTAAAGCCATTGTACAGCCTATTGATACCTGGTATGTGAACCGGAAACTGGGACTGATTTTTGAAGCAAAGGTGGGCGAGGGCCGATTGCTGGTGTGCAGTGCGGATTTGGACAGTGATCTGGACAAGCGCATTGTGGCCCGTCAAATGCGCCACTCCCTGTTAAATTATATGCAAACCGATGCATTCGATCCGGCCTTTGCCGTTTCAGCAGAAATCGTAACTGAGATATTTACGGAAGGTGATTACGATTTGTATGACGTTCATACTGCTGGAAGTCCGATGGACCTGATTCCCTAAAGCTTTAGGATTGTGCTTTATTTGGGTTCCGAATGACCATTGTTATTCCTCACTTCAGAGGGTGGGGCGCCAATTTTGTTTTTGAACAGCCGGCTGAAATAGTGAACAGAGTCGAATCCCGTTTCAAAGGCGACTTGCTTAATGGGCATATCTGAAGCGAGCAGGAGTTCTTTAGCGCGCATGAGTCTAAGATGCAGGTGGTATTGCCCCGGCGATACCCCTGTATTCTTTTTAAACATCTTGCGAAAATAAGAATAACCCAAATTGAGAGAGGCCGCCAACTCTGTAAAATCCAGATCCTGGTTGAGCTGGTTACGCATCTTGAATTTAGCATCTTCCATGGCGATTTCAAGTGGCGTACCCTTAAATTCTCTGTTTCTGACATGCGAGACCAGCGACCCCAGTAAACGAATGGCAATCCCTGAAGCTATGAGTTGATAACCGGGTTTTTCTTTTTGCGCCAATTCAAATATGCGGTAATAGCAGTCCAGTACCGATTCTTTTAGCCCGCATTCTATGATGGCGCTTTTGGAATTCAGTACCTGATTTTTAAAAAGTCTTTTAACAATATCTCCTTCCAGTCCAATATAGTTCTCAGTCCATCCTACCTCTTTGTCCGGTTGGTAACGGTGCCAGAGCCCCGGCTTTATGAGCATAATCGTGCCTGCCTTGATCTTGTATTTATGCGATTGGGTTTCAAATATCCCGCTTCCTTCGGTGATGTAGTTGATTTGGTATTCCGACAACACTCTTCCCGAATTCCAGTTGAAAATATAACCGGAAGGATGATCCGAAGCCGGATAATCAGCTCCCGGACTGACCTTTCCTTTGCCAACAACATTTAGGGTAATGCCCCATTGTTTGTCTTCCGGGTTAGATGTCAGATATTTAAAGAAATCGATCATAGCTGTGAAATAAAAAATCCGAAGGATTGATTTTGTTGGTTTATATTAATCAGGCTAAAAATAGTTAAAATTTCCATAAGAAGCCCGATGCGCCTGTTGATGTACAAATATAAGGCCGAAAAGTCTTTTTTTGGTGGATTATTGTGGATTAGAGGTGACAAATTAGATATATGTTGTGCCAATTTGTGCATTGCCATTTATGCATAGATTGGGTATTTTTGGAAACATAAATTGACTATTATGTACATAAAATATTTAAAAACTGTTCTATGAGGATTCTTGTAACAAGTCTTGTGTGGATGTTTTTGTTTTTTGGCTTAAGTGCTGAACGTCAAAAAGTCCTGTTTAATTTTGATTGGCGTTTTTCTCACCAGACCGATGCGAATGCGTCTCAGGTGAATTTTGATGATAAAAACTGGCAACAAGTCCAGTTGCCGCATGACGCCAGTATTTCAGGTCCCTTTGTTAAGGACAGTCTCAATTCTGATCAGAAAAACGGCTTTTTGCCCAGGCAAAAGGCTGGTACCGCAAAGTGTTTACCCCCGAGGTGGATTTGAGCGGGAAAAAAGTCTTTTTTGAGTTTGAAGGTATATACCGGGATGCCCGTGTTTATCTGAATGGGCAAGAAGTGGCCCACCAGCTGAATGGCTATGAGGGTTTTCTGGTGGATGTGACCGATGTGATTCAACCCGGTGCAACCAATGTAATGGCCGTGAGCTATGACAATACCGACATGGAAAGCTCCCGCTGGTACAACGGAGAAGGCATTTACCGCGATGTGTGGATGCTTATCACCGATCCGGTACATGTGGACTATCACGGCACCTATGTGCATACGCCTTTTGTGACCGATGATCTGGCCAAGGTGGCTTTGCAGACGGAAGTGGTGAACAGTCGGGCCGACAGTACATGGATCACCTTAAATTCTGAGATTTACAGTCCCGATGGTGTGCTGCAGAAGACCGCTGTCAGTACCGTGCCTGTAGGGCCCGGTGAGGTCTTTTTCTTTAGGCAGCGTGAAAGCATTGAGCAACCTCAACGATGGGACATTGATCATCCCGCTTTATATGAGGTCCGGTCGCGGGTGATTGTGGATGGTGAGGTTGTAGATACTTATAAAACCACTTTTGGTATCCGCACGGTTGAATTTACACCCGAGCAGGGATTGTTGCTGAATGGCCGGAAAGTATTGGCCAAAGGCGTTAACATACACCATGATTTGGGTCCCTTGGGTGCCGCTGCCTTTGAACGTGGCTTCGAGCGCCGTCTGGAAGGCCTGAAACGCCTGGGTGTTAATGCGATCCGATTGAGTCACAATCCGCATGATAAATATGTTTTAGAATGGTGTGATAGAAATGGAATGCTCGTTGTAGATGAGCCTTTTGACAAGTGGAGCGACCAGTTTTTCGGGGCGGGTAACCGTTTTGAAGACCATTGGGAAAAAAGCCTTGTGGCTTTTCTTAAGCGCGACAGAAATCACCCGTCCATCATCATCTGGAGTGCGGGCAATGAAGTCTACCAGCAGAAGAGTCCCCGTTACAATTTTGGCGTACCCATGCTGAAGCAGATGGTCGATTTTATTCATGATTTTGAACCCAGTCGTTTGGTCACCTGTGGCATACATCCCTCCAGAAGAAGCGGGGCTTACCGCACCGAAAATTATTACCGGGAAGGTCCACCGGAAATGGTCTTTTATATGGACGTGGTCAGCACCAATTACCGGGAAGAATTTTGGCCGGTGGATAAAGCCAACCATCCCCAGTTGATTTTCATGCTGAGTGAGGCCCAGGTAGGCAATTTGGGCAACGAATGGTTCAATTTTGATCACCGCAGTTCAGTTGGTTTGTTTTACTGGGGCGGGACAGATTATATTGGTGAGTCCTTTGGCTGGCCGTCCAAAGGCTGGGCCAATGGTATTATTGACTGGAACGACCATTGGAAGTCCTTCAGCTACTATATCAACAGTCTCTACAGTGAGGAACCCATGGTGCATATAGCCGCTTTTGACGACAGTGATGTGCGTCAGCAGTACTGGAACGAAGTGCAATTGCGTTACCAGCCGCTACATTCACATTGGAACTGGGCTGGCCGGGATTCGATTGATCTTTATACCTTTACCAACGGACAGGAAGTGGAGTTATTCGTCAACGGTCGGTCCCAGGGTGTATTACAGGTGCCTGAGGAATACTACACCAAAGATATCCGTGCCTATACGGCCGAGGAGTACGATCCTGAAAACCCGATTAATC
This sequence comes from Geofilum rubicundum JCM 15548, assembly GCF_000974365.1. Lineage (GTDB taxonomy): Bacteria > Bacteroidota > Bacteroidia > Bacteroidales > Marinilabiliaceae > Geofilum > Geofilum rubicundum. The sequence continues at coordinate 79,363 of NZ_BAZW01000009.1, forward strand.
TGGGACCTGCCATGCACAAGCAACTGGCCTGGCGCATACCTTATGAAGTCGGTGTGATTGAAGCGGTCAGCAAAGTGGATGGCAAGGAAGTGGCCCGTCACCGTTTGGAGACGGCCGGAGCTCCTGCCCGTATTGTACTGGAGGCCGACCGGGAGGTCATCAAGGCCGATGGTCTGGATTTGTCGTACGTTACGGTAAAAGTGGTCGATAAAAACGGCATCCTTGTGCCCAATGCCGATCACGATATTTCTTTTCGTGTGAGCGGAGCCGGCAGCAATGCCGGAGTGGGCAATGCCGATGTCATCAGTGATGAACCCTTTGTGGCGGATAGCAGAAAGGCCTTCCAGGGCAAAGCCTTGCTGATTGTGCGCAGCACCAGAGAGGCCGGTACCATCAAAATCAGAGCCACGGCAAAAGGGGTTAAGTCAGCTGGTATAGAGGTGGTTACTCAATAATAATCGGGTAAGCCTAGACAGGTATCTTGGTAATGTAAGGATAGCACCGTGCTTAGCTGTCCTAATATCTTAAAAACACAAACAGCGGTCGTCTATTAGTTAGACGGCCGCTGTTGCGTTATTGTTAATTGCCAGAGGGTTACTGGTTGCTGATAAGGATTTTGTAATCCCAGGCTTGTAATTCCGTATCAGTCAATGGAAAACTGATATCTTCACCGGTAAAATAGTCGCTAAATGCTCCTTCTATTCCGGTTTCGGTGCTCACAGTCACCGTTTCATCTGAAAGGTTGAAAAGGGCTATCACGCTGTTGTTGTCCTTTTGACGTTTGAAGAGCAGTACTTGTTCAGGTGCATTGGTGCTGATAAATTCCATGGGGGCACCTGCGGCGCCATTCCACAAGGCCTTGTTGGACTTCTTTAATTGAATGAGCGACTGATAAAAATGGGTCATGGAGCGATCGCTCCAATCGATTTCGTCTTTCTCGAAAAACGCCAGCATCTTGTCCAAACCTGCTTCCTGTCCTGAATAAATCAGGGGCATGCCTTCAACCACAAAAGTCAGTGCCGCCATAGTAGGGTAGGCCGCACCCATTCTCTCAAAAACAGTCCCGTTCCAGCTGTTTTCATCGTGGTTGGTGGTGAATTGCATGGGCCACGCCCCTTCAGGATAAGTGTCGTATAGGTTCTCAAAATAGGCCACAGCATGCGTGGCATCTTCTTCGCCCTGTGCGATGTTGTTTAAGTGGTGGTGGAAGGCCCAGCCATAATTGGCATTGAAGGCCTGATGGAGTAAAGCGGTTTCGCTCTCATCCTCTGCCAGCATAAAAACGGGTTTGATGGCTTGAAGCGCATCGGAGGCCTCTTCCCAAAAATCGACCGGAACCATACCTGCCACATCACAGCGGTAGCCGTCAATATTGGCCTCACGCACCCAGAACTCCAGCGCGCTTTTCATGGCGGCCCGCATTTCGTGGTTGTCGTAATCGAGTTGGGCCACATCGCTCCAGTCGAAGGGGCCAAACATATTCCCGGTAGAATCTTTTGCATACCATTCGGGATGATCCGTGACCCATTGGTGGTCCCAGGCGGTGTGGTTGGCCACCCAGTCGAGAATGATCGTCATGCCCAAATCGTGGGCCTGACTGACGACTGCCTGGAAATCTTCCATGGTGCCAAATTCGGGATTAACCGCTTTGTAGTCTCTGATGGAGTAATAGGATCCCAGTGTTCCTTTTCTGTTTTCTTCACCTATGGGATGAATGGGCATGAACCACAGAATGTCCACGCCAAGTTCCTGTAGGCGGGGCAAGTGCTGTGCAAAGGCCTCAAAAGTGCCTTCATCGGTGTATTGCCGCACATTGACTTCATAAATCACGGCGTCCGGCAGCCATTCAGCGACGGGGGCCCGACTGACGATTTCACTCCCGGCGCTTTCGGCGCTGGATTTTGGTTGTGTCTGGCAAGCCATAAGGGCCATTACCAGCATTAGCAACAAGAGGGGGGATTTTGATTTTCTCATTTGATCGTGTTTAAATTTAAAAAGTTATTTGATTCTTATATGGACGGGATCAGCTCCCATGGTCAACTGGATTTGAATGTGTTTATCTTTGGGGTGGTAGCGGAAGTCCGTGTTCTTACCATCCACTTTTACATGCTCAGGGCGCGTACTGTTTTTGATGAGTAATTCGATGTTTCTTCGGCCGGGCCGGAGCAGATAAACCCCATCGTTATGTGAAATATCAATGCTGAGTTCTTTTTCCGAATTTTCAGCCTGGAAGGTGAACAGCTGATAAGCGCCCTCTTCTATGGCTTGGGCATTTTCACCGTCATCCAGGTACAGCTCACCGGTGGCAGAGGTGATTTCCGGATGATGGTAATAGGATATGCTTAAGTTATCGGTATTGAACTGATCCAGGGTCGTAACCGGTTTAACGGTGGGGATGAAGCTGCCGGCTTTAACGAAAACGGGCATTTCACTTATGGGGGCACTGACATCAACGGTGCGTCCGCCTGCGTAGACTTCATTGCTGAAGAAATGGATCCAGTTGCCAATGGGCAGCCCCACTCTTCTGGTGCTTTGTCCGGCCTCCAAAATGGGGGCCACCAGCATGTTGTCTCCCCAGTAATACAGGTCGTAAATATCCACCAGGAAATCGTCCTCCTGTTCGTAAATCAAGGGTCGGACCAGCGGTCGGCCATGGGCCGTCTGCTGATAGGCCATGGTATAGATGTAGGGCATCAGTTCATAGCGGAGTTCGATGAATTTCCGGACAATCTTTTGGGTTTCCGGACTGTAATAGATGGGCTCTGAGGGCTCCTTTTCGCCATGCGGACGAAAAATGGGAGAGAAGGTGGCCAGCTGCACCCATCTTGTGTATAGCTCCTCATCTTTTTCACCTTCGGTAAACCCGCCGACATCCGAATGCATGTAGGGGATGCCCGACATCGACATGGTGAGCATGATGGGCAACTGGCTTTTAAGCCACTCCAGCTGCGTTTGACGGTGCCCGACCAGGGGAAAACAGAATAACGCTGGCTGCCGGCATAGCCGGCTCTGGTCAGATTAAAGAGGCGCTTTTTGGGGTAGTGTTTTTGGTAGTTGTCACTGAGCATCTTACTCCAGTAATGGCCATAAACATTGTGGATTTGATCGGCTCTCCCTTTCTGGTAGAAAATCCCTCCGGGATGCTTTTCAGGTTCTCCCAGGTCGCTCCACCAACCGGCAATGCCTTGTTCTATCAGTGGTTGGTATTTTTGCCAAAACCATTCCCCGGCCCGGGGATTGAAAACATCCAACAGAGAGGCTGGTCCAAACCAAAAATCCTTGATGACATAGGGTTGGCCCAGACTGTCGGTCCCGAAGAAGCCCTTTTGAGCGGCCTCTGCGTAATTGTTCGAGGTGGTCAGAAAATAGGGTTCTGTGATGAGCACTGTTTTCACACCCTTGCTTTTGAGATTCTGGACCATGGCCTTGGGGGTGGGCCAGTTCTCCTCTTCCCAGGTCAGGTTGCCCATTCTGAAGTCGCCCACCCCTTTGCCAAACCAATATACATCCAGAAACAAAGCATCTAAAGGATATTTGGCCTCTAGCATGGAGTCGACGATATGGGTGGCCTGCTGTTGAGACTGGTAGCCGAAGCGACTTTGGAGATTTCCCAGGGCCCAAAGTGGAGGAAGTGGCTGTGTTCCGGTAAGTTGTATGTAGGCCGAGAGAAGCGACCGGTAATCGGTGCCGGTCATGACATATACATTAAAGGCCTTCTCTTTGGAGTCTATTCTGAATTGATTACGGACGGTGTGGCCGATGTCTGCAATGGCCCTTTGTGGCGCATCAAAAAACACCATGAACTTTTTAGAGGAATAGAAAACGGGCAGGGAATAATTGAGTTGGTCCGCGCCCCATTCATAACCCCAATTGGCTTGGTTGCTCAGTTGAAGACGCTTGCCGCTTCGGTTCATTTCAATGGCTCTGGCACCGCCGCCAATGATTTTTTCGCGACTGTCCAGTTTGAAATTAATACCCGTGCGCTGGTTGGCGTTGAAGGGTCCCGATAAAACCGCCTCTTCCTGGTTGTTGACGCCGGTAAGTATTTTTATCTCCAGCGGATTTTTTTTGATGGAGAGGTAGGATTCACCCATTCTTACATCCAGTGATTCTGCCGAATTACGTATGATGATGGTGCTTACCTGTGGTTGGGCAATGACGGCGTCACTGGGTGAAAGGAACAGGGAGTCTTTGGCATAGGATACATAGATGGTCTGGGCATTAATGGTTTGAAGCCGGATATAGCCATCGCTGGTCTTAAGCGTGAGGTGATCTGAACTTTGAAAATATTTTTCGAGATAGATAGGGTTTTCAATTTCTGCTGGTGACCCGGCCTGGGTCACCAGAGAAATTAAAAACAAATGGAGGGGAATTAAAAACCTGGATTTCCACGTGGTAAAAGGGCTCATATTTCTATAATTTAAAAGGGTTTTTGATAATTATCTAAGGCCTGCGCGTTAGAAATTATTGTAACCCCGAAATTAGCTATTTCCCACATGGTATCCACATTAATAGGATGCGAACTTGTGATCATGTGACCTTAACCCTGTTTAAAGGGGACTGGTTTTCGCTTGTATGTTATTCAAGTTCAATGATTAAAGCTGATTTGGCAGGGACTGTGATGTGGGTCAGTGATGGGTATTCCCGGCCAGAAGTGACTTCGGTACCAGCCGAGTATTTCCGGAGTATTTCTGAGAATCTGGACAGATCCACTGCCGTATCATTGTCTGCATGGTTGTTCAGCATCACCATGACCGCCTGGTCGTTTAAATATCTGAAATAGACATACACTTCATCTTCCGGTAGAAAATGCAGGGTGTTGCCATGGTGCAGTACCTCACTGGTTTTGCGGTAATTCATCACCTTGGTCAGGTAGTCGAACACCTCGTTTTGCACCTGGGTTCTTCCTTCGGCTGTAAAAGCATCTGTCTCATCTCCGGGCCATCCGCCCGGGTAGTTCTGTCGAATAGCGCCATGAGAGGCGGCTCCGTCTCCGGTCATTACCAGCTCGCTGCCATAATACCATTGCGGAATACCTCTGACGGTTCCCAAAAAGGCGATGGCCATTTTCATTTTTTGGGTGTCGCTGTTGTAGAAATGGGCCATTCTGCCCATGTCGTGGTTCTCGGCAAAAACCACCAAATCTTTCGGATAGCGGTACAAATGATCGTCTGCCAATACATCGTAAAGCCTTTGCAGTCCACTGCCCCAGCCTTCTTCCTCATTGAGGGCACTTCCCAGCGCTTCGGCCATGGGGAAGTCCATCAAGCTTTTCATTTGAGAGTTGTAGCCATCCTGGTTGGGGAAATCCTTTTGCCAGTATACCAGTTTAGAAGGCTCAGAAATCCAGGATTCACCCACAATGGTAAAGTCGGGATACTCCGCCTTTACCCGCAGAACCCATTCGGCCATGGCCTCCTTATCGGGATAGGGATAGGTATCCATACGAATGCCCTGCAATCCCACAAATTCAATCCACCAAATACTGTTTTGAATGAGGTAATTCTTAACCAGCTCATTGCCCAGATTCATATCCGGCATGGTGGTGTCGAACCAGCCCCGGGTGGTCAGACTTAAATCGGCCTTGGCGGCGTAGGGATCCGATACCGTACTCAGGCGGTAGTTGCTTCGGATGAATTCAGGATATTGGTGCACCCAGTCGTGTGTGGGTAAATCCTTCATCCACCAGTGCTGACTGCCGCAATGGTTGAAAACCATATCCATGATCATTTTTATGCCCTTTTGTCGACCGGCATCTACCAGCTCTTTGTATTCCTGATTGCTCCCCAGACGGCGGTCCACCTGATAAAAATCCGTTATGGCATAACCATGGTAGGAAGATTGCGGCTGGTCGTTTTCAAGCACCGGGTTCAGCCAGATGGAAGTAAACCCCATGTCGGCAATGAAGTCCAGACGATTTTGAATGCCTTCCAGATCACCGCCGTGCCGGCCATAGGGTTCTGATCGGTCGGGCTTCTCCTGCATGCCCTTTATTTCGTCGTTGTCGGGATTGCCATTGGCAAAGCGGTCGGGCATTATCAGATAAATGGCATCGCTTTGGTTGAATCCCTCGCGACTGGCAGAATCTTCTTCGCGTTCCAGAAGTTCAAGGGTGGCAGACGTTCGTTCTTTCTTACCCTGGAAAAACGACACGTTGACTTTTCCCGCCCGGGCCTCAGGGGCAATTTTTAAATCCAGAAAAAGGTAATTGGGATTTTCTACGGCAATGATGCGCTCTAGCTGAACGCCCGGGTAGTCGACAGAGGGCCGCAAAGCAGCAATGTTCTCACCATAGACCAAGACCTGAACGGAGGGGTTGTTAAAACCGATCCACCAGGAAGCGGGCTCCAGACGTTCTACCTTTTGGGCCCCGGTTTGGGCCCCAAAAGTCATCAGGAAAAGAATAAGTACCAGACTGGTATGGGTTTTCTTAAGCATTGTATTCTGATTTAAGTTGGACACTGGTTGCGGCACCCGGCTCTACCGAAATTTTTTCATCATATACGAAGAGTGTGGCCGTTTTTTTAGCATGCGAGATAATCTGCACCTCTTTTTGGGAGACTTTTATTTCGAGGTCGCTGCCCTTGAAGGTGATGCGAAAGGCATAGGCTTCCCATTGATTGGGGATGATGGGGTTGATTCTGAGTGCCCCGTTGGTCACCCGTTTTCCGCCAAAACCTTCCACAATCGACATCCAGGTGCCGGCCATACTGGTGATGTGCAGACCTTCGTGCACCTCGTTGTTATAGTCGTCCAGGTCGAGTCGACTGGTCCGCAGATACATCTCGTAGGCCTTGTTCAGGTTGCCGATGCGCGCGGCCAGAATGGCATGGACGCAGGGCGACAGGGAGGACTCGTGCACCGTCCGCGGTTCGTAAAATTCGAAGTTGCGACGTATGGTTGCTGTGTCGTATTCCTCCTCAAAAACATAGATACCCTGAAGTGTATCGGCCTGTTTAATAAAACAGGAGCGCAAAATGCGGTCCCACGACCAGTTTTGATTGATGGGACGCTCTTGCGCGGGCAGATCGGCAGCCATTTTTTGCTCCTTATCCATAAAGCCATCCTGCTGCATAAAAACATTCAGTTCTGCATGGAAGGGGAAATGCATTTGGGCGCTGATCTCTTGCCATTGGGCCACCTCTGCCTCAAAATCGAAGTTCGTTTTATCGAGGATGGCACTGAAGCGGGTGGGGTTGGATGTCTTGATTTTTTCAAGAGACTCCGAGGTGTACCGGAGGCACCATTGGGCCATTTTGTTGGTGTACCAGTTGTTGTTGATGTTGTTTTCGTATTCGTTGGGTCCGGTTACGCCCAGAATGACATATTTTTGTTTTTCGGTCGACCAGGTGGCTCTTTGCGCCCAAAATCGGGAAATGGCTATCAACACTTCCAGACCATACTCTTCCAGGTATTTTTCGTCACCGGTGTGGCGGATGTAATTGAAAATGGCAAAAGCAATGGCGCCGTTTCGGTGAATTTCTTCAAAGGTAATCTCCCATTCGTTGTGGCACTCTTCTCCGTTGATGGTGACCATGGGGTAGAGGGCTGCACCCTTGGTAAAGCCCAGTTTTTGTGCGTTTTCAATGGCCTTTTCCAAATGCTTGTATCGGTAAATCAGCAGGTTTCTGGTTACATGCGGAGGGGCGGTGGCCAGGAAAAACGGAATGCAGTAAGCTTCCGTGTCCCAATAGGTGGTGCCACCGTATTTTTCGCCGGTAAAGCCTTTGGGACCAACATTTAAGCGCTCATCATCCCCCGTGTAGGTTTGGTTCAGTTGAAAAATATTGAAGCGGATGGCCTGTTGGGCGGCTATGTCGCCCTCAATTTTAATGTCGCTGTGCAGCCAAATGTTGCTCCAACGATCTGTATGGGCGGCAAGCATCTTTTCGAACCCTGCCGTACGTGCCATCAGCGCCTTTTCTTCTGCCTTTTTAATAAGCTGGTCGGGTTGATGGTTGAGTGAGCTGGTAACCCCTACAAACTTGTCGAACTGAATGGTTTCGTTTTCTGATACCTGTGCTTCAATTCGGATGCCTGCCCAGGTTTGGTTGTGTGAAGAGGTAATGTGCGTGTTTTGGGTGTTGATCTCCCAATTCATGGCAAAAGCCACACGAAAATCCAGTTTTTTGGTCTGAGCCAACAAAAAAGCCTCCTTATTGCTGCTGTCTGTTGCCAGAATGTTCCAGAATTTTTCGTCGTAATTGGCATCCTCATTTTCCACATCCCCGTCGAGGTAGGTTCAAAGGCTATTTTCCCGGTAAAGTTCAATGGCGTAATGCCATAGCGTATAAGTCCACATTCGGGGTCGGTCATGCTTAAAAAGCGGGCGGTCTCCACCTTCACCTTTTTTCCGTTGGCAAAGGTGGCTGTGAAAGTTCTTGTAAGGATCCCTTTTTTCATGTCCAGCGCCCGCTCAAAATGCTCGGTTTGACACGAAAATAGATCCAGTTGCTCCCCTTCTATCTCAATGTTGATACCTATCCAGTTGGGCGAGTTGAGTACCTTGGCAAAGTATTCGGGATAACCATTTTTCCACCAGCCTACCCGCGTCTTGTCGGGGTAATAAACCCCGGCAATATAGCTGCCTTGCAGGGACTTCCCACCGTAAATCTCTTCGAAGTTGGCCCGTTGGCCCATTTTTCCGTTTCCCAGACTGAAAATGCTTTCAGAAGCCTGATGGAATTCGGGATTAAAGCCCTCTTCAACGATACGCCACTCATCGTGCTTTAAATATTGTCTCATAGTTGTCGTCTTATTGGAGATTTTCGAGTTGGTCGAGGGTCATTTGATGTAACCCCTCAATGATTAAATGGGCTTTGTTAAGCACTTCCGAAGATCCGATTCCGACGCAGTACATGCCAGCCGCTAAGGCGGCTTCTACGCCTGCTTCAGCATCTTCAAATACCACGCAATTTTCAGGATCGGCCGCCAGAGCTTCTGCCCCTTTTAGAAAGACTTCCGGATCCGGCTTGGCTTTGGAAGTGTGCGTGCCATCTATAATGGCGTCAAACAAATCGTTCAGTTCCAGTCGGTTGAGAATGGTCATGGCATTTTTACTTGCAGATCCAAGAGCGGTTGCTAAACCAGCGTCCTTGCAGGCCAGAAGGAATTCCCTTGCACCCGGTAGTATTTCGTCTGGTTTCATTTGGGTGATGAATGAAACGTAATGTTCGTTTTTGCGATGTGCCAACTCTTCCTTTTCCTGTTCTGTTTTGGTGACACCACCAATTTCCAGAAGTATGTCCAGTGAGGCCATTCGGCTGACACCCTTTAAGCGCTCATTGTCTTGTTCTGTAAAGTCAAATCCCATTTCCCTCGCCAGTTGCTTCCAGGCAATAAAATGATATTTGGCTGTATCCACAATCACTCCATCTAAATCAAATAGGCAAGCTTTAATCATTTCAATGTTGAGTTTAGTTAATCGTTTCTAATGGTGCCTTTTTATTTCTAACATCCAGTTTGTCTTCCACAAAAACCACGGAGATGGCTGCGATGAGCAGACTGACCCCTGCAATGATCAGGGCGAAAACGGCTTGTGACTCAAACAGACGTTTAATAATGGGGCCACCGAACACCCCATTGACAATCTGTGGCATGGTAATGAAAAAGTTAAAAAGGCCCATATAAATACCATATTTGGCTGCTGGCAGGGCTCCGGCCAATATGGCGTAAGGCATGGAAAGAATGCTGGCCCAGGCAATTCCGATGGCCAGCATGGGAAGGATCAGCATCATGGGATCGCTGATGAAATAGATCGAGATTAAGCCTACAGCCCCCACCGTTAAGGAAAAAGCATGGGTGTTTTTTCTGCCTATTTTAGCGGCAATCCAGGGCAGGGAAATGGCAAATATGGCGGCAACGCCATTGTACACGCCAAACAGAACGCCCACCCAGTTGGCCGCATCATTGTACAGGGCCGAGGAGGTGTCGTTGGGTGCCAGACCATAAATGTGCTGCGCAATCGCCGGCGTGGTAAAAACCCACATGCCAAAAAGAGCGAGCCACGAGAAGAATTGCACCAATCCCAGTTGTTTCATGGTTTTGGGCATGGCGGCAAAATCCTTAAAGATTTGCATAAAACCGGCATCTTTTTCCAGAAGGTCATCGCTTTCCGGGGATACCCCAAATTCCTTCAGCTGTTTGGGAGAGTATTCTTTGGTGGTGACAACCGTCCATATAATGGCGCCGACCAAAACAGCTGCACCAATATAAAATGACAGGATCACATTGAATGGTACACTTCCATCTTCCGCTACCTTGGATACGCCCAACCACTCGGCCAGAACGTAGGTAATCCAGGAGCCTGCCACTGCACCTATGCCTATAAGGGTTGTTTGCACGGAAAAGCCTTTGGTTCGCTGTTCATCCGGAAGCTTATCCGCCACCAAAGCTCTGAAGGGCTCCATGGAGATGTTAAAGGAGGCATCCATAATCATCAACATGCCGGCCCCAATAAACATGGGTGGAATAAAGGCCGCCAATGAGCCGGAATTGGGCATGAAAATAAGCGCCAGAGCCGCGAAGATAGCTCCAAACAGAAAGTAGGGGCGACGGCGTCCGAGACCTGTCCAGGTCCGGTCGCTGTAATGTCCTACAATGGGTTGAATGAGCATTCCGGTGATGGGCGCTGCCAGCCAAAACCAGGATAAATGTTCAACATCGGCACCAAAATTCTGAAGAATTCGGCTGGCGTTGGCATTTTGGAGTGCAAACCCGAACTGGATACCTAAAAATCCGATGCTCATGTTCCAAATCTGTCCAACTGACAAGTGCGGTAGTTTTCTCATTTTGTTTAGTTTGTGAATTAAGCCACTTCCTTTATTGGCCATGCTTCCTGAAAATTTTCAGGGCTCCGGCATTTAGTGTAATAGAATTACCCTATAACTTATTGCAAACGATAAGGTTTACGATAAGGTGGTCATTTTCTCAAGTCGGATGACACCCAACAGAAAAAATGGATCTGAATGGTAAATAATGTATGATGGGAGATTGACACACAGTTATTGCACCTGTGACCAGGTGCGATGGAAAGAAAACACAATTTTTAATTCTCAGTTACGAAGGCAAATATAGAGCAAAAATTGATGATGGTAAAGCGTGAAAAAGAATTTATTCTTACACTTCCAGTGCTGGTTGTTTAAAAGGCCTTATTGCAAACGTTTGCGGTGCATGAAAAAAAGTTTTTCCGTCTGCCTGTAAACAAGTTAGTTTTTTTTATGCAAACGATTTCGGAATTATCGCTGTTGGGTGGTTTTACGCTTAACCAATGACGGGGTAATGATTTTTGTTTGGTAATTAATCTGCGCTGTCGGGTTTTCCAGGCGTTGAATCAATAGTCGGACCGCCTCTCTTCCCATTTCATATCCCTTTTGCTCCACCGTAGATAACGGTGGCGAGGCGATGGTGGCTATCGGGCCGTCGCCAAACCCTACAATGCAAATGTCTTCAGGGATTTTAAAGCCGTTTTCCTGAAGAACTTGCATGGTAGCTATGGCAGTGCTGTCGTTAACGGCGAATATGCCATCAATTTTTGGTGCCATGGACAATATATGTTGGCGCATGCTAAAGACTTCTTCGCGGGTGTCGCATTTGAGAACCAGACCTTCATCGGGCATGATGCTGTGATTTTTCAGGGCTTGTAAATAGCCATCGTAACGGTGTTTGCCAATGAGCAGATGGCGCGGAGCAGCCAGGTGCATGATTTTTTTACAGCCGCATTCAATTAAATGGGTGGTGGCCACGCGTGCCCCCTCAAAATCATCGGTTATTACCCGGTCTGTTTCAATCTCATCACATATCCGGTCGAAAAAGACCATGGGGATGCCATTGTCCAGGGCATTATGCAAATGGTTAAACTCGCGGGTGGTTTTGCTGATGGATACCAGCAGTCCGTCTACCCTGTGATCGATTAAGGCCTGCACATTGATGACCTCCCGGTAGAAATTTTCGTTCGACTGGCATATCATCAGGTATAACCTTCGCCATAGGCCAGGTCTTCCATACCACTAATCACCGATGAGAAAAAATGGTGCACAATTTCAGGAATGACCAGTCCCAGCGTGTTGGTCTTTTGTTTGCGAAGACTCAAAGCCAGCGCATTGGGGCGGTACTTGACCTTTTCGGCAAAGGTCTTGACCAGATTGCGCGTTTCTTCACTGATATCGGGATGGTCTTTAAGCGCCCGAGATACCGTTGAGGGTGATACGCCCAAAATTTTGGCGATGTCTTTTATGGTGATGTGTGTTGGCTTCATTGGAAAACAATTTTAGTTCTATTTAGGGTGTTGATGATTGGTGTTGCGCAATCTCATGTGTTACAACAATGCTAATATTCGTTAAATTCATTGGTTGTGCCTACAAATATATAAAATATGAGTGGTTATTAGTAAGGAATGGAATTTTTGTAAGTGTTTGTTATATAGCTTTCAAGTATTTGCAGGCTTGAATAGTATGGAATATCTGAGATCGCTTTCAATTTTTCGAATTTTACAGAAATTCTGGTCAAAAAACATGTTATACAACATATAAAATTTATGCAATCGACACCGCAAACGTTTGGTGTCGATTGCGGAAAAATCCTGTAAAAAATTGGCTGTCAGTGTTAAAGAATGTTTTATTTGTGGCGCTAAATGCCGTATATTTGTTGCCATAATTTATGGTTTCAGATTGGTATCATAGGTTAAGAAAACCGAAAAATTCCCCAGTTACAGTGATTTAGGTACAAACGTGTGGCCGAATCATAAAAAAGAGCTTATTAAAAACTATTAACTAAATCTTGGTTTTATGAAGAAGATGTTGTTCAAACAGAAGTTTCTGTTGCTCCTTTTGGGATGCCTGATTCCGCTAGGAGTTTATGCCCAGGAAGTAACGATATCGGGTAGAGTAACCGACGCCGGTGACGGCATTGGCCTGCCAGGTGTTACGGTTGTTATAGAAGGAACCCAAACAGGTACTATTACCACACCTACCGGCGACTATAACTTAAACGCCAATGTGGGTGATGTTTTGCAATTCTCATTTATTGGTTTTGAGGCCGAAGCAAGAGTTGTTGAAGCAGGCGTATCTACTATAAATGTAGCCATGACCCCCAGTGTATTCGGCATGGACGAAGTGGTAGTGATTGGTTATGGATCGGTTAAGAAAGAAGATTTAACCGGATCAGTTACTGCTATTGATGCTACCAAATTAAATAAAGGACTTGCTACGTCGCCCTCTGACATGCTAGCTGGTAAAGTGGCTGGTGTTAGTGTTACCAGTGATGGCGGAGCGCCAGGTGCAGGTGCTACCATTAGAATCAGAGGTGGTTCTTCCATGTCGGCCAGTAATGATCCCTTAATTGTGATCGATGGTGTGCCGGTTGACAATTCCTCAGGTATTAGTGGAATGTCTAACCCTTTAGCCTCTATTCATTCAAATGACATTGAGACTTTTACTGTATTGAAAGATGCGTCTGCAACCGCCATTTATGGTTCACGTGCCTCCAATGGTGTCATTATTATAACCACCAAAAAGGGTGCTAAGGGTGCTATAAAAGTATCCTATGATGGAACTGTTTCTGTGAGCACAAAGACCGGTACCGTTGATGTGATGGAAGCGGATACCTATAGAACCTATGTGACAGAGGTGTTTGGCGAGGGTAGTGATCAGGCTTCCGTTTTAGGGACTGCTTCCACTGATTGGCAGGAGGAAATATTCCGGACATCGGTCAGCTCCGACCACAATGTGGGTTTGTCAGGTGCCATTAAGGAAGTTCCTTTCCGATTCTCAGTGGGTTACACCAATCAGGAAGGTATTCTTAAAACATCGGCCATGGAACGGACCACTGCTGCATTGAATTTAAATCCGAAATTGTTTGAAGACCGGCTCAACGTTCAGTTAAGTCTAAAGGGATCCTACAATAAAAGCAGTTTTGCCGATCATGGCTCTATTGGATCCGCTACCCAGTTTGACCCTACACAGCCGGTGTACGCTGATAGTAATTATGGCAATGGTTACTATATGTCATTAAAAGAAGATGGTACCCCTATTGATATTGGTCTGGCCAATCCTTTGGCTGTATTGGAAGAGCGTTCTGACAAGGCAGATGTTTACAGAAGCATTGGTAATCTTCAGTTGGATTACGCTTTTGACTTTTTGGCTGGATTAAAGGCCAACCTTAACTTGGGATATGATATTTCTGAAAGTGAAGGCGATGTAATTGTTAACGATAACTCCCCCATGAGTTGGGTCTGGGGTAACTATAAAGCTGGTTGGGGCGATAACAGAAGCTACAGTCAGTTGAAAAGAAACACACTTTTGGATTTCTTCTTAAACTACAACAAGGAAGTGGCTGCCCATCGTTTTGATGTTATGGGCGGATATTCCTGGCAAAGGTTCTATTCAGAAGAGGATAATATATATCCATATTCTCCTGAGTCGGCTGAAAGTTTTGGCGAAGAATTCTACCGGGATATGGATGAGTATTCTACCGAGTCATACATTGTTTCTTTCTTTGGACGGTTGAATTACAGTCTGATGGATAAATATTTATTGACGTTTACTCTACGAAACGACGGTTCTTCACGATTTAGTCCCGATAACCAGTGGGGACTTTTCCCTTCCGTGGCTTTGGCCTGGCGATTGAACAATGAATCCTTTATGATGGGACAAGAATTGTTTTCGGACTTAAAACTTCGTTTAGGATACGGTGTGACCGGTCAGCAAAGTCTTGGGCAGGGAGATTACCCCTGGATGGCCAGATACAGCTACAGTCAGGCAGGTGCCAACTATTTCTTTGGAGATTCAAAAATTCCTTTAATTCGTCCGGTCGCTTATGATGAAAATCTGAAGTGGGAAGAAACGACCACCTATAACGTTGGAATGGATTTTGGAATCTTGAACAATCGGGTTACAGGGGCATTGGATGTTTATCAGCGTGAAACGGTTGATTTGTTAAACACCGTAGCCATAGCCGCCGGAACCAATTTTAGTAACCAGTTACTGACCAACGTGGGTGAGTTGACCAACAAGGGATTTGAGTTTTCTTTGACAGGACGACCTGTTGTTGGGGAAAATTTCAACTGGACCCTGAATTATAACATCGCCTATAACGAAAATGAAATCACCAAATTAACCATCAATGATGATCCCAATTATTCAGGTGTTATCCATGGTGGAATTGATGGAGGAACAGGCGCCAACATTAAGATTCACAGTCTGAATAATCCTGCTGGTTCATTTTATGTTTATGAGCAAATTTATGACGAAACCGGTAAGCCCATTGAAGGGGCCTATGTGGATCAAAATCAGGATGGCGCCATTAATGAGGAGGATTTGATCATTTATAAGAAATCCTCTCCCGATATTACCATGGGCTTTTCTTCACAGCTCAACTACAGGAGCTGGGATTTCAATTTCTCCTTGCGCGCTAACTTAGGGAATTATGCTTACAATAATATCCAGTCGAACCGGGAAGCGCAGAATGCGATGTTTGATCCATCCGGTTTCCTGAAGAATGTTGTAAACAGTGCGCCTTATACCAATTTTTCTGATCCTCAGTATTTATCCAGCTATTACATACAGGAGGCTTCTTTCCTGAGAATGGATAACGTTTCTTTGGGATACACCTTTGACGATCTGGGTATCTGGCGTGAAGGCCAGAGAGGCAGAATTTCATTTACCGTTCAGAATCCTTTGGTCATTACCGATTATAAGGGAATTGATCCTGAATTTAGCAACGATGGGATTGATAACAATATCTATCCCCATCCCCGTGTATTCATTCTGGGCTTAAGTTTAAATTTTTAATTCGATAGATTATGAAGGCATATAAATATTTAACATTATTATGGGCAGCAGGCATGGTTCTTGGATTAGGCGCCTGTACTGATGACCTGAATACCATACCGCTGGATGAGGATGAGTTGGTTTCTGAAGTTGTTTATGACAACACGATAGATGCTTACCAACAAAGTCTTGCTAAAATATACGCGGGACTTGCTATCAGTGGTAACAGCGGTGGAGACGGTGACCCGGATGTGGCTGGTGTGGATGGTGGAAGTCAGGCCTCTTTTTTAAGAGGGTTATGGAATCTACAACAACTACCAACGGATGAAGCTCACTGTGCATGGGGCGATGTGGGGATTCCTGACCTCAACGAAATGACATGGAGCCCTGATAACGTTTTTATTAAAGGTTTTTATTACCGCCTGTATTATCAGATTAATCTGGCGAATGCCTTTTTGAGAGAAACAACAGAAGGTAAATTGTCAGAACGCGGCGTTAGTGATGCCAATAGAAGCGTCATCAATGAGTATCGTGCGGAAGCACGCTTTCAGAGAGCTTTGGCTTATTATTATCTGTTAGACATGTTCCGAAATGTTCCTTTTGTTACTGAGGACAGTCCACTTGGAAAGGATGCACCCCCACAAATGGAGGCCAGTGTCATTTTTGAGTACATTGAATCCGAACTTTTAAGCTGTGAAGCTGATATGCTGGAGCCATTTGTCGGATACGACAATCAGGATTACGGACGGGCGCACAAAGCGGCTGCCTGGGCCTTGTTGTCCCGCTTGTATTTGAATGCCGAAGCATACATTGGTGTGGACAAGTACACTGAAAGCATTACCTACAGTAAAAAAGTGATGGAGGTGGCTTATGAGCTGGAAGGAAATTATAAGCACAATTTCACGGCTGACAACCATCTTTCAACAGAAATGATTTTTCCCATTCGTTACGAGGGAACGGAAACCCAAACATGGGGTGGCATGACATTTCTTATTGCAAGTACCGTGCCTTCTGATTTGCAGTCTGAGGTGAATTCAGTTGGTGCATGGCAAGGTAACCGGGCCAGATCTTCCTTGCTGGATTATTTCCAGGCTCAGGACGATTTTGAGCAGGACAGTCGATTTGCCATGGTTCGTGTTGATAAAACCGAGAGTGTGGAGATTGAAAGTCGCACATTATACAGAAACAATGGTATTCCAATTGTTAAGTACTACAATGTTTACAACGACGGAACAAATCCCCCAAGCAACATTGTTTACAATGATTTTCCTTTGTTTCGTTTAGGTGAGATTTATCTGAATTTTGCTGAGGCCGTTTTACGGGGTGGTGCTGGTGGTACTACCCAGGAAGCCTTGGATCTGATTAATGAATTGCGCGCCCGTGCTTATGGAAATGAAACCACTTCTGCTATTGCTCAGAGTGAATTAACGCTTGATTTCTTATTCGATGAAAGAGGTCGTGAGTTCTTTTTTGAGGCGCAGCGTCGTACCGACATGGTTCGTTTTGGAAGGTTTGCCGGATCTGCCTATAACTGGCCCTGGAAAGGTGGCGTTGAAGAAGGAAAAGCCGTTGAGACCTATTTAAATATTTATCCGATTCCTTCTGATGACATTGGAGCCAATCCGGGATTGGTTCAAAACGACGGATACTTTGTAAATATTGAAGAGGAATAAGCAAACATTTTAAAAATTACACCATGAAAAAAAATCATATATATTGGATGTTGTTGTTCTTGCTCCCATTTCTTGCGGGCTGTGAGGATGAGAATAAGGCCGTGTTGGATTTGAATCAATCCACACCGGCAACCATTACCAGTCCGGCTTCTGGTGCAGCCTTTGAATTGCTGGCTGAAAATGCCGATGAGTTGGTCGTGCTGGAATTTGATCCGGCCCTCTTTGAAGTGGATGTGGCCACAGAATATGTTTTGGAGATGGCTGCCAGCTCTGAATTCACTGAGCCTATTGTTTTAGAGGGGACCATGGATGTGACGGACGGAATGGCTTCTTTTAGTGTGGTAAATTGGAATAAAGCTTTATTGGCTGAGGAATATGAGCCAATGGTTGAAGCGCCTGTTTATTTTAGACTGGTTACCAGAATTCTTGATTCAGAGGTGTACAGCTATTCCAATGTGTTGGATGTTAATGTAACGCCCTACAAAATTGCCTCGGATGGATCAACCGATGATGGTTCCAGAATATACATTGTTGGAGCAGCCGTTCCTGCCGGATGGAATCCCGGTGATGCAGTAGAAATGGTAAATATTGCTCCCGATACTTATCGGGCCACCACGACTTTCACGGTAGAGCGTTTCCGCTTTTTGTCACAATTGGACTGGGGCGATGGCTATAATTTCCCCTATTTTGAGACTGTTCCTGAGGAATTGTTGGAAAATGCCCGTCAGGATGACCGTGAGGATGGCGATGAGAACCTTTGGTTTAAAGGAGAACCAGGCGAATATGTGATCACGGTGGACCTGGCCACAAAAACCATTACAATGGAGCCAGCCACTTCTGATGGAACTGTAGATGATGGCAGTCGGATTTATATTGTTGGAGCTGGTGTTCCTGATGCCGGATGGGATCCTGGCGCTGCAATTGAAATGATTAATATTGCCCCTAATGTTTACAGAACAACAGCCACTTTTGCCAATGATCGCTTCCGATTCCTAGGGCAAATGGACTGGAATCCGGTAGCCTATAACTGGCCTTTCTTTACCGGTTATGTGAGTGGTATGCTGGAAAGTGCACTCCAACCAGATCGTGAGGATGGTGACGGAAATATTTGGTTTAAAGGGGAGCCAGGCGAGTATGTGATCACCGTGGATTTGGACAAGAAAACCATTGTAATGGATGCACCTTTTTCGGATGATGGCACTAAGCTTTACATTGTTGGAGCTGGTGTTCCTGATGCCGGATGGGATCCTACGGCTGCCATAGAGATGAATAATATAGCGCCGAATGTATATCGTGCCACCGCTACTTTTGCGAATGATCGTTTCAGATTTTTGGGACAAAAAGATTGGAATCCGGTGTCGTACAATTGGCCTTATTTTACCGGAGAGGTAAGTAGTATGCTCGAAAGTGCCTTGCAGCCTGATCGTGAGGATGGCGACGGGAATATTTGGTTTAATGGTACTCCAGGGTCTTATACCATAACTGTTGACCTTGAAGGAAAATGGATCACCATGTATTAATTTGATTTTTTTGAAAGGGATTCCTGTCATAGGGGATCCCTTTCCTAATCTTTTTGTGCTTGCAATTTATTTCTTTGTCCGGATTTTTACCGTTCGTTCTTCCTTAAGCCGGTCTCTGTCAAGGAGGCTGATGCTATTTATTTTGATGGGTTGATGCGTTTTTGATATTAAAAATGACCTTCTACCATTGGTCTTCTTCGGCTTTCATGAAATCGTCTATTTAAACATTCTCTATGCAAAAATATTTATTACTATTTCTCGTGATTTTGGTAAGCACCTGGTCACAGGCCCAGGTGGTATCCAGTACGCCCTCTATTGCGGTGGAGGGGCAGGCTGTTACCATTACCTTCAGAGCCGATGAGGGCACCAAAGGCTTAATGGGCTTTACCGGTGATGTGTATGCGCATACCGGTGTTATTACATCTGAGAGTACCGGCAATTCTGATTGGAAATATGTGGTAGCTGCCTGGGGGGTCAATGTGCCAAAGGCTAAACTGACCCGAATTGCTACCGACTTGTATGAATTGGAAATTTCGTCGGATATTCGGAGCTACTACGGGGTGCCCGAAGGTGAGGACATACTGAAAATGGCCTTTGTCTTTCGAAGCGCCACTCAGGTAAATGGCAGTTGGCTGGAAGGGAAGGCGACTGGTGGAACAGATATTTTGGTAGATGTATACAAAGAAGGCCTGACGGCCTTATTATCCGCTCCTGCTGCAGATGCCCTTTTTCTTCCGGGGGAGGAAATTGTGGTGACCGGCAGTGGTTTGAATGCCGACGGCTTAAGACTCTACCTGAACGATGCGCTCGTGAAGGAAAGCACTGATTTGTCGCTGAGCCACACGCTCACGGCCCCTGCCTCCGGCAGTCACGAACTTCGCCTGGAGGCCTATAAAGGTACAGCGGTAGAAACTCAAGCCATCTCTTTTTACATTCGGGAAGCCGTTGAAACGGCTCCCAGGCCAGCGAATCTGCGACTTGGTGCCAATGTTGTTGATGCCAACAAGGTGACACTGGTTTTGCAGGCTCCGCATAAAGAATTTGTGTATGTGCTGGGAGATTTTAATGGTTGGGCACCAACGCCTGAATCCCAAATGAAGAAGGATGGGGAATATTTTTGGCTGACCATCGACCAGCTGGAAGCAGGCCAGGAGTATGCCTATCAATATTATATTGATGGTGAATTGCGTTTGGCCGATCCCTATACCAATAAGGTTTTGGATGGATGGAATGACAAGTATATTGAGGATCGGGTGTATCCAGATTTAAAACCTTTTCCGCACGAATTTACTACCGGATTGGTCTCGGTGCTGAATACCGCACCCGAGCAGTACCAGTGGCAGGTGAATGATTTTCAGGCGCCTGCCAAAGAGCGTATGGTGGTTTATGAAGTGCTTATCCGGGATTTTACGGCCAATGGTGATATCAAAACCATTACCGATACCCTGGATTATTTCCAGCGCCTGGGAGTGAATGCCATTGAGCTGATGCCTTTCAATGAGTTTGAGGGCAACGACAGTTGGGGGTACAATCCCTCGTTTTTCTTTGCGCCCGATAAGGCTTATGGCACTATGAACGATTATAAGACCTTCATTGATGCCTGCCACGAAAGGGGTATTGCGGTGATTATGGACATGGTTCTGAATCATTCCTACAGCCAGTCGCCCCTGCTTCAAATGTATTTTGATGAAGGTAAGCCATCGGCCGACAATCCCTGGTACAACCAGGCGCACAATATGCAGAACACCGGTGCCCAATGGGGGTATGATTTTAACCATGAAAGTTTGTATACGCAGGCCCTGGTCGACAGCATTCTAAGCTTTTGGATGGAAGAATTTAAGATAGATGGTTTCCGTCTGGATTTCACCAAAGGATTTACCAATACCGTTTACGGTCCCACCTCCTGGGCCAGTGCGTATGATGCGAGCCGCATTGCCATCCTTAAGCGGATGGCCGATCAGGTGTGGACCGTTAAAAATGATGCCATCATTATTTTTGAACATCTCTCAGATAACTCTGAGGAGAAAGAGCTGGCCGAGCATGGCATTCTGTTGTGGGGTAACATCAACCACAACTTTTCAGAGGCTGTGATGGGGTACAACGAAAGCGGAAAATCCAATCTGGATTGGTCGTCCTATAAGCAGCGTACCTGGAATGAACCCAACCTGATTGCCTACATGGAAAGCCACGATGAAGAACGGGTGACTTATAAAGCCCTGACGTATGGAAAAGTGGCCGGCGATTATTCCGTTAAGGATCTGGATACGGCCCTGGAGCGACATCAGGCGGCAGCCGCCTTTTTGATGGTTGTTCCCGGGCCAAAAATGATCTGGCAATTTGGTGAACTGGGCTACGATATCAGCATTGACAATGGTGGTCGGCTGGGGAAAAAACCACCCAAATGGGACTACATGGATGTGCCTGCCCGCAGGGAGTTATGGCAGGTCTATGCCGAGCTTATTCAAATGAAGACCCTGGAACCGGTTTTTTCAACCTCCGATTACACGATTGATGTTTATGGTGCTGTTAAAAAAGCGGCCTTAAATGGCACGAATAACCAGGTACGTCTGGTGGGTAACTTTGATGTGGTAGCCATAGTGTTGCCCCTCAGTTTTCATCTACCGGCTGGTGGTACAATCATTTTGAAAGGGACAGTATAAATGTCACCGATCTTAACATGGAAATTACGCTGGCGGCGGGCGAATTTGCCCTGTTTACCGACCAAAAACTGGAGGAAGTATGGTTGGTGTCATCCATCGATGAAGGTCAGATGGAGGAATCGACACAAACGATGGTCTTTCCCAATCCGGTAGGTGATGAATTACATATAAAGGCCTCTCAGCAAATCAATGCGGTTCAGATTTATGATATCAACGGCCGCTTGATCCTCCGCAGTGAGGAACAAAGTGTTAACTCTGTTTTGAATTTGTCAGCTTTGCAGTCTGGTTTTTATTTGATGCAGATTGAACTGGCAGATGGAGGGGTGGAATATCATAAATTGCAAAAGTAGTTGTGGTAGGGGCGTAGTTGAAAACTACGCCAAGCCCCCAGTGTGATGTTGAATGCTATGAAGATCAGAGGCGTGGTTGAAAACTACGCCAAGCAAGGTTTGAAAATTACGTCGAGCATGCTTCAGAATATTTTCAAAAGTGCCGGAATCCGTTCAGCGGAATTCGGCACTTTTTTAATGGGTGATTTTGAAGATTTCGTTGTTGGAGTAGGAGGTGCTGCCGGCCGGCGGGTTGGCCAGCTTTTTATTTTCGATGGGACAAGTCTTGAACAAGATCTTTTTGATGATGTAGATGGCCGTGTCGACAATTATTTTGAAATCAGCAATGAGCGATTGTTGATTGACGTAAATCAGGTCGTAGAGAATTCGTTCGGACATTTCTTTCAGGTCATGGGCATAACCATACTTAACCATGCCTAAAGAAGTTAAGCCGGGTTTGGTTTTCGTTATCAGGCTGTAATAAGGGGTGGTTTTTTCCAATTGCCTGGCAAAGTAAGCTCTTTCCGGTCGGGGCCCGACAATGGCCATGTTTCCTTTCAAAACATTCCAGAATTGGGGGATTTCATCTAAGTGGCTTTTCCGAAGAAAATGGCCAACGGGTGTAATTCTGTCATCCTGGCCTTTTGCCACCAATTGTGGTCCCTCGTCTTCAGAATTGGTGAACATGGTTCTGAATTTATAGAGGATGAAAGGTTTTTTGTTTTTACCCAAACGTTCTTGTCGGTAAAAAACGGGACCTGGCGAAGTTCTTTTTATTCGCCAGGCAATGATCGGAAACAGCAGGGTGGCTATCAGCAAACCCAATAGCGAGGTGAAGATGTCGAACAGTCTCTTGATGGTCTTGAACCACCAGGAAGGGGTTCTTGGCCGGATGGCTAAAACAGGTATTTGGGTAAGGTCTAATGTGTTGAACCCTCCGCCAATGCTTTCTAAAGTTCCGGGTGCCAATCGAACCAGCACTTCTTCGGTATTGATTTCTGAAAGAATCTGCTCAATTTTTTTTGTTTTTTGAGAATGATTGAGAATAATCACTTCATCAATGTTCTCCCTTTTTACAATCTCGGGTGTTTGAATAAACTCTCCCAGATAAGGCATTTCGGTATAGGTTGTGTTTTCTGCTTTGTGACTGCTGCAATAGCCGGCTAGTATGAGGTTGTTGACCTCAATGTAACGTAGTATTTCTTTAAAATAGGGCGTGTCAGGCAGTTTGTGAAAGACCAGTAATACTTTGTGATGGATCCAGCCCAGACGCAGGATGTAGGTGAGTGTTAAATGAATAAGAAACCTGCCAAAGGTCATCATCAGGGCGTACAAGCTGACGATGATTAAAAGCTTTAATAAAAACTGGGGATACATGGTTATCCACGCCTCTTCCAATGACAGAAATACAAAGGATGCCATATAGAGAATGGCCAATAGGGAAGAGGGCCTTTTCATGGAAAGTTTCCCGATGGAAGCGGCATCGGTTTTGTAACTGCCAATAGAAATTAAACCAACCACTAAAATGACCGACATCACAACCTCGGCAGGCAGGAGGGGGGAGAATTGGAGTGGTTCGCGCAGTTGTAAAATAGAAAGCACCGAAGCAAAACTGTAAAGTAATATTACAGAACTCATGAAGTCAATGCCTGCAGCAAGAATGGCCGGTAGCCTTCGTTTAAAAAACTGGGTCGATAACATTAATAGTAAGGGGTAAATATTATCAAATGGTCTGTTTTTGTGGTTTCAACTCTCTATAGTAACGCCACAAAGTTGAATATAGTATTTTTTTTATAATATTTCCCACCCACTTGCCCAGCTCTGCGTAGTTTTTAACTACGTCGCTTTTCTCATCCCTTTGTTCGAAAAATTACATAAAATTAGTAACAGACATCTGAAAGGCGTAATTTTGTGTAAAATTGAAATAAATTGAAAAGATTATTTGTTATTTCAGGTTGTAATGGAGCAGGGAAAACAACTGCCTCTTATACGGTTTTGCCTGATATTTTGAATTGTGACGAGTTTGTTAATGCCGACGAAATTGCTAAAGGACTTTCACCATTTCATCCTGAATCAGCAGCCATTCAAGCGGGAAGATTAATGCTTGATAGGATTAATAAGTTGATTTTTAAAGGATCAGATTTTGCTTTTGAAACCACTTTAGCAACCAAAAGTTATAGTAACTTAATTCTAAAGGCAAAAGAAAACGGATATCATGTTACTTTGTTGTTTTTTTGGTTGCGTTCGACTGATTTGGCGGTAAAAAGAGTAGAAACTCGTGTAAAGGAGGGAGGGCACAATATTCCTGAGGATGTTATTCGGAGGCGTTATGTGAGCGGACTAAAAAATTTCTTTGGCAAATATCATAATATGGTTGACGAGTGGATGTTTATTGACAACTCAGGAGAACCATATGAGATAATCGCTCATAAAAATAGTGTTGGAGAGGTCATTAAGAATAGTGGTAAGTGGAATCAATTGTTGAATAGTTATAAATAGTCTTGGCATGGATAATAGTGAAAAAATAATTATAGGTTTAGAAAAAGCTTATAAGAAACTAGTAGAGTTTAAAAAATATAAGAAAACGCCCATTATTGTTTCTAAGGATGGAAGGGTTGTTGAGATTAATCCGAATAAGATTAATAGTCAAGACAATGTATATAAAAGATAGGTAGTTGTCCCACCCTACTCACCCCACTCACCCATTCTACCCTTTCCGCTCCACCAACCCCACCCACCTCCTCTTTTTTTTTATCTTTGCCTTCATGATTAATGATACTTTCAGACATAAGGGTTTAAGATCGCGTCTGGTGGATGAATTGCGCGGAAAGGGGGTTGGCAGTGAGGCCGTTTTAAGGGCCATCCATGCGGTTCCGCGTCATTTGTTTCTCGACAGTTCTTTTGTTAAAATGGCCTATAAGGACATTGCCTTTCCTATTGGGGCCGGCCAAACCATCTCACAGCCATCTACGGTGGCCCGCCAAACGCAACTTTTAGAGGTTTTACCGGGACAAAAAGTGTTGGAAGTTGGTACTGGTTCAGGTTATCAGGCGGCTGTTTTGGGTGAAATGGGGATTGAATTATACAGCATTGAGCGCCAATCGGAACTGTACAAGAAATGTTGTCAAATGCTGCCCTATTTGGGTTATTCAAAAATTCATCTTTTCCTGGGGGATGGCTATGAAGGTCTGCCCGATATCGCTCCCTTCGATGCGATTTTAGTGACTGCCGGTGCTGAGGAAATTCCTGCTAAGCTGTTACTGCAATTAAAAGTCGGTGGTGTTATGGTGGTGCCGGTCGGAAGTAAAATCCAGATCATGACCCGCATCAGACGACTAAACGAGGAGGAGTTTGAGCAGGAGGAATTCGGAGAATGTGCTTTTGTGCCCATGTTGAATGGCATCAATCAATAGCATTGTTCTTTTTTTGGGTAAACTTAATACCACTGCTATTGGTTATATCTTTAAATAAACAACTAATTGAAATATTATGCAGGTTAAATCATTGATTTTTAATCCATTTCAGGAAAACACCTTGATATTGTACGATGGAACGAAAGAGTGTGCCATTGTGGACCCCGGTATGTTAACTTCTGAAGAAGAGGGCTTGTTGACCACCACCATTCAGGAGTTGGGATTGAAACCGGTTAAGCTTTTACAGACCCATTTGCACCTCGACCATGTGTTTGGGACTGCTTTTGTGACCGACCATTATGGACTGGAACCAGAGGCGCACGAAGCGGACCTTCCTTTTATTGACCAGCACAAAGAGTATGCCCGCACTTTTGGCGTTGAGGTGGCTTCCAATCCGCCTAAACCCAGGATTTTTTTGAAGGAGGGGGATGAGGTGAAGTTTGGTGATACAACTCTTCAGGTGAGACACATCCCCGGTCATTCGCCCGGTGGAATTGTTTTCTATAATGAAAAGGCAGGAATTGTTATTGCGGGAGATGCTTTGTTCAGTGGAAGTGTGGGACGAAGTGACTTGCCCGGTGGTAATCATGAGGATTTGATCTCTTCGATCCATGCTAAATTGATGTCCCTGCCCGATGAGGTGGTGGTATATCCCGGGCACGGACCAAAAACGTCTATCGGACAAGAACGGACCAGCAATCCTTATTTATAGCCAAGGGTTCGATCAGGCAGATGGGGTGCTGCCAAAAATCACCTATTTGCCATGGGGAAATCGCGCTTTATTTCATTTTATTCTGCTATATTCAAACAATATTTTTGCCGTCATTGTTTAGTCAGCTTGAAGCGTATAAAATGCTGATTATTAGGTTTTAAATTGGTGTTTTTGTGGAGAGTTGTTTTGAGCAGGCCGTTCGTTTCATCTTAGATCGTTTATTATGTCCCAATTTCAGTTCGTTAATCGCCACGTTGGTCCCCGAAAAGAGGAGGCCGACACCATGTTGAAAAAGTTAGGTGTTTCTTCGCTGGATGAGTTAATTGTTCAGGCGGTGCCTGATTCAATTCGCATGGACAGACCTTTGAATTTGACGGATGGCATGACAGAGGATGTTTTTCTTAAACATATTTGGAAACTGGCCTCCAAAAACAAGGTGCTCAAGACCTATATTGGAATGGGCTATTATGGTACCTTAACGCCTTCGGTCATTATTCGTAATGTGTTGGAAAATCCGGTTTGGTACACTTCCTATACACCGTATCAGGCAGAGATTTCGCAAGGGCGTCTGGAGGCCTTACTCAATTTCCAGACCATGATCACCGAGTTGACGGCCATGGATATCGCCAACGCCAGTCTGCTCGACGAGGCCACTGCAATGGCTGAGGCCATGATTATGATGTACAATACCCGCAGTCGGTCTCAGGTTAAAGCCAATATTAATACCTGTCTGGCAGACGAAGCCATTTGGCCGCAGACCCGTGCTGTTATTGAGACGCGTGCATTGGGACTGGGCATTGATTTGGAATTTGTGGCTTCGGATCAAATGGTTTTTGATAGGGACAGGCACTTCGGGTTGATTTTGCAGTACCCCGATGGTGCCGGTAGGGTGTCTGATTATGCCGTTCTGGTTAAACAAGTACATGAAGCTGAAGGAAAGGTCGCTGTAGCCACCGACTTGCTGGCTTTGACCATTCTGACGCCTCCCGGAGAATGGGGGGCGGATATCGTAGTGGGTAGTTCACAGCGAATGGGAGTGCCCATGGCTTATGGCGGACCGCATGCGGCGTTTTTGCTACCCGGGAGGAACTGAAGCGCTTTATTCCGGGCAGAATTATTGGTATTACCAAGGACGTGAATGGGAACCGGGCATTGCGCATGGCTTTGCAGACACGCGAACAGCACATCAAACGGGAAAAAGCCACTTCCAATATCTGTACGGCTCAGGCACTGCTGGCCACAATGGCCGGTTTTTATGCCGTATATCATGGTCCCGGGGGCTTATCCGACATAGCTACCCGCGTCCATAACTATACTTGCGTTTTGTCTGTGGGACTTGAACAACTGGCTTGAAGCGCCTCAATTCTACCTTTTTTGATACCCTGCATTACCGCCTGCCCAAGGGACCTTCTACCGAGAAACTCAGAAGTATGGCTCTGGCCCGCGACATTAACCTGCTTTATTCAGGTGTGAGTGAATTTGGAATTAGTCTGGATGAAACCACCAGCGAGGCGGATTTGACCGACTTGCTGTTATTGGTAGCGGAATGTATTGGTGCTGATGTCCCTGAATTGAATCTTCAGGCGCCTTGTCAGTTGCCTGAGCAACTGAAGCGTACTTCGGGCTTTATGAAGCAGGAGGTGTTTCATAAATACCGGTCGGAAACGGAAATGATGCGCTATGTTAAGCGACTGGAGCGCAAGGATATGTCTTTGGCTCATTCGATGATTTCCTTAGGTTCGTGCACCATGAAACTGAATGCGGCCTCTGAAATGTTTGCCATTAGCTGGCCCGAGTTTGCCGGCTTGCATCCTTTTGCACCCTTGGATCAGGCGCGTGGCTACCATGAAATGATGGTTGAGCTGCGGGCTGATCTGGCAGAAATTACCGGTCTGGCCGATGTCAGCCTTCAGCCCAATTCCGGCGCGTCGGGCGAGTATTCCGGATTGATGGTCATCAGGGCCTGGCACGAAAGCCGGGGAGAAGGCCATCGGGATATTGCCCTGATTCCGGCCTCGGCACATGGGACCAACCCGGCGAGTGCCGTTATGGCGGGATTAAAAGTGGTGGTGGTCAAGTGCGATGCCCGGGGCAATATCGACCTGGTGGATATGCGTGAAAAGGCGGAGGCCCACAAGGATCATCTGGCCTGTATCATGGTAACCTATCCATCCACCCATGGCGTATTTGAAGCTTCCATTCAGGAGCTTTGTCAGGTGATTCACGACAATGGCGGTCAGGTTTATATGGACGGCGCCAATATGAACGCCCAGGTCGGCCTGACCAGTCCGGGTATTATTGGTGCAGATGTTTGCCATCTGAACCTGCATAAAACATTCGCCATTCCACATGGGGGTGGCGGTCCCGGCGTAGGACCCATAGCAGTGGCAGCCCATTTGGTCGATTTTTTACCGGGCCATCCGGTGATCGATAATAAGCGACCAGCCATGTTCACAGTCTCGGCTGCTCCATGGGGCAGTGCCGGGGTATTGCCCATCACGTATGGCTATATAAAGATGATGGGCGGTGAAGGACTTACCTATGCCACAAAAATGGCGATATTAAATGCCAACTATCTGGCTTCAGAACTGAAGGCAGATTATGGTGTGCTCTATGACGGCGAACGCGGTCGTGTTGCCCATGAGCTTATTCTGGATTGTCGCCATTTGAAAACGTCATCCGGCATTTCGGAGCTGGATATTGCCAAGCGATTAATGGATTACGGCTTTCATGCACCAACACTCTCCTTTCCGGTTCATGGTACTTTAATGGTGGAGCCCACCGAGAGTGAGTCGCTGTCAGAATTGGACCGCTTTGTGGAAGCCATGCGCAGTATTCGCCGGGAAATTGCAGAGGTGGAAAGCGGAGCGGCCGATAAAACTGATAATGTACTAAAAAATGCACCGCACCCCGAGCAGGTGGTGTCGGCCGATATCTGGAACCATTTATATGGTCGCGAAAAGGCTGCTTTTCCCTTACCCTGGGTGCGTGAAAATAAGTTTTGGCTCACCGTTGGTCGTGTAGACGATGCCTATGGTGACCGTAACCTGGTATGTACCTGTGATCCAATAGAATCCTATCAATGATTAAGGCTTTCGAAGTTTTTGAAACCAAGGAGTCGAAGCGTAGCGTAGTTCCGATGCCTAAAACTTATTTGTTTCGGAATTTACATTTCGTAAATGACTGTTTCAAAAACGAGAGTAACAGTCTATCCTGATTTTTCGGGACAGTCTTTGGCGCTTTTTTATAAAGACTACCTGAAAAGGCCTGCCACCTGCATAGCCACGCGCTGATTGTACTCAAAAGCCAGGCTTTTGTGGTTGACCAAATCGACAATGGTTCCGATGAAACAAAGTCCGGCCGTGAAAAAATAGAGAATTCCCATGCCTATGTGGTTGATGAGGAATCTGTGAATGCCTGCAAGTCCGATGAATCCCAGAAGCGCCGTCAGCAAAATAAGTTGGGGATCCCGCCTTCTGGTACGGTAGATGTTGAGAAAGTTTCTGACGTCAGATTCTGACTTGTCCTTTAATAGCGAATGAAGAAATTGGGCTTCTTCCAATTCAGCCTCGGGCATTTGTTGCAAAATGTTTTCCATAGTGGGTGTTAGTTTTTAGTGTGTGTTGCTTTGGGTGATTTAAAAATGGTCCATATGCGATGGATTAAAATGACTACAGCCGGAATTCCCAAGGGGTGGCTTAGGAAAGACTGTGACAAATGGCCTCTGAACAGCCACGAAACAGAGGTGCCCAATCCACATCCGGGACAAAAACCGATGTTCAGATTTTTAGCCAGACACAAAGAGGCATGTCCCTCATCCAAAGGTGAATGAAGTGCCAATGCGAGTAAAGCGGCCATCCAGAAAAAGCCTTCCAAATGAGCTGTTTTAAATTGATATTTGGGAAGAGAAACTTGCATCCTTCTGGAATAAAAAAAATGTGAGCTGTCCGTTTTTCAACTTTCAATTGAAAGTCATTCAAATATAGAGTTTTCTTTTGGCAATGGGAATATTTGTCATGAGAATATGAGTTATTTCATAGTATACGCCTTCCGGGATTTTTAACTTTAGTCAAAACACCGGATATGCGAAGAAATGAAAAACATCCCGAGAGTCAGATGCTTTCCCTGGGTTATCAAGCCGACAAACATCTGGGAGCTGTAAAATGCCCGCTTTTTTTGACTTCTACTTTCGCTTTTAAAACCGCAGAGGAGGGAAAGGCTTTTTTTGAACTGGCGTATGGGTTGCGGGAAAAAGCGAAGGGTGAAGAAATGGGGATGATTTATAGCCGGGTGGATAATCCGAATTTGCACTTGGCTGAGCAACGTTTGGCTGTGTGGGATGGGGGTGAGGATGCTGCCTTTTTTTCAAGCGGGATGGCGGCCATTTCTACGATGTTGTTGACTTTTTTAAAGCCGGGCGACTTGTTGATCTATGGCGCTCCGGTTTACGGCGGAACCGATCATTTTATCAATCATGTGCTACCGGATTTCGGCGTGGATGTGTTTCAGTTTACAGCTAAAGATGACTTTAATGGGATTAAAAATCGACTCGAGAAAGATTATCCCCATCGATATCCGGCCTTTATTTTTACGGAGATTCCGGGCAACCCGACCAACGCTTTGATTGATATTGAAATGTGCAACCGTCTGGCTACTGATCTTAGCAGGGATGGGAAAAGGCCTTTGCTGGCGGTGGACAATACCTTTTTGGGCCCCTTGTTTCAGCATCCCTTGAAGTGGGGGGCAGATATTTCGGTTTATTCAGCTACCAAGTTTATTGGTGGGCACAGTGATTTATTGGCCGGGGCCTGTGTTGGCCGGGGCGACTTAATCACGAAGATCAAAGGCATGCGAACTTTTTTGGGGTCCATGCTGGATCCGCATTCCTGCTGGCTCATATTAAGAAGTCTGGAAACCCTGAAAATAAGGATGGAGCGTCAGGCTGCATCTGCCCAAAAAGTCGCCGGGCATCTGAAAGACCATCCATTGGTTGAGAAGGTGCATTATTTGGGCTTTTTGGCGGATGACGATCCGCAAAAAGTGATTTTCGACAAACAATGTCTGTCGGCCGGATCCATGATTGCCTTTGAAGTGAACGGGGGTGAACAGGCTGCCTTTGCCTTCCTGAATCACCTCCATCACTTTAAGTTGGCCGTAAGTCTGGGGTCGACAGAGAGCCTGGCTGAACATCCGGCAACCATGACGCATGTCGATGTAATGGCCAGTGACCGTCAATTGTTTGGGATTACCGATGGTCTGGTCCGCTTAAGTATCGGCGTAGAGGAACCTGAAGATCTGATTGAGGACATTGATCAGGCCCTGGCGGCATGATGGTAAGTCGGAGTTCGAAGCTTTAAAAAAGGCTTATCTGGCAGAGGATATTTTTGCCATGCAGGCTTTAATGGACGAAAATGAATTGATGAGTGAGTATGGGTACATTTTGCTGGGAAAACGGAACAAGGCATGGTTAGAAGTCCTGCCCGAAATCTTCCAAAAGCAAACCAGTCTGGTAGCCGTTGGAGCCCGTCACCTACCCGGTAAGGACGGACTGCTTAATCTGCTCACAGAGGCGGGATATACTGGAGAGCCGGTTTTTTTAACAGTCTCATTTAAGTTTTTATGTGTTACAGCACGCAAATTGGGAAGAGTAAGGCGCAGCTCTCAGCCCGCTTTAAGGCCAGTTTTGGCAATGCCGAAGCAGCGAATGCCCTGATGAGCGAAATTCACAATACTAAAAAGCGGATGCCCGTTATTTTGAGCTCCCTTTCCGAAAAGGACTGGCTGCAAGGAGGCGACCTGCTGATGCAAAATGACCGTCTGCAGGCGGTGGTGGTGTGACCGGGAAGGTAGCCCCATGGTCTTTCCCCGCAATCAAAAAAGGGGTTGCCCATGCGGACAACCCCATTTTGGTTCTCTATTGTTCTAAAAAACTACTGCTGTACTTTTACTTGAATGGTGATGGTGCTGGCGCCTCCGGTTCCTGTCACTTCTTTAACCAGAAACAGTCCTTGTTTGTCATCTACAGTTGTGAAGGCGACCACATCGCCTTCTGCCAGTTGGCTGGCTGAGGAGTTGCTGATGTTTTCTTCAGCTACAATAAGCGCATCATCTTCGATGCCATCAAATTCCGTCTGTCCCAGTAAAGTAATTTTAAACTTGGTCGCATTTCTTGCGGTCCAGGTAGCCAGACCATTAGTCGCATTGTTGTACACTGAAATGGCTCCGTCATGATTAGGTGCTGCAATGGTTGCAAAACCAGTGTTACCATAGAAATAAACAAAGTCAATTAATTCGTAATTGGCTTTGGCATCTGCCTGAGAATAAACGGTATTGTTGGTGCTGGAGTAAAAACTTCCGGCAGAGGCGGTATAGCTTCCCAATAACTTAGCCTCATAGCTATTGATCTCACCAGCGGCAGATACCACTTCAAAAGTAAAGGCTCTTGTTTCTGTATTGCCTTTGTTGTCAGTTACCTCGAAGGCAAAATTCTGAGTGCCTATATTGTCTTCATAGGCCGTGAAGCTGAATGTGCCGTTATACGTCAGATCACTTGAGAACTCGTTGATAAAATCATACAACTCATAGTTCTGCAGAATTTCGACCGACTCCAGTTTGTTATTATCAATGGTTACTGAATAATTGAAGGCCAATGTTTCGCCGACAGCCACTTCTTCCGGAACGGTGCCGTCAATTAGAATTGAAATGCTGACCTCATCTTCTTCACAGGATGTGAATCCTAATCCCATAATCATAGCCATTAGCAGGCCAAATAGTCTCATTTTCTTCATAATTCTCATTTTATTTTAATTGTTTAATAATGGTTCTTAGTTTTAAGTTTTCTCTAAACGTTCTAACGAGACTAATCAAATTTTGTTCCAAAAAAGGAGTACAATCACTTATTGCTCCCGGTATCCAACCGTCTGCCCATAGAGGGCTTTTTGCATGGGGTTTAAGTTGAGTGTTTTGTGGAGGTCGTCCGCATCCACCCAGGCACGGATAACGCAACCTAAATTTTTGCTGGCAGCTGTCAGGTAGACATTTTGTGCCATAAAGCCTGAATTGGCATGGGAGGGAATCAATGATTCCGTTGTTATGTCCTCCGGCCTTTCCACACCCGCCTTGGACAGATCACTGACGTATACAAAGTTGAGTGGCGCCGTGGCTACAAAATCCTGTAGGCCCGCATGCTTCCTGAAGTCCCCTTTTTTAAGCAGTTCTAACATATGTTGTTCGGCATTGTACTTGTAAATGCCCTTTTCGAGAAAGACATAGAGTTCCATTTCCTGCTTGTTTTGAGAGGAGGGGGCTGTCCTTTTGTCATCCCGGTTGAATCCCCAGGCGGCCCAGCAAAGATCTGAGACATCCTGTAATGACAGCGCCTGGCTGGAGAACGCCCGGTTCGACTGGCGTTTGTTAAGTGCTTCCATTAAAGGTATACCCCCTGAGTTGTCAGGTGCCGGTAGTTCAATGTTTTGACTGTAGGCACTGTGGGCCAAAAGAAAAAGGGTTAAGAACATCGTGGTTGTGAGTTGTTTCATAGCTAAAATTTTATATGGTTTTTAATGGTTGTTTCAGATGATTACAAATGTATATATTGTCGGGTTATTTCATCATAAAAAAGCAGGTCTTCATCAGGGATTCCCGGAATTTGGTCATTTAAAGTGTTGTCGTAGTAGTTGTTAGGCGACTATTTTATATTTTAGCCATCCAAACTCATAAAACCTTTAACCATGAAAAACAATTCTTCATTCAAGGCCGATTGTAGTCTTATTGGCCGCAGCAGCCTGCTTTTTCTTTTTTTTACTTTTCTTTTGAACCCTGTTTTTGCTGAACTTAATAAGGATAGTGATAACCGGGTCATACGCCAATTGGAGCAAATTGAAAAATTGCAGGCCGATTACAAGTGCAAGTTGCAAGAAGCTGATTCTTTGATTGTGGTTGGTGATACGCTTCTGAGCAGGACGACCGAAGAGATTTATCAGGCCACCATTGAAATGAAACACAAAGCCAAGACCTATAGTGACCAAAAGCGCGACCTGGAGAAAACCATGTTAGAGCTTCCGCGACAGGAGGCCAATGATTTAAGGGCAACCATTCGTCAAATGGACATGGATTACAGAGACGCGCTTAAAGCATATGACGATTTTATGCGCCAGGTCATTCGTGAATCAGAAAAAGGTTTGTCGAGCTATGACAAGGGCTTGGAATTCAGAAAAGAAGCTGAAAGAGGGCTTCGGGAAGTAGAACGGCGGATGGCTGAAATCAAGAACTCTTTGGATAGCAGCCATGAGGAAGGTCCGGATGTAACAATGAGATAAAGCTCTTTCCTAAAAGTGTGAATTTTCACCCATATTTGGGGGATGTTTTAACGGTTGTTGCGGTTGTTTGCTGCAGCAACCGTTTTTTATGCTATCCTTGTAACAAATGATTGAACTTAATACCGATTAAATGGTTGTTGAAATTGACCTTTCAGTGCACAATGCAAACGTTTGAAGGATTTTTTTAATACGAATTTTTCAAAACTTTAATAGTTTCGCAGGCAGCACCTCTAAAATTAGGTGAGACCGCTGTTCTTTTATTTAAAAATCGATTAAATTGTGTTAGTGTATGTTAGATTCTTTTTTGTAGGTTCGGATGAATAAATTATTTTAGCGTGGCAAAAAAATACGGAGCTTAAAATATAGATAATAGCAATAGATACAAAATAAAATGGTTATGCAAACAAAACTTCAGGAGTTAACTGAAAAGATTTATAATGAAGGCGTTGAAAAAGCACGCCAGGAGCGGACGCCATCCTGAATGAAGCCAGGGAAAAAGCAGCCGCCATTGAAAAGGAGGCACAAAAGACTGCTGAAAGCATTGTAAAGGATGCTGAGGAAAAGGCAGAAACTTTGAAGCAGCATGTGGACTCTGAGCTAAAAATGTCGATTAGCCAGTCCATTTCAGCCCTGAAACAGGAGCTGGCCAATCAGGTAACCATGAAAGCCGTTCAGCCGGGAGTGAAAGAAGTTTTCTCCAATGTGGAGTTTTTGAAAACAGTGGTCCAAAAGGTCGTCAGTGCCTGGGCCGAAAAAGACACCTTGGACATGAAGGTGGTGATGGCAGAGAAAGACCGCAAAGAACTGGAAACTTTCTTTAAAAATCAGTTGGCCGATGAGTTGAACAAAGGGCTTGAACTGTCCTTTTCGGATGGTGTAAAGTCTGGTTTTAAAGTTGGTCCCGCTGCCGGCGGATACCTGATCAGCTTTACCGATCAGGATTTTATTTCTTTCTTCAAAACTTATTTGCGCCCCAGGACCAGCGAACTGCTTTTTGAACAAGATAAATAATGGGAAATAACTACTATGCATTAGTGGCAGGTTTACCCGATATTCTTCTGGAAGATAAAAAGATCGTACATTCTTCGGCCGAATTGAGGGAAAGTTTGCGTGAGGAAGTTCAGCCGGCAGATTTTAAGTTGGTTGAACTCTTGTATATGCCCTTTGACCATCAAAACCTGTTGAACCTTCTGTTTAAAAAAGAGGAGGAGTGGGAACCGCGGGGGAATTTTTCCAGAGATCACATGGAGCAGTTTCAGGACCGTAAAAACTATGAAGTGGCAGACACGGAGAATTTGCCGGTTTATTTTGCTGATTTTCTGGAAGCGTTCCATGGAGAAGAATCTTTTGAAAACTACTACGCGGCCGAGCAGGAGTTGACCCATGCCTATTACAGGTTTCTGGCCGAGAGGCCCAACGCATTTATTCAGGAGGTGGCACGCTACCAAAGTGTTCTTGGTAATGTTATGGTGGCCCTCAATGGCCGGAAGCACGAAGTTCCTTATGACAATAATCTGGTAGGGGATGATGAGATTACCGCTGCTTTGAAGAAGAGCCGGACCAGAGATTTTGGATTATCCAATGAAGTGAGTGATATAGAGCATTTGATACAGATATTTGAAACGGATCATCTTCTGGACAGGGAGCTCAAGCTGGATCGTCATAAATGGGAATTTCTGGATGAAATCACTTTTTTTAATTATTTCACCATTGAAAAGGTCCTGGCATTTGTCCTGAAACTGTTCATCGTAGAACGATGGATG
This sequence comes from Geofilum rubicundum JCM 15548, assembly GCF_000974365.1. Taxonomy (GTDB): domain Bacteria; phylum Bacteroidota; class Bacteroidia; order Bacteroidales; family Marinilabiliaceae; genus Geofilum; species Geofilum rubicundum. The sequence continues at coordinate 115,518 of NZ_BAZW01000009.1, forward strand.
GAGTTGGATCATGAAAAAGGAAAAGAAATGTTTAATCAATTGCTGAACGATCTGGAAGCAGGTTTTCAGTTTCCTGAAGAATTTACATTAGCATATGGAAAAAAATAATAAAACAACAGGAAAGGTAGTCGGTATTGTAGCCAACCTGGTGACTGTTGCAGTGGACGGGCCGGTAGCGCAAAACGAAATTTGCTTCATTGCTCATAACGATGAGCGGCTGATGGCTGAGGTCATTAAGGTCGTAGGTGTGAATGCCTATGTTCAGGTTTTTGAGAGCACCCGGGGCCTGCGCATTGGTTCAACGGTGGCGTTTGAAACGCACATGTTGGAAGTGACACTCGGTCCAGGTATTCTTTCGCGCAACTATGACGGTCTGCAAAACGACCTGGATAAAATGGACGGCGTTTTTCTAACCAGAGGGGAATATACCGATCCCTTGAACCGCGAAGTTAAGTGGGGATTTAAGCCCTTGGCCAAAGCGGGTGATGTGGTAACAGCCGGAAGTTGGTTGGGCGAAGTGATGGAGAACAGTATTCCCCACAAGATTATGGTGCCCTTTAAAATGGACAAGCGTTACACTGTTAAGTCGGTAACGGCCGAGGGAGAATATACCGTTGACGAGACCATGGCTGTGGTCGTGGATGACGAAGGCCTTGAAATACCATTGACCATGGTACAGAAATGGCCGGTTAAAATGGCTGTGAGGGCTTATAAAAATAAGCCCCGCCCTTTTAAGCTGTTGGAAACAGGTGTGCGCTGTATTGATACCTTAAATCCCATCACCGAAGGTGGTACCGGTTTTATTCCCGGTCCTTTTGGAACCGGAAAAACCGTTTTGCAGCACGCCATCAGTAAGCAGGCCGAGGCGGATGTGGTGATCATTGCGGCCTGTGGGGAACGGGCCAATGAGGTGGTAGAAATTTTTACCGAGTTTCCGGAATTGGATGATCCGCGTACCGGCAGAAAATTGATTGAACGTACCACCATTATTGCCAACACTTCCAACATGCCGGTAGCAGCCCGTGAAGCATCTGTTTACACCGCCATGTCGCTGGGTGAATATTACCGCGCGATGGGACTCAAAGTATTGCTGATGGCCGATTCTACTTCACGTTGGGCCCAGGCTTTACGTGAGATGTCCAACCGACTGGAGGAGCTGCCCGGACCGGATGCTTTCCCCATGGATTTATCGGCGGTTATTTCCAACTTCTATTCCCGCGCCGGATTTGTATACCTGTCTAACGATGCCAGTGGCTCCATTACCTTTATAGGTACCGTATCTCCTGCCGGGGGTAACCTAAAGGAGCCGGTAACCGAGAGTACCCGTAAGGCCGCCCGTTGTTTTTATGGCTTGTCGCAGGACCGGGCCGATAGTAAGCGTTATCCGGCCATTGATCCCATCGACAGTTATTCCAAGTATCTGGAATATCCCGAAGTGCAGGAGAGTCTTAAAAAAAGTGCCGGTGAAGGATGGCTCGATGCCGTTATTCAGACCAAGGATATTTTATTGCGTGGTAAGGAAGCCATGGAGCAGATCAATATTTTGGGTGACGACAGTGTGCCCATTGGCTTTCATGACCGGTTCTGGAAATCGGAATTGATTGACTTTGTCATATTGCAGCAGGATGCTTTTGACGACATTGATGCCTCTACACCAATGGAGCGCCAAAAGCACATGCTCTCGAGTGTGTTAAAGGTAGCCGACACCGAATTCAAGTACAAAGGTTTCGAGGAGGTTTCTGTGTTCTTCAAAGAAGTGATAAATATTTACAAACAGATGAACTACTCAGAGTTTAATTCTGAAGAGTTTAAAAAGCATGAATCAAATCTTGATTCTCTGTTAAAAGGGCGCATGAACTAATTGTTTAACCGAGTAAAATTTGAATGATGGAAAGTCAGGCATTTCAAAAAATATATACACAATTGATCAACATGACCAAGGCCACAGTTACACTGAAGGCCAGTGATGTTGGTTATGATGAGATGGCCATTGTGGATGGCCGAAAAGCCCAGGTGGTAAAACTGATGGGAGATATCGTTACGCTTCAGGTGTTTTCAGGGACCGAAGGTATTCCTACCAATGCTGAGGTGACCTTTCTGGGACGTCCGCCCCAGTTGAAGGTGAGTGATGATTTGGGTGGTCGTTTCTTTAATGCCTACGGTGACCCCATTGATGGGGGGCCTGAAGTAGAAGGCGAAATCCGGGACATTGGTAGTCCCTCCGTTAACCCGGTACGCCGCAAGCAGCCTTCACAGTTGATTGCCACAGGTATAGCCGGTATTGACCTGAACAACAGTTTGGTGTCGGGACAAAAAATCCCCTTCTTTGCCGATCCCGATCAGCCCTATAACCAGGTGATGGCCAGTGTGGCCTTGCGTGCCAAGGCCGACAAGATTATTCTGGGCGGAATGGGACTGACCAATGATGATTACCTCTTTTTTAAGAATGTTTTTCAGAATGCCGGTGCCCTTGATCGCATCGTTAGTTTTGTAAATACCACGGAGAATCCGCCGGTAGAACGCTTGTTGGTGCCGGATATGGCATTGACGGCTGCGGAATATTTTGCGGTGGATAAGAATGAGAATGTGCTGGTACTGCTCACCGATATGACGCTTTTTGCCGATGCCTTGAGTATTGTGTCCAACCGTATGGATCAGATTCCTTCCAAGGATAGTATGCCGGGATCGTTGTATTCCGATTTGGCACGTATCTACGAGAAGGCCGTTCAGTTCCCATCGGGCGGTTCCATTACCATTATTGCGGTAACCACGCTTTCGGGTGGTGATATCACACATGCCATTCCGGATAACACCGGTTATATTACAGAGGGACAGCTGTTCCTGCGTCGTGATACAGAGATTGGTAAAGTGATTGTGGATCCCTTCCGTTCGCTCTCGCGATTGAAGCAGCTGGTTATTGGGGTTCAAACGCGTGCCGATCACCCACAGGTGATGAATGCCGCCATTCGTTTGTATGCCGATGCCGCCAACGCACGGACGAAACTCGAGAATGGTTTCGACCTGACCGACTATGATGAACGTACGCTGGAATTTGCCAAGGTTTATTCCGATAAATTGCTGGCCATTGACGTAAATGTGGATACAGATACCATGTTGAATATCTCCTGGGAGCTGCTGAGCAAGTACTTTAGCAAGGCGGAAGTCGGTATCAAACAAGAGTTTGTGGATAAATACTGGATTGAGAAGTAAGGGCTTCATTTCCGTTCAGTTATTTGTATAACTCTTAATATTAAATAAGGATGTCAATAAAATTTCAATATAACAAAACCTCTCTGCAATCTCTTGGCAAACAGCTGAAGGTGCGTGAACGGGCTTTGCCAACGTTGAAGAACAAGGAATCAGCGTTGCGCAGCGAAGTGAAGCGCGCCAAAGATAAGGCAGCCGCATTGGAGCAGGAGTTAGAGCAGGAGTTGGGGCGTTACGATGAAATGGTACGTTTATGGGGAGAATTTGATCCTTCTCTGGTTAAGGTGGCGGATGTGGACTTGTCGGTTAAAAAAATCGCCGGCGTTCTGACACCTGTTCTGGATAAGATTCATTTTGAAGTCGCCCCCTACAATCCGTTTACACGTCCTGTTTGGTTTGCCGATGGTATTGCCATTCTCAGGGAGTTGGCCCGCATGGGCATAGAGCGTGAGGTATGGTTGCGTAAAATGGAGTTGCTGGACTATGCCCGCAAAAAGACCACGCAGAAGGTTAACCTCTACGAGAAAGTGCAGATCCCGGGCTTTGAAGATGCGATGCGCAAAATTAAGCGCTTCCTCGAAGATGAGGAGAACCTCTCCAAGTCGGCACAGAAGATTGTTAAAACCCGTCAAGAACAGGAGGTGGAGGTATGATAGTAGCCATGATGAAATACTCTTTCCTGGTGTACCATGCCGAGTACAAAGCTTTTTTGAAAGAGCTTAAAAACATGGGCGTGTTGCACATTGAGGTAAAGAAGCACGAGCCAACGACCGAAATTCAGGAGTTGTTGCGTGCCTACAACGATCTTTCGCGCACCCTTCGTAACATGGAAAACCGCGTAAAGGATAAAGAGGTAGAAGGCGCCAAGCCTGTTTTCGACAATGGGGAGGCTGTGTTGGAACGCATTCACGCCATAGAAGGTGATTTGGAATTGAAGCAGCAACAATTGAGCAATTTGGATAAAGAAGCACAGCAGCTGGGTCCATGGGGTGATTTTAATCCCCAAAGGGTGCAGCAGTTGGCCGACAGTCAATTGTTTCTTCGCTTCCTGGTTTGTCGGGATAAGAACTTCGACCCGCAATGGGAAAAGGATCACTATTTGAAAATGATCTCTTCAGTTGGCGGTTTTAGCTATTTTGTACTGATCGAAAAGGACGAGCGGCAGGAGATGATAGACTGGCCCGGTGTGGATGAAATAGCTCTGCCACAAAAGTCCTTGTCGGCCATTCGTGAAGATCAGTCGCTCATAAACAAGGAAATAGACCAACTCGACAACGAGTTGGATTTGATTGCCAAGCATTGTCAGGGCCAACTGCAAAGTCTGAGTGATCAGCTTAAATCGGAATTGGACGAGACCAATGCCCTCTATCAAACCCAGGATGAGGTGGAAGAACGGGTCAAGCTGATTGAAGGATGGGTGCCTAAGCCGAAGACAGAGGATTTGAATGCCTTTCTGGAGGATAGAAAAATTCTGTATGTGGCCAATAAACCTTCGGATGATGAGAAGGTGCCGGTTTTACTTAAGAATAATAAGTTTGCCCGTTTGTTTGAAGTGATCGGCGATTTATATGAATTGCCCAATCACAAAGAGCTGGATTTGGTGCCGTTTTTTGCCCCCTTTTACATGATGTTCTTTGGTTTTTCACTGGGAGATGCCGGTTATGGATTACTGATTTTAGGTGTGGCCTTCTGGCTGAAGCCAAGAATGCCGGCCATGAAAAATATTCTGGGCCTGGCCCAGTGGTTGGGACTGGCTACGGTTATTTTTGGGGCCTTAACGGGGACCTTTTTCGGAATGGACCTGATCAACGAGGACATACCGTGGCTCGAAGGTGTTAAGCAATACATGATCACCAAGGAGAATATGTTTAACCTGGCGCTTATCTTAGGGGTTATCCAGATTTTGTTTGGTATGGTACTGAAGGTTGTGAACATATACATAAGTAAAGGTTTTGCTTATGCCTATTCCACCATAGGATGGCTCATATTGCTGATAGGCAGTGGCAGTATTTACCTGCTCAAGCATTTTGGGGCGCTTGGTGATCATCATGGTGGTTATGCCCAAAATGGCGTGTTCATCGTATCAGGCGTACTCATTTTATTACTGAACCATCCCCGCCGCAGCCTTGTGATGAACTTTTTAAGTGGTTTGTGGGATGTGTATGGCATGGTGACAGGTTTGATTGGTGACTTGTTGTCGTATATCCGACTCTTTGCCCTGGGTGTTTCCAGTGCCATTTTAGGCTTTGTGTTCAATGAGCTGGCCATGAGTCTGAGTCCGGACCACATCATTCTGGGCCCCTTGGTAATGATCATTATTTTGGTAGTTGGTCACGGAATGACCTTGTTTATGGCCGGGTTGGGGGCCTTTGTGCACCCTATTCGTTTAACTTTTGTAGAGTTTTATAAAAATGCCGGTTTCACCGGGGGTGGAAAGCGCTATACGCCTTTTGCCGAAAAAAGTGTAGAATAAATAACAGTTATAACAAATTAAAAGAGAAAACATGGAACCTATTGTATTAGCTTACATTGGAATTGGCTTAATGGTTGGATTAGCCGGAACCGGCAGTGCGCTTGGATGTTCAGTGGCCGGTAGCGCCTCTGTGGGCGCTATGAAAAAGAACCCGGATGGCTTTGGATCTTATTTGCTGTTAACCGCCCTTCCCGGTAGCCAGGGATTATATGGTTTTGCCGGTTACTTCCTGATGACCGATGCGTTTTTCGGATTGTTAACCAATCCCACCTGGACACAGGCAGCTGCTGTATTTGGCGCTGGTCTGGCCGTGGGCATCGTTGGTCTGATATCCTCCTACCGTCAGGGACAGGTTTGTGCCAACGGTATTGCCGCTATTGGTTCGGGTCACGATGTGGCAGGTAAGACGCTTATCCTGGCTGTATTCCCCGAATTGTATGCGATTATCGCATTGGCTGCTGCCTTTATGATCGCGGGTGCTGTATAAGCCACACACTTGTAAATGAGACATAGAAAAAAGATCGCTCCGATGGGGCGATCTTTTTTTGTGGGGGCACAAAAAAAGGGGCTACCCTTTTTTGAAGCGTAGCCCCCGCACTCATATTTGGAGGAATCTGGGTGCGTAAAAGTTTTTATATATTGGTGCTGTCCAGGGAAGCAACCAGACGATTGAAGTCTTCAGCAATTTCATTTCTGATATCTTCCATATCTTCGGTTGTGGCCTCGCCCCATGATTCAATTTTTTCTTCCAAAATTTGGGCTTCCGACTTGATTTTGGCAATATTGGCCTTGGCCTCTTCATTGAGAGCTTCTCCTTCTGCCTCCATTTCGTCTTCCATATTCTCCAACGACTGGTTAAACTCGTCCAGTTTAACATCCAATTTGGTCACAAACTCAGGATCTTCCTGAAAAACGCCTTCCAATTTTGATTTGGCTTCTTCATAATTGGCGCGGAGGCTGTTTTCGATATTTTCAAAAGATTCCTCGGTCTCTTGTTCGGCCGTGTTCGACTCGCTGCTTTTTGAACCTTGATTGCAGGAAGCAAGCGTTGCGCCTGAAATAATTCCTATGCCTGCCATAATCATGATGCTTTTAAATGTCTTTTTCATATTTCTCTTATTTTAGGTTGTTTATTTTTAAAATTCTCCTCCTAAGGTTTGATATCAAGGGAAAACTGTGCCAAAATCAATGGTGATTGATAAAACCCTCTAAAAATGAGTATTGTAGGATGTTTTGATGAATTAGACGTGGCCCAGGTAAATCTGAGGTGGGGTGTTTTTCCACATGTTGAGGAGTTCGTTTCTCATTAAGTAGCACTTGTTCATGTTCCGACGATGAGGTGTGTGAAAGTAAGGTTGTTTTTGGTGAAAAAGTAAAAATTGTGAAACGCCTGTTTTAAATGGTGAGGGAGTGTTTCCTATTTGGCGTTTTTTTTATACATTTGGAGTCTCAATTAGGGGGTATAAATTAGACTGACTTATAATTATGATCCATTGTTACAGTTTTTTTAATCCGCAACTTTCATGGTTATTGGGGGTGGCAGAAAGTAAAGCAAATACCGGGTTTGGCTTGTGAAAGCAGACCCGGTTTTTTATTGGGGTTTTGTCACACAGAATTAACTTAATCTTAATATGAACAAGGGAATGCATCGTCGTGTTTTGTGCACTTTTGCAAGGACAAAAAGATATTGCTTTCAATTAATGAGTGGAATTTCAAGGAGCTTTTGTAAATTACTATCATTTAGTGATAAATGTGGTTGTTTGATGCGCTTTTTTATTTTTAAATTGTCAGGAATTAATCCCTAAACATCCGGCCTGCCGGATATTAAACTATTTAATTTATCATAACTTATGAGAAAGACTAGTACGTTGTTTTTGCTGCTGTTACTCCTATTGGGTTCTGCAGGTGTTTATGGTCAAATTACCGTAAGCGGAACATTACTGGATCAGGAAACCAGTGAGCCCTTGATAGGTGCCACCGTTATTGTGGAAGGTACAACCATCGGATCTACCACCAGTGTGGATGGAGAATTCTCATTTCAAGTGAATGAGAGTCCCGTTACCTTATTGTTTTCCTATGTTGGTTATACGAATAAAAGTCAACGGTTCAATGTTGCTGAGAAAGCAAATCTTGGAATTATTTACCTCGATCCGAATGCGATTTCTCTGGGTGAGATTGCGGTTACGGCCTCTATTGGTGTGGCGCGACGCACACCGGTGGCCATGTCCAACATTACCCCTCAGTTTATTGAGGAAAAGTTGGGAACCATGGAATTTCCCGAGATTCTTAAATCCACCCCCGGTGTATATGCGACCAAAGGTCCCGGAGGTTTCGGCGATTCAAAAATTAATATGCGCGGTTTCCAGTCGGCGAACGTGGCCGTCATGATCAATGGCGTTCCCATGAACGACATGGAGTGGGGGGGCGTTTACTGGTCCAATTGGGCCGGTCTGTCGGACGTAACCTCCTTAATGCAAACACAACGTGGTTTGGGTGCATCCAAGGTTTCAGCGCCTTCAGTTGGCGGATCTATCAACATTATTACCAAATCCATCGATGCCGAAAAGGGCGGATCTGCTTCTTACAGCCTGGGCAATGACGGTTATAATAAAGTGGTTTTTGATGTTTCTACCGGTTTAAGTGAGACGGGCTGGGCCATGACCATGTTACTGGGTAAAACCTGGGGCGATGGCTATGTGCAGGGGGCTGATTTTGTGGGCTATAATTACTTTATTAATGTGGCCAAGAAAATCAACGAGGAACATCAGATTTCATTCACGGCCTTTGGTGCCCCTCAGGAGCACTACCAGCGCAGCAGGTATGACGGGTTGACCATAGAGGGATGGCAAGAGGTTCAAAAATATATGGGCGACAACAGTCCCTATAGATATAATCCTACCTATGGTTTTGGTTTAAATGGTGAGCGCAAATCGTCGGCTTACAACGTATACCACAAACCGCAAATCTCCTTAAACCACATTTGGCAGATTGATGAAAAATCCAGTCTGAGCACCTCCCTCTACACCTCGCTTGGTCGAGGTTATGGTTACAGTGGGCAGAATGCCGACGGATATTCTGGTCATTGGTATGGAACCACCAATGGTATTTTGAATGAGACCTATCGTAACCCGGATGGCACTTTTGCCTATGATCAAATTTACGCGGTGAATGCCGAAAGTACAGAAGGTTCAGTTCTGGCCATGTCCAAGTCCAAAAATTTCCATGACTGGTATGGCATCCTTTCCACTTACACCACAACCATTGCACAGACGATTGATGTGTATGGTGGTTTGGATATGCGTTATTACAAGGGTGTTCATACCAATGAGTTACTTGACTTATACGGGGGAGACTATTACATTGACCGCTATAGAAGAAATGTTTCGGCTGAGAACTATGCAGGCGCCGGAACGGATGCTTTTATCATGAGAAAAATGCAGGTGGGTGACGTGGTTTACCGCGATTATGACGGACACGTTTTCCAGGCTGGTGGTTTTGGACAGGCCGAATACAATGTAGGTAACTTAAGTGCCTTTGCTGCCGGATCTTTGTCGAATACCACCTACTGGCGTTATGACAGGTTTTATTACGATGCCGACAATGCCAAATCAGAGACCGTTGATTATTTGGGATACACCATTAAAGGTGGTGCCAACTATAACCTGACCAGCGAACACAATGTGTTTGCCAATGTTGGTTTTATAAGTCGGGCCCCATTTTTCTCAGGAGGCGCCTTCCTTAATTCTACGGTCAGTAATGAAACCAATCCCGATGCAGTTAACGAGAAAATTTTCTCTATGGAGGCCGGCTATGGTTTTAAAACTTCCTGGTTAAAAGCAGATGTGAATGTTTACCGTACGCTATGGATGGATAAGTTGTTGAGTCGGTCGGTTGATTTGAACGACGGCAGTCGCGGTACCATAAACATGGAAGGTATTGATGCCCTTCACCAGGGGGTTGAGGTTGAACTGACTGCACGTCCCTACAGCTGGCTCGATCTGACCGGAATGATATCAATTGGCGATTGGCAATGGAATAACAATACCGTGGGGTATTTCTATAATGACGGTAGCCAGCCACTTGCCGATATGCAGGGTAACATCGCCTCTGCGGCAGGCGCTGCAGATCATGCCAGCATGAAATTGAATCTGGATGGTGTGAAAGTGGGCGGTTCAGCTCAAACAACAGCAGCTCTGGGTGCGAAGTTTAAAATCAACAAAGACCTGCGTACAGGACTTGATTTCTATTATTTTTCACGGAATTATGCCGACTGGAGTTTCAGAAGCAGTGATTTATTGATGTTTGGTGAAAAAAGTTACGCGAGCTCATGGGAAATTCCGGAGGCCGGGATGTTTGATTTCTTTGCCAGTTACGCCTTCCCATTGGGTGGGACCAAAGCGGTTATTTCAGGAAACATAAACAACTTGTTTGATCAGGAATACATTGCTGATGCAGTGGATGGTGGCGATGGTCAGTGGCAATCGGCCTATCAGTTGTTTTATGGCTTTGGACGGACTTACAACGTCAGGTTAAAAATAAATTTCTAAGAACTTGTTAATCGCAATACAATGAGAAAAATACTATTTTATATACTGAGTTCGCTGCTGGTTGTATTTACCGCCTGTGAATACAATGAGGAGCATTTTCCGGAATTGGATGAACTGGTGACACCAGTTGATATTAGGTTGTTGGAAGATTCTTTGGAGGCTGAAGATTATGCGGCCATTGCGGATTTGTCTGCCAACAAAGCCCTGGCTAAAGCCGATGGGGTAGAAGATGAATTGGCCAATTTAGAAAGCAGTCAAAGCTTCTCAGAAGCTTTGCCGGCCAAAACATATATGCTCGCTTATCTGGCTGAATTGTGGCCAACTTTGGATAATACGTCCACTGTAAAAGTGACTTACAATTTCCAGCAAGAGTATCCAGCCTATCTGACAGAGTTGTCCGGTGTGGAAGTGTACGAGTTGACTGCTGAAGATTATGAGGATATTTGGAACGATCAGCCTTTTTATTATCTGACCCCTGACAAGTCACTGGCCCGCAATGCCAATGATGTTTTGTCTGCTGCCTATCCGGAGGCTGAGGAAGACGCTATAAAGGTAATTGCGTATAACTATTCAGATGAAGAGCCTGCTGATTATGTAGACCCCGTTGTGACTTCGATCAATGAGGATTTTAGTAGTGTGGTTACTTATGAACCTGTTGATCTTAGTGGATGGATCAACTATGCTGAAGTTGGTGAGGAATATTGGGAAGGACGGAGCTATAGCGGTAATACCTATCCTCAATTTTCAGCCTACGGAACCGGTGGAGAGGCCATTGCCTGGTTGATTTCCCCTGAGATAAATCTGGCAGAGGCGGCCAGTCCCGTTTTCAGTTTTGATGTTAATCTGGGCTATTTTAATGCCTATTTGATGCAGGTGTTAATTTCTGAAGATTATGACGAAGGTGATCCTACAGTGGCTAACTGGACCGATGTGACCCATCAGTTTGCGATTTATAGTGCAGCCAGTGGTTATACCAATTTGTACGTAGCGGGTGTTATGGATATGTCGGATTATCAGGAAAACACCTTTCGTGTGGCTTTCCGTTATGCGGGTGATGCCAATGATGATAAAACAACGACCTATCAGGTCGATAATTTGCAAATTGGTGACGAAACAACCGTTGTTAGCGAGGATGCTTTTTCTGAGGATTTTGCAGGTGGCCTCGACAACTGGTCCAATATTGTGGTACAAGGAACGAAAGAATGGAGCGTAAGTTCTTATTCGAATGAATTTCGTGCGGTCTATTCTGCTTACGGCACTACCGGTGAGCAGGAAGGTTGGTTGGTTTCCCCGGGCATTACCGTGCCCGCTACCGGGGCCAGCCAGTTATTGGTTGACATGGCTGTAGGCTATCACAATGCCAATTGCCTTTCTGTTTTGGTGTCGGAAGACTTTGCCGGTGACGTTACAACTGCCACATGGACAGATGTGACCGGAGAATTTTCTTTTCCGGTTTCTACCGGAGGCTATAGCGATGTAGTATCAGCCGGAGCGGCCACATTGAATGCCTATAAAGGAAAAGAGATTTTCGTGGCCTTTAAATACCTTGGTAATGCTGAGGAGGACAGAACCACTACCTATCAGATTTATGACGTTAATGTAAAAGCATATTCCCGCTCAGTGCCTGATGCTGCGCCCGGGCTGAAGTCTGCCTCCGCTGTGGAAGCTGACAAGTATGCTTTATATACCTACAATGGAAGTGCCTGGGAACCTTATGGCTCAGCTGTCATTCTGAATGGTTCTGATTATTCAGCCATGGGCATTTCAAATTTCAGTTCTTCTAATAAAACAGAAGATTATTTGCCCAATTATCTGGAGGTTCACTTCCCTTATGCGTTGGAAGGCGATGTTCAAACAGTGGCTTTCTTTTATGGAAATCGTACTAACCTAAGTGCTGAAGATTATGAATTCAGCAATGGTGTATGGACCAAAGTGGATATGAAGGAAGCGGTTACCGATCAGTTTGTGAAGACAAATGGCAGCTGGTTATGGAATCCAAGTGTGGTTATTAATTTGGGACCCGTTCGAAATGATCCCTTTATTATGAGCTACTACCAGGCGGCATCCGACTGGGTTTGGGAAAATATTGATGTGCCTGCCGGTGCAGCTGAAAAAGGAGATGGATACGTCTCGGGTTATGGCAATAATGAGTATTATGCCGGAACCTCTGCCTATTACAACAATGTGGATATGCGACCGCAGTCTGCCAGAAATCAGAATCCTGCCGCCTATGGTGATTTAAGCGATGAGGAGATTACAGCTTTAATGATGGAGCGTCTGGCTGAGGTCATGGGAGCAGTTTTAAGTCAACTGCATCCGGAGGCTACCCCCATTGAAGGCGTTGATATAACTTATACCGTGAATGTGGGTATTTATACAGGGGAAACCATCTCTGATGTGACCCACACCATAGTTTATAAAGTGGTTGGTGTCGGTGAGTTTGAATTGGTCAGTGGGCCTGACCCCATCGAATAGCAAGCGTCATTGATCAGAAATTAATTAAAAAAGGGGATTGTCTTTCAGGCAATCCCTTTTTTGGTGGTGTGATGTGCATTGTTAATAAGTAAGCAGTGCCGAACCTTAAAAGTTGAATAGCCTGGATGACATTCAAAGAAAATCAGAAAAACTTCACCCATTAAATAGTCCCAGAAGTGATTATTAATCTTTAAATTTGTTGGAGATAAAGTCATGGAAATTATGAATATAGTTGAAAAAAGAAAATTTATACACAGGCATTTGCATCGCGTAAATGAAAAGACCATTAATGAATTATATGAGAAACTTCGTAGTGAAGAAGTTTTTAAAGCGAAATTGGAAAGCAGGGCTCAAAAATCGGAAAACGACATCCAGGCAGGAAGAGTTTTTTCAAGAGAAGAAATAGAGCAAAGAATTGCAAATCATTTTTATTAGCAGGTAAAATAAAATGTAAAAGAGAAGGCGTGTTGCTTCCAACGCCGAGCGACACTGAGATGGAAGCGATTTTGGCTGTTTTGTGGTAAACATGCGGCGGCAGAAAATGCAGCGTCATGTTTTATCTATTGGGATACGTTCTTTAAAATCAATACCCAAAAAGGGTCATCATCTTCACGAAAAGATCGGTATTGTCATATATACCATGAACGCTTCAGCACCGGGGCCGTAGGCAAAGGTGGGAACCATGACAGCGGTGTGGTTGGTGGAGGTGTATTTGGCGGTTACGGAGTGCGCTTCGAAGTTGCCACCGTTGATGGTCATGCCGCCTGTTTCGTGGTCTGCAGTTACAATCACAAGGGTTTCGCCATCTTCAGCTGCAAATTTAAGTGCTGCACCTACTGCTCTGTCGAAGTCGAGCATTTCACCCACAATGTAGGGGGTGCTGTTGTCATGTCCGCCCCAATCAATTTGTGAGCCTTCAATCATGACAAAGAAACCATCCGGATCGGCAGAAAGCACTTCAATGACTTTACGGGTAGCTTCGGTCAGCATTTCACCACGGCCATCAAAATCCGGATTGTGACCTTCGGCCGTAAAAATGGCCATAGGAGCTTCAGAGCTTCCTGCACTCTCCTCCAAAGAGGTGAACACCTGATAGCCTTTGTCCTTTAAATCTTTTGTCAGATCTTTTCCATCTTCCCGCTGGTTGAAATGCTCCAGTCCACCACCAATGAAAATGTCAATGTCTGTCTTTAAAAAATCAGCTGCAATGGCTTCGTACATATTGCGTGAGGTTTGATGGGCAATAAAGGAAGCCGGCGTGGCGTGGGTAATTCCAGAGGTGGAAACCAGTCCGGTAGCCTTGCCATTTTTATCACTGATTTGCAGGATGGTAGGGATGGGCTGGCCATCTGCATCAAGGGCAATAACGCCATTGTTAACTCTTTGTCCCGTAGCAATAGCCGTTCCACCGGCTGCAGAATCGGTGATGTAATTGTCGGCACTTTGCGTCTGGCTAAAACCGATGTGCTTCATGTGGTTGAGGTTGAGCATGCCGCCGTTGACGGTGATGCCTGCAAAAATCTGAGTGGCACTCATTCCGTCTCCAATGAGCAGAATGATGTTTTTGGGTGTTTCTCCAAATTGACGGTCCTGCAATTCTACCACTTTGTGGGGCTTGGGATTGGTGTAATGCGCCAGTGAATCGGCCGTCTGAGCCAAGGCCTGTGAGGCAATAAATGTGGCAATGCTAGCTGTGAGCAATATTTTTTTGAACATGATGTCGTTTTTTAATGAATTAATTAGGGGACTAAATTACTGTTTTTAGATTTATTTGGGGAGGAAGTGGTGTTAAATGTGTATTAATATGGGGGAAGGGATAAGAGGGCATGAAGGGTAAGTAGGGTGGGAAGGGTTGATGGGGTAGGAAGGGTTGAGTAGGGTGAATGGGGTAAATTGGG
>NZ_BAZW01000008.1 GCF_000974365.1 Geofilum rubicundum JCM 15548
TTCCGCGTTTGAAGGCCAAAGCAACACCTGCGCCATCCGTCTGGGCGAGATGGTCAGCACCCGTCTGCCCGAATCGCTGCAGCAAGATGTGGGGCCCGATCTGGGCCGCTACCGCGTGCTCGAAATCACGCACACGGTGGACGACAAAGGCTTGTACGCCAACACCTTTAAAGGTGTGGCCGGTGCCACCGAGACCTTGCCACTGCCCGAAAACGTCACGCCGCCCACCGCCTTTCCCGAACTGGCAACGGTCATTGACAACGCCGACCCCGAAAACCTCGGCCGCGTGCGCGTGCGCTTTCTCTGGCAAAACAGCGATCAAAACAGCAACTGGATACGGGTGCAGACACCCGATGCCGGCACCAGCAGTGTCATCGAAAAGAACCGCGGCCTGTTCTTCATTCCTGAAATCGACGACCAGGTCATGGTCGCCTTCGGGCAAGGTGACCCCTCCCGGCCCTACGTCGCCGGTAGCCTCTTCCACCAGGGCAACAGCGGTGGCATGGCGCCCGACAACAACCTCAAATCCATCACCACCCGCAGCGGCCACACCATCGAGTTCGACGACACCGACGGCGCTGAAAAGATCAACATCTATGACCGGGAACAAAATGTAATTCAATTCAACACCACTGAGAAGTCCATAAAAATTCAGGCCATGGAGACCATTGAAATTGGTGCTAAGAACATAAAATTGGTTGCAGAAGAAAATCTGGATTTTGGTGCTTCGAAGAATATTGTCATGACCGCTGAAGAGAACCTTGGGCTACAATCGGGAAAAGATACCGGCGTAAAATCCAAAGGAGCTACTATTTTAGAAGCAAGCAGGGATTTGACTTTAAAGGGACAAAATCTTAATGCTGAAGGAAAGCAAAATACGGAAATCAAAGGGGGCGTTCAAACCAATATTTCAGGAACCATGACTGTGTTGCAGGGTGGTGGCGGAAAGGTAGAAGTCATATAAATAACCCCATACTAATAACCCTTAAAAAATTAGACCATGGCAGGAAAACCAATAGCCACCATAGGAAGCATGCATATATGCTCAATGGTAACTGGGTACGTCCCGCATGTAGGCGGTCCGGTAAGTGGACCCGGCGCTCCCAATGTGCTGATCAACGGAAAGCCGGCTGCCTGATGGGTGATATGTGCGTTTGCACTGGTCCTCCGGACACCATCATGCAGGGAGAACCCACGGTATTAATGAACGGCACACCCGTTGCCACCATGGGTAGCATGACTGCCCACGGTGGCAGCATCGCACAGGGTGAGCCAACCGTGCTGATAAGTTCGGCCACACCGAATAAGAAGGCCTTTGCCTCTTTAGCAGATATTCCCGTGCCCACTTTCTCAAAAATTGAGATAACAATCAATAAATTCAAAGATGCTTCTAGTGGTAACGAACATGCAAAGAAGATGACTGAGGCACAAGCCAACCAAGAGCTGGTGAAGGAAGAAGCCAAGCAGCACGGTTATTTATCCGACCTGTGTTTTAGCCAGTAACTTTGATCTAATCTTCTAATTTGATAAATTGTTTACTGATAAAGGTTTCATTAGCAAAAAACTGATTCACTATGAAATTTGTATATCCGGTTGATATTAATGAAAAGGATCCGGCTGCGTCTAGATATTTGAAGGGCGCCTCAAACAGAACTGGTTACTATCCTATTGGAAGGATGAACACCTGGCACGGAGGTGTTCACTTTCAGACAGATAAAGCCATTCGGGTTATTGCCGATGGTAAAATAGTCGCCTTTAGGGTGCCCAGGACCTACTTTAAAGAAGAAATAGGTGGGCGAGAGGGGCATTACTCCAATGGTTTTGTGCTGGTACAACACGATTATGAAAGCCCTAAGGGACAAAAGCTGACTTTCTATTCCTTTTATAACCATCTGACGTCTTTGGAGGATATGCCGGAAAATAAAATTCCGGATATTTTTGAAGGTGAGATTTACAAAGTGCGTAAAGACGTCAAGGACACCTTTGCCGGAAAGGTGGGGGCTCGCTTACGAAAAGAACCTAAAGTAGCTGACAATATTTTAGCTCTTATGCCGCCTGAAGAGGTTCTGGAAATTGCGCCTGAATCCATTGGGAAAACCGGGTGGTTAAAGGTTGTGAACTATGGTGCTAATGAATTGGAGGGTTATTGCCACGACAGCTCACTGGAAAAGGAAGTCGTTGTTACGCTGAAGGAGGATCTGTGTGATAAGGTTAACAATGTTTGCATGGAAGTGAAAGCGGGAACGGTTATTGGTTATGCCGGTTTAAATGGCTTTGAGAAACATGAGGCTTATCGCGCCGCGCATTTGGAGGTGTTTACCGCCGATGGTGTAAAGGACTTTTTGGCCAATAGCCAAAAAGATGGTGAGGATAAGAAATACTATACGAAGCTGTTTGCTGGCACTGAACTGAAGGTGTCCCTTCCTGTGAAAGTCGCCAAAAACAGTAAGGTGAAGCTATTATCCGGCAGTTCTGAAAATTACCAAAGAGTGGAGATCGTCAATATTGAAGTCACCGTAAATAACCGTTTTGAAGCTCTTGGAGAATATGACAGTGGTAATAAGACTTACGAGTTTCTGGCTTCCCAAAGTGACAGGATAGAGGCGTTTAATAAGGTGGCTGGTGACATTGCCAGAGTAGGTGATTCTGTAGAATTGCTGGAGCAACTTGAAGGCAAGAAAAGAAAGGTCCGCCATCTTAACCCCGCCAGCGGCAGGGTTTTTTGGGTAAAAAAGGAGATGATTGAAAAGAAGGTCATTACCTATGAGGTTCCACAAGAGCAAGATGAGGCAGAACTGGGGATTGCACCAGAATTTGCAGTTATGCCTGCAGCCAGAGAACTTAGCATCTCTGGCGAAATGCCAGACTCGATAACTGAAACCAAGGATTATGATGTTTTGA
Source organism: Geofilum rubicundum JCM 15548 (assembly GCF_000974365.1). Taxonomy (GTDB): domain Bacteria; phylum Bacteroidota; class Bacteroidia; order Bacteroidales; family Marinilabiliaceae; genus Geofilum; species Geofilum rubicundum. The sequence goes on from NZ_BAZW01000008.1 coordinate 2,902, forward strand.
ATACGGATTTAATGGAGATTAATATTCTTAATCCGGAATTCCACGAAAGGGAAAGTAGAACATTGGAATCAGATGTTGTTGTCAACTTTAAAAACGGCTTGGAGTATTCTGATGCGGATGGAAAAAAGTGGTATTTGTTAGAATTCAAGGAGCTTAAGCCGAATGGAGTGGCGCGGTATTACCAAGGTCTGGTAAAGGAGGAGGAACTGTCGGACAAATTTAGCGCCTACGACTGGGATAAATTTGGTTTTAGGATTTTGGAGGATGTCAACAACGACTATATTTATGATTTCAAGAATAAATCAGAATTCCTTAAAGAAATCTGCAAGCTGGTTGATGAAAATAAAAATGGAATTTTAGAGCCATTTGAATTGCAAAGGGCATTGAACAATCACTACACAGTAGATAAACTATCGAAACTGGTCTGTAAGCACCACAGTGAATGGGCTTATGGCGGCAGGTATTTTAGTGCCTTGGAAAAACAAGTGGAGCAAGTGCTTCAAAAAGGAATTGATCTGGAAGAAGATGAAGCGCGCAAGCAAGAGTTAGAGACCTTAAAGAAAGAACGCATGGCTGCCTTTGAGGCCAAAGTAAAGCAATTGGCCATATGGGAGGAGATTGAATCACGGAAAGGAAGTTATGCCTCAAAATTTGTCAAAGGTGCTTTATTAACCAATCCGTTAACAACTGGTGGATACTTAACCTACGAAGGTGTCAAATGGCTCTACCGTAAGTTTAGATCCGACGAGGAAATCCCTCTCAGCCCCTTTCCTGTAAACAATCCGGTTGTTTATCATTTTCACCCCATTGCGTTTGTGGAGGGGATGAGGCGTATGGGGAATCAAATTTTTGAGCCAATCAAAAATTCTTTGCTATGTCTATATACGCAAAATGGAAACTATCGCCCTTGGCATAACGTTTTTGGAAATGTTCGAACATTGAACTCAAATTCTAAGCATCAGGGTGTTGACATTTTAGCAAAACCTGATACTGAGGTATACTCTTGTTTTGATGGTGTGGTTAAGAAAGTTGAGAACCAATCAGGTTATGGTAAGGTTCTTATTATTGAAATAGAGGATATAGATTCCTTCGTTGACTGCAAGAAGGATTATTCCCTTTTGTATAAAGATAAGGGGGAGCTTCAATATGGTAAGGGATTTAACTTAAATGGTCCATTATTTCTTTTTTATGCACACCTAAATGATTGCTATGTGTCTGTTAATGATAAAGTCGCCGGCGGACAGCTTGTCGCGAGTAGTGGAACAACTGGTTATGGAAGTTCAAAGGATCCACATTTGCATTTTGAGATTCGTAATAAATTGAGTGCGCCAGGCTTAAGCAACAGATGTAATCCAGCATTTTTTATTGATTATAAGAATGAATCTGATATGGCTATTAAGGATAAACAGTTTCAAGAGGAAGTAGCACAAAAATTTTGGGATTAATTAAATATTTTAGAAAATGAGCAGACTGGTAATATTGTTTAGTGCTCTGGTTATATTGGCGTGTACGATCAAAGAAAAGACTAAAGCAACAACAAACAGTAAGCCTTCCTCTGAGGCTATGAGCCAATATTTTAAAAGTGAAAAAGAGGGGTTAACGCAATCAGAGGTGTTAGCCTGGAATGAGCTGAAGATAAACGGAATGTCAACATTTACGAGTCTAACTAGTTTGAATTCCAAGTTTGGCCAACCAGATTCTATTGTCGAGAATTACGATCACTGCCAGCATCTTTTTGATGATGAATATGAGTTGGTATATCGCGGCGGCTTAAAGTTTCACCTGAAAAATGATTCAATAATAGCTGAAAGTATTAAACTGAACGAAGGTATAAGGTTAATCTATAATGATTTGTTGTTTGACAAAGAAACTACCTTACAGGAATTCTCGATATTGTTCACGCAAGCCTTTGAGCGGAGGGAGGTTGTCGATATCGATGATTATCCCTATGGTAATAATTTGACACTATTGAAGTTTAAGGAGAACATGGATGCATTGGACTATGTCATTTGCTTTTTCTTTAAAGATGGAAAATTATTCTATGTTGCTCGTTTATTTCCCTGTTGAGTCTCTGTCTTGCTTTCCAAATTATCCACCCCCATCATGTGAATGCCAGTATTCCTCTAAAAGCCGGACCACTGAACAATCACTACACAGCACTTAAACTATCGAAACTAAGTGCTTACAGGAAAATCGATTCATGATTACATCAATTCTGAAGAATGTGATTATTTCAATGCAAGAAGGGTCATTAATAGTATTCAATCAGTTCCGGATTTAATAAAAGGGTATGCTGAAAAGTTTGAAAAATGCTTAAAAATGAACTAAGACATGGGCTTAAAATCTAAAACTGTAAAACTATTAGCAATTGTGCTTCTTGCTTGTGGTTTTCCAAATAAAAGTGTAACTGCAAGTGCCCTAGAGTTGATAGAAAGAAAGAATGATTTAATGGATGGATGGAATTGTTCTTCAATGGGCCGAGCAGCATCCGGACAAGGTCAGAAAGCAGATGACCTTCATAACCCCCTAAGTCGGAATTTTAAATAACAGTAAGTGTAAATAATTATTTTGCATTCTTGATAAATGAATATTACCTTTGCAAATAAGAAACTAGAAAAATGGGCAAATAATTTTGCCCTTGCGCAAAAAAAGCTTGGCAATGAAAGGGCCCTAAAATATCATCAAAGACTGGGAGATATGCGAGATGTGGAAAGCTTCAAAGAGCTACAGTTTTTACCAGGGAACTTTCATAATTTGTCAGGGGACAGAAACGGGCAATGGGCTTGCAATTTAGATCACCCCTATCGGTTAATATTTGAGCCAGCAATACAGCCTGTGCCTGCAAATGAACATGGTACCCCCATTTTAACAGAAATGAGGGTGGTTGCGATAATTGAAATTATTGATTATCACTAGAACAAAACCATTATGGAAATAAAGAATCAATATTTGCCGGATGTAGTTCTTCACCCTGCCATTACTTTAAACGAGAAGCTGGAGGAGATGGGCATGAGCAGGAAAGAGTTCGCTCTAAGAACAGGTAAGCCTGAAAAAACCATTATTGCAGTTTTAAAAGAAGAAAGTTCGCTGACTCCTGAAATGGCTATACTGTTTGAAAAAGTTACACAAATACCTGCACAATTTTGGATAAACAAACAAGCGAGATATAATGAGTATGTTGCGCGTAAAAAACATGAGCAGGCAATTGCAAATGCTGCAGAATGGGCCAGTCAGTTTCCATATGCGGAAATGGCACAACATAATTGGGTTGTGGCTACTCGAAATCCAGACGAAAGGGCTGTTAACCTAATGAATTATTTTGGTGTGGCTTCACACATCGCTTGGGAAAAACTCTATTTGGAAACGGAGTTAAAGGTTGCAGCTTATACTTCTTTGAAACGTACGCACCAGCCATACGCCATCTCTGCATGGTTACGACAAGGCGAGTTAAAGTCAAAGCAAATAGAGACTCCGGATTTCGATTTGAAAATTTTAAAAAGGAGCATTCCTAAGATGCGTCAATTAATGATAGGGCAAGCCATTAATTTCTTTGAGGATTTATATGAGATTTGTTTGCAGGCGGGCGTTTTGTTGCTGTTGACGCCATCTTTGCCTAAAGTGCCACTAAGCGGGTCCACAAGATGGTTAAATAACACACCGCTTATTCAATTGAAAGCACAGTTTAAAAAGGATGAAAATTTTTGGTTCACTTTTTTTCATGAACTGGGACACATTGTTTTACACGGAAAGAAATATATTTCTTTGGAGAATGTAGACTTTGCAGCTGTTGATTATAAGAAAGAAGAAGAAGCCAATCAATTTGCCATTAGCCATACTTCCCCATCTTTTACCAGATAGCCTCCCTATTAATACCAATTATTACCATTATAGGAGGGGAGCGATGGTTTACCTTTGTGTCAGGTTACAAATCAATATCTGACAAGCTATGAAAAACAAATCTCTTTTCTTCATTTTTCTGATTTTGGGCGTCTTTGGTTTTTGTCAAATGACGGTGGCGCTTACGCCCGACATAACGGTGGCGCTGGATGGTTCCGGTGATTATACCAAAATACAGGATGCCATTGATGCGGCGCCTTCCAATGAAAGCAGGAGGACCATTATTCTGGTGAAAACCGGATTGTACGATACGGAGAAGTTGATCGTTCCTGCCAATAAAACCAATATTACTCTGTTGGGGGAAAGTCGCGATCAGACCATTATTTCTTACCATATTTATGATTGCCCGACAGGTAAGTGTCCGGCGGAGGATGCGGAGAAATGGACCGGCGATAACATTCGGACTTCAGCTACCCTATCTATTCACGGTGACGGGTTCCGGGCTGAAAATCTGACCATTCAAAATACGGCGGGACCTGTGGGACAGGCGCAGGCTGTTACTATTAGGGGCGACAAAGTGGTGTTTGTTAATTGCGACCTAAAGGGGTATCAGGACACGATTTATCTCTGGACGGATGGCAAGAGAAGCTATTTTGAAAACTGCATGATTCTGGGGCGTACAGATTATATTTACGGCGGTGGTACGGCCTTTTTTCAGGCTTGCGAAATTCGCAGCTGGGGCGGTGGCTGGATTACGGCACCCGCCACTTCGCAAAGTGCTCCATATGGTTATGTTTTCAATGCGTGTGATTTAACCTATGTGACGGGTAGTCCGCGCAATGGGGATGACGGCACCACCTTCAGGTTGGGCCGGCCCTGGCACAACTACCCAAAAGTAAGCTGGTTGAGGTGTAGTTTTCCGGATATGCTCAACCCACAAGGATGGGGCGATACATGGAATATGTCGTATGCACCTACCAGTCCGGATTTGCACTTGTATGAATATCAGAATACCGGACCGGGTGCGGATATGAGCGGTCGGGCAACTGGGTTGGATTGCGGGCCATGACGGATGAAGAGGCGCTCACCTATACGGTGCAGGATGTTCTGGGCGGAACGGATGGGTGGGATCCGTCTGCAGAGGCCCCTCTGGTTACTACCTACACATGGACGGGAGCAGGTGCCAACGCCGGATGGCGCAACCCTGAAAACTGGGATCCGAATGGCATTCCCGGCAATGGCGAAATTGCCAATGCCGATGGCATCAGCACCGTTATTGATGCGGATGGAGATGCTTTTCTGGCGGACCTTAATCTATCCAATGGGGCAACGCTCCATATTGCCCAGTCCAGCACTGCCAACTACATAGCCGGGAACGGAGGTCGGTTGACGGCCGGTTCTGAGGTGGCCCTGAGTGGACAGATTGGTACCAAAGAGAGCAATACTTTTGATATTGAGGGGGTGCTGACGCTTAATGCGACCATTACCGGAGTACACGCTCTGATAAAAACCGGGCAGGGCTCGCTTATTCTGGCGGCCAACAATACTGATTATTCAGGCACGGTTGAGGTACAGGCAGGTGTTTTGGAAGCTTCTGTGGAAAATGCATTGGGCAATGGAAATGTGACAGTAGAGTCAGGAGCCACGCTGGTTGTTGGGCACGACAATGCCTTTTTCCCGCAGTCTGTACTGAAGGTGGCTACAGGGGCAGCGCTCTCTTTAAATGCGACTGTTACTCTGAGCGAGTTCTATATGGACAATGTGATGCAACCGATTGGCACTTATGATGCCAGTACTCATCCGGAACTGATCAGTGGTACGGGTTCCATCGTTATTGGTCGACCCGCTTCCTTTATGTTTTTGGGTGGTAACTGGGATGTGGCATCCAATTATACACCTGCATTAATGCCGGAAGCGGGTGAAACCGTCTTTTGTGAAGGGGAGATGGAAACCACCAGCACCATTTATCCGGCAGATGTTATTTTTGTTAATGGGAAGGGGCGACTGCGGATGCGTGGCGCCCATCAATCTACCGGAAGTCTCACTTTTGAAGGAGGTAACCGACTCTCCTATGCTACCAGCGGTACTGGTTTTGCATTGGAAGCCCCGATAGTGGCAGCCGGAGATTTCAATTTTGAGATGAGCAGCAGTCAGAACAGTTCCCTGACCCTGACAGGGACCATTTCCGGGAGTGCCACCATTTCAGTGCGCAACACCCGTAGTTCTGAATCAACAACGGCTACTGCCATTCTTTCCGGGGACAACTCCGGCTACGATGGATTTTGGGATTTGACCACACCCGCTTCGAACGCCAACGGGGTGGTGGCCGTTCAAGGAACAAGTGCCAACGCATTTGGAAGCGCCACCATTTCAGTGGGTGCCAATAACCGGGTTATTTTTAGTCACGACGAAAGCACTTCTGTCGACAATGAACTTATTCTGGCCAGTGGTGCACAGGCCACTTTGGATGCCCATATTACCCTCGGTCAATTAACGCTGGGTGAAACGGTTTACAACTCGGGTACATTCACCAGCGCGTCCCATGGCGACTTTTTCCAGGGTGCCGGAGAGTTAAAAGTGGGATCATCTACCCGTTTAAGCAGCGCTCGATTGAATCAGGACTTGAAATTCTACAACAATACCGTAACCACCAGTCAGGCACAACTGGGAGTGGTTCAGGTTTATGCGCTTAACGGACATCTTGTTATGGACCAAAGAATTGAAGGCAATGTGCTCGACATTCAATTACCATTAGGCGTTTACGTGGTGAAATCGTCGACTTCGGGACTATTGAAAATTTCAGTTGTCAAATAGAAGCAACATATAGATGCAAAAGGCAGTAAGGGATGAACGCTCTTGCTGCTTTTTTACATGCCATTAGCATTCATTCAGATATTGACGGGCAGATTGTTTAATTATTATAGGTATCTTCATAAACAATACCCTTTTGCTGAATGTTTATGTGTTTTAATCATCTATATTGCTTATATGCTAATAAAAACAAAACAACTCACCCGTTTGGATCATCGTTTAACGAGATGGATGGCTGCAAATGGAATTCTTTTTTTGCGGGTCAGCCTGGGTATCATCTTTGTGTGGTTCGGCGTTTTGAAGTTTTTCCCGGGCTTGAGTTCTGCAGCGGATTTGGCCACAAGAACCATTTCTATACTTAGTTTTGGGCTTGTTGGTCCGGAATTGTCCATGCCCATTCTGGCTCTTTGGGAAACACTTATCGGAATTGGGTTGATATTCAGGCTTTTTCTCAGAGAGACTTTGCTTTTGCTCTTCCTTCAGATGATGGGAACCATTTCGCCCATTTTCTTTTTCCCCTTTGAAACGTTTTCCAGTATTCCGTTTGTGCCTACACTGGAAGGTCAGTATATTATAAAAAATATTGTTATTATAAGTGCAGGGATTGTGATTGGGGCTACGGTAAGAGGTGGAAAGCTGGTGGCTGAACCGCCTCGAAAAAACCAAACCCATCCTGAGGATGGGAGGGTTTTGAAGAATAATAAGGTTTAGATGCCTTTGAAAGTTGTGCCAACGGCCAGTACGATAAAACCAGCCAGCAGTAAAACGTAGTTGTGTTCCGTCAAGAAATCGACACGGGCGTAGTGGCCTATAATTCCTAGTATTCCGGCAATTATGCCAATTATCCAGGTGATTTTTTTAGGAGCTGAAGGATTTCTCATATAGTTTTTTTAATGGTTATGGGCATAAGGTCAACTTTGATATCATGCCTTGAGGGAGTAAAATAGAGCAGGAAGGAACATTTTAATGTCCTTCCTGCTCTATTAATTAATTGTGATTGAATAAGTAGAAAACACCTACCTGAAATCCCCTGTTGTAAACGGATGTTCCATCTATCTTACTGATGTTGGAAAGTCCATGGTTGTATCTTAAATCCATACCAAAGTTGGTGGCTGGGTTGACATAACTCATGCCAACGCCCAGTGCCAAATCAATGGATTCGAATTGGTCTTTTACATCCACCTGGTTGTTGGCAATTTCTGATTCGGCTTTGACTAAAAAGCCGAGTTGAGGACCTGCTTGTAATCTGAAACCATTGTCGTACATGTATTGAAAAATCAATGGAATGTTAATGTAATTCAGGCTTGTATTTTTGTTTCCCTGCATGGAGTACACCAATTCAGGTTGCAGGGCAATGGGATCCGCCAGATGAACGTGGCCGATAAGGCCCAGATTAAAACCTACATTCAGGTCATGGTCAAAAACACTTCCATCGGTAAGCGTGTAGGCATTAAGTCCGCCCTTTACGCCTATGTTGACGTGCTGAGCGTTGGCAACACCAACGAATAGAAGAAAAGAGATGAGTGTTGTAATGGCTATTTTCATGTTTTTTTTAATTGGTTTATGAAGGTGACAAAGGTGGTTCCCTTTTGCCTTCCTTATGTTACACAAGTATTACATAAGATTACATATATCACTTATTTTGTTGGGCCGTTGAAGGGGTTAATATCAAAGAGCACATTGATTAAATTAAAAGAATTTAACCCTATAGATTTAGATTTCTAAGTTACAGTTTGCAAAAAAAACAATGATCACTAAAGCAATTAACAAAGACTTAACCTGAGCATTATAATAAAGGTAGCGATAACTCTTAATTAACCCTTAAGTAATATGCCCACCTAAGTTTTGTCGAATAATTTAAACCTACAAATTATCATGACAAAGCTAAAATTTTTCTTATCTGTTTTTCTTCTAACCCTGGCACTTGCTGTCCAGGCGGAACCATCCGGCGTTATAAAAGGACGGGTTTTGGATGCCGATAACCTTTCATTGCCCGGTGCCGCCGTATTTATTGAATCCATTAACAAGGGGGCCATATCCGATAATCATGGTTATTTTACCATTACGGGAATTCCAGGTGGCGCCTACCAATTATCTGTTACTTACATTGGTTTTAACCCGGATGAAAAGCAAGTCTCCGTGGAAGATGGCGAAACAGCTGTGGTGGATTTTAGTCTGAAATCAGGTATTGAGTTATCTGAAATTGTGGTAAGCGGACAGTTGCAGGGCCAGTCAAAAGCCCTTAACACGCAAATGAACAAGGGAAACATCACCAATATCATTTCTTCCGATCAAGTGGGCCGTTTCCCGGATGCCAATATCGGTGATGCCTTGAAAAGAATTCCTGGTATTAATGTACAATATGACCAGGGCGAAGCCCGCTTTGGAAACATCAGAGGTACCTCACCGCAATATAACTCGGTGATGGTCAATGGTGAACGCATCCCTTCTGCTGAAGCTGAAGACCGCACCGTGCAGCTGGACCTTGTCCCGGCTGATATGATTCAATCTATTGAAGTTAACAAAGCGGTTACGCCCGATATGGATGCCGATGCCATTGGTGGTGCGGTAAATCTGGTGACCCGCTCTGCACCCTACGACCGTCGGGTGAGTTTAACGCTTGGATCGGGATATAATATTTTGGTCGAAAAGCCCATTTACAACGGCGCTTTTGTCATCGGAGACCGCTTTCTGAACAACAAGTTGGGGGTCATTGCCAGCGCCTCTTATCACAATCACCAATTGGGCAGTGATAATTTTGAGTCGGAATGGGATTACATGGATGAGAATGATAAAGACGGCACCGCTTTTACGGAAGAAATACAGATCCGTCAGTACTATTTGCAGCGTATTCGCCAAAGTTATTCCTTGAGTTTTGATTATAAGCTCAACGAAAACCATACACTTTTTGCCAACGGTATCTATAACCATCGTAACGACTGGGAAAACCGTTACCGGACGGTTTATAAAGACATCGAATTTGATGAAGATGCCAATGCATGGATAGGGATGATGGAAAAGGAAACCAAAGGGGGTAATCCGGATACCAAAAATGCCCGTTTGGAAGATCAGCGCATGATGAATTTCACCTTGGGTGGCGACCATCAATTGGGCCCGGTTAGTGCCGATTGGACAGCTTCTTACAGTAAAGCCTCTGAAGAAAGACCCAACGAACGATACATTGTGTATGAGGTAGAAGATTTAACTTTTGCCACTGATTTTACAGATAAGGGAGCGCCTAAGGTGACCGGAGTGTCTCCCTCATCGTCCGCTGATTTTAGTTCTGACTATGCGTTTGCTGAAATTACCGAGGAATTTCAGTTGACAGAGGATATCGACAAAAACTTTAAGCTGAATTTCTTAATTCCCTGGCTGGAGGATGACTTTAAAAACAGCCTTAAATTGGGTGTGCGTTACAAAGGCAAGGAAAAAATGCGGAATAATAGAATGTTCGAATACAGTCCTAACGATGAAGATGCTTTTAATGCTGCCACCTTGGGTAACCTTGAAAACCTTACAAAAGATAATTTCCTGGCAGGGGACTATGCAGCAGGTCAGCAGGTATCCAAAGAATATCTGGGAGAGCTGGATTTAACCAACTCCTCGCTGTTTGAAGAAGAGCCGATAGTCGAAGAGGAAGCCGGTAATTTTAATGCCACTGAGAATATTGTTGGCGGCTACGTCATGCTGAACCAAAACCTGGGTCCCAATTTGCTGGTCATTGCCGGGGTCCGTGTCGAAAATACTTCGCAGGAATACCAGGGCAACCAGTATGATGCCGATGAAGATGTCAATACGTTGAGCGAAAAGGTCTCTGATTCTTATGTGAACGTTCTTCCCGGTTTGCACCTGAAATATGATTTTAACCGGACCACCATTTTAAGGGCTGCATGGACCAATACATTGGCCAGGCCCAATTATTTCTCTCTTGTTCCATACAGGGAGATTGAACGTGAAGACAATGAAATAGCCATCGGTAACCCAGAATTGATTCCCACCACTTCCATGAATTTCGACTTGATGTTCGAGAAATACTTTCAAAGCATTGGTATTCTATCAGGAGGGGTTTTCTATAAAGATATCAAGGACTTTATTGTGACTGAAACGCGTGAAAATTACCTTTTTGAAGGAACAACCTGGGATACTTACAGTCAGCCCATCAATGGTGGTAATGCAGAGATCTTTGGTCTTGAGTTAGCCGCTCAACGTCAGTTGGATTTCCTGCCCGGTTTCTGGAAAAATTTCGGGGTGTACACCAACTACACTTATACCACCAGTAGCATCAGTGATTTCCGCATCGAAGGCCGCGAGGACGATGACATTTCGCTTCCGGGTACGGCCAAGCATACCTTTAATGGGTCTTTGTCCTATGAAAGTAAGCGTTTTTCATTCAGGACATCGCTCAATTACTCATCTGACTTTGTGGATGAGTTTGGCGAGGAGGCTTTTTACGACCGGTACTACAATGAAACAGTTCATTTGGACGTGAACGCCAACTATGCCATTACGCCAAAATTCAGGTTGTATGCCGAGGCCAATAATTTACTGAATACGCCTTTGTACTATTACCAGGGTGTAAGTTCGAGGTTAATGCAGGCTGAGTATTACAACGTACGTTTTCAGTTTGGTGTTAAGTTTGATTTATAAATTGTTTGATCGAATGAAACCAGAAAACTAAGTTCAATCTTACATGGATGCTGAACGGTTTTTACCGTTCAGCATCCATGCTTTTTGATTGAAATCTAAAGTGTCACAGATGAAGGTTCCTATTAGACCCATTATATAACTAAATTATAGATGAATGAAAGTCTGGTTTTCATTAGGACTGCTAGTTTTGCTGAATGCTTGTGCCCATTTGAGTCGGGAGGAGAATGCGGTGAAGAATACAGTCAACTTTCTGCATGATGTTGCTCCATTTACGTCCGATTCATTGGTTAATGTAGTTATTGAAATACCTGCCGGCAGCAACCAAAAATGGGAAGTCAATCAGGCGAACGGACAAATAGAATGGGAGCAGGTTAACCCTGATTCTTTCAGGGTAATCAACTACCTGCCCTATCCGGCCAATTATGGTTTTGTACCTCAGACTGTGCTTCCTAAAACATCCGGTGGGGATGGTGACCCGGTGGATGTATTTGTTTTTGGCCCGGCAAGCAATCGTGGAGCGATCGCAAGGGTGAGGATAGTTGGAATCATCCATATGCTGGATAATGATGAATCCGATTCAAAATTATTGGCTGTAAATATGGATGAACCTGGCTTTGATGTAAATTCACTTGAAATGCTTATCCGGGATTATCCCGGTGTCATGGATATTATTAAACTTTGGCTCTTGCATTACAAAGGGTTCGGTGGGGTGGAAATTCTTTCTGTCAATGATGAAAGAGATGCTGTTGATTATTTAAAAGCAGCGCATGTTGAGTATGTTGAATAAAACGTAAACAATGAAATCAATAAATGTAATATTAGCTGGTATTTTTTTAACGGGAAGCGCGTTTCTGCCCCGTCAGATAATTGCTCAAATGGCGGACAAGGACTCTGTGTATTCAACGGACCAGGTAACCGCATTTCGTGTGCGGTCTGATTTTGAGATGGATTTGGATGAAGACCTGGGATGGGCCATGCCGCTCAACAATGCTCCCGTTCAAACAGTGGATGCTCCGTTTCGCATTCGCTTCGAAGTGGAGAGCGGCGCCTCTTTTTACCGCCGGCAATACAGTCTTCAATATCGCTGGAACGATGCCCCCTGGACCTACATGGAGGCCCATGAATTTCCTTATCCCTCGGCTGCATCGCCCGTTATGAGTATGGTCAGTTGTGACGCATTTTTCTTTGGGGAAGAAGCCGACAATCTGATTGATGTGTCTAAAAGACCGGCCAACCCGGGTGCAGGTATCAATCTGGCGCCCACAACCCCGGGATGGTATCCCGAACCGGCAACAGGCGCCTCAGCGGAATGGGAATTTGCCCTGGTGGTACGCAGATGGGCAGATGGTCCTCAACTGGTGAGAGATGGCGATCGTTTCGCGGTGCGATTGGTGGATCATTTGGGACGACCACTTCCCGGACCCACACCTGAGTTTTCGGTGGAGGTGCCTAAGGGACATCTTGGCGGCACTTTTGTGGAAACACCTGCCCGCATAGGGCCCTACGAAAGCAGCAAGGGCGAATTGTATTTTATCATGGAACCTACCGAAACCGATAACTTCTTTATGATGGTTAAGTCCATTGACGGAGGTGAGTCCTGGTTTGAGGTGGATGCCGAAAACCGACCACATATCAGCGATCTGGAAGGTCTGGGGTCTGTCAGGTCAGACGATGGCATCATTCATATCGTGCATCAAATATCAGAAGGCGTTTACCATCATGCCTTTGCCACATCTGACCATTCAAAGAGCAAAGACCGGTGGATGGTGGATAGCCATCTCATCACGGCCCATGAAGAACCGCCCACGCAGGTAGCAGATGTTACCCTTCGGCCGGATGGTAGTCTGGTTGCTGTGTTTGCTGCAGGGGATCAGTTGCAATACAGCATTCTTGAACCCAAAGGGAATTGGAGCAAGGCTCAATACCTTAATCATGATTACCCAATGGGCTTCACCAATCCTTCCGTGGTTGGCCTTCCCGATGGCACGGTGGATGTTACATATAAGAGTTTCGATGGCAAAGGATGGAGCCGGCAATTATTAACCGATAATTCACTCACCCTGCCCCAACAGTTGGCGCATAATTTGGGGACCACAGAAAGTGAAGGCATGGCGATTCTTCCCTTGGCTTATTTGCCTGGTGAAAAGGTTACTGTGGCTGTTTTCAGACAAGCCGACGGCTATCTTTATTTGAGTAAAAGGTCTTCGGGCCAGGCATGGTCAGAACCTGTCAGGGTATCTGACCGACCAGTGGTGACCAACGCAGTTGATTCTGATCAGGCGGGGGCTGATATGGTAGTTTGGGAAGATCAGATCATTGTTACTTTCATTTCAGAAGAAGATAGAGATATCTATCTTGTTAATATAAGCGATACCGATCAAATACCCGAGGCCCAATTGCTTGTTCCCAACATTGATGGTTCCTGGGTAAGGGGCAGTGTGCTGGACCGCCAGAAGGGTTTTCCTGTTTATGGGTTCATTTATGATGCCGGAAGCAAAGGGGGTTCTGGTTATAATAAGTACATTTCTATTGACCTGGAAACCGAATAGGATTGTTCAATCCGCAAAATTAATTAAAACCAAAAAAAATCGACGAATATGATTCAAACATTGAAATTTGCAGCCATTATCCTTTCAGTCTTACTGGTAGGGTGTAAAAGTAACCCGGGAAAAAACAGCAATGCCGTTGATGCCACAGATTCTGTTGCAGTGACATCAGAATTCATGCTGGAAGGAATGGCGGATGAAACGGACTCCATTTTGCTGCGTGTCGCACTCTTAGGTGATGCTGAGCCAAAGCCATGTGCGGAGTTTCCACACATGGATGCGGCGGTTAAACATGTAAATGCCCTTGCTCAAACGCTGCCTATGGACTTTGTCATTGGTGTTGGCGACATAGCCCACAAAGGAACAGAGATCCAGTATGAAGCGGCTACTGAGGTGTTGCAAAAACTCACCTTGCCTTTTTACCCGATAATGGGTAACGAGGAGCATGGAAGTACCGTGGAGCGGTATCTGTATTTTGCGCAGATGTGGAACAGTCAAATTGAAAGCCCGAGTTATGTGGTCAACCATGATAAGCTGGCATTTGTATTTGCTTCGCCCGACCATGGCCGGGATTTTGACGACAGCGGTGCGGGGTGGATTCTTGAACAGCTTCAGCGCCTGGCCCCAAAGCCGGTTGTGCTGGTGGTGCACGGCGCCCAGCAAGGGGTTTATCCCGAAAACGCGGACAAAGGCATAAGTAACCAGTTGTTTAAAGAACAAGTGATTGCGCAACCCAACCTGGCCGTGGTAGTTTCCGGCGACCTCCACATGGATATGGACCGTGTGATTCACTCCAAGAAATTGGGTCATGTGCATTACCTGCATGTTCCTGCACTGGAGCGCACCAAAATTCCCGATGAGACCAATCACACAGCCATGTTCCGGGTGATGACCATTGTCAGGGATGGGTCTGTTTCTGTTGATACCTATGCGGTAGGGGACACTGTCCGGAATGAGCACGCCTATTCTTTTGAGCTTCCTTTGCAAGACTAGAAAAGGCCTATCGTAAGTACATCCTTCTGTCGGATTTATAAAAACACCGTTTTTCAATTTAAAAATATTGGATCGCCAAAACCTCCTCTTAATAACCCGATTTTTCCACTTTTTAATGCTAAATATTGTTTAAAATTGTTGGGTTGAATTTTAAATAATGAAAAGCTATGATACGGAAGCTAATTGGTGTTTGTTTGGTAAGTGTTTTTTTGCTGGCAGGAAGTGCCTGCAGCACGGAAGTCTGGAAGGACAATGCTTATTCGCCGGAAGAACGGGCTGCGGATTTGTTGACAAAGTTAACTCTGGAAGAGAAGGTGTCGCTGATGCTGGATCGGAATGCGCCCATTGAGCGACTGGGCATTCAGGAATACAACTGGTGGAACGAAGCGCTTCACGGGGTGGCACGTGCCGGCAGGGCCACGGTATTTCCTCAGCCGGTAGGCATGGCGGCGTCTTTCGACCGCGACATGGTGCTGGATATTTTTTCGGTGGTGTCGGACGAAGCGCGCGCCAAACACCATTACTTTAAATCACAGGGCGAGTTTGGGCGCTACCAGGGACTGACCATGTGGACGCCTACCATCAATGTGTTTCGGGACCCCAGATGGGGACGGGGCATGGAGGCTTATGGTGAAGATCCTTTTATGAATGGGGTACTGGGTACGGCGGTAGTGCAGGGACTTCAGGGTGAGCGGGGCGAAGGCTATGACAAACTGCATGCCTGCGCCAAGCACTTTGCGGTGCATTCGGGGCCCGAGTGGAACCGCCACTCCTTTGATGCCCATAACATTAAGCCGCGGGATTTGCACGAGACTTACCTGCCGGCCTTTAAAAAACTGGTGATCGATGGCGATGTGCGCATGGTGATGTGCGCCTATAACCGTTTTGAGGGCGAGCCTTGTTGTGCCAGTGACCAACTGATGATGGATATTCTGCGCAATGAATGGGGTTTTGACGGGGTAGTGGTCTCTGATTGCTGGGCCATTAATGATTTCTACAATAAGGAGGCACATGCCACCCATCCGGATGCGGAAACAGCCTCAGCCGACGCTGTGCTTTCGGGTACCGATTTGAATTGTGGGAACAGTTATCCGTCCCTGATCGAGGCGGTTGAACGGGGACTGATCTCTGAAGAGGAGTTGGATGTATCACTGCTTCGCGTGCTCATAGCACGCTTTGAGCTGGGTGAAATGGATGCGGATGAGAAAGTGGAGTGGTCGAAAATTCCTCATTCCATCGTTTCTTCTCCCGAACATGGCACCATGGCTCTCGAAGCGGCTCGTAAGTCGATGACTTTACTACGGAATGAAAATAACAGACTTCCCTTGGAAAGGGGCGGATTGACCGTTGCGGTTATGGGACCCAATGCCAACGATTCGCTGATGCAATGGGGCAATTATAATGGAACACCCGCGAGCACAACCACCATCCTGCAGGGCATCCGCCAGACCTTGGGCAGTGATGACCGTGTGATTTATGAGCAGGGGACGGAATGGGTGGGTGACCGCATTTTTTCGAGTGTTTTTGATCAGTGCATCAGTGAAGCCGGACAGGGCTTCAGGGCTGAATACTGGAACAATCCCGACCGGGAAGGCAGTCCCGACGTGGTGACCCAGGTTAATACGCCTTTCCATTTCCATACAGGCGGTGCTACGGTTTTTGCGCCGGGTGTTAACCTGACTGATTTTTCGGCCCGCTATACCAGCACTTACTACCCGGAACGAAGCGGGGAAGTGTTTTTTCATTTTTATGTCAATGGGGTAACCCGCATGCTGATTGATGGTGAGCCTGTTTTTGAACACCGGTCGAACCACGGTGGTCGTAAGCAGGAATATAAGATGGATGTGGAAGAAGGCAAGGCCTATGAAATAGAGTTGGAATTTGCCCATTATATGTCGGAGGCGGAACTGAATTTTAACATAGGCTATATGGCAGAGGTGGATATACCGGCCTCTGTGGCACGTGTGGCAGATACCGATGTGGTGGTCTTTGTCTCGGGTATTTCTCCTTTTTTGGAAGGGGAAGAAATGGGGGTGGATTTACCCGGGTTCAGCGGAGGCGACCGGACCGACATTGCTTTGCCGGCTGTCCAGAGGGAAATGTTGCGGGCCTTGCATGAAGCAGGAAAAGAAATTATATTGGTCAATTGCTCCGGTTCAGCCATTGGGTTTGAGGAGGAGCTGACGTATTGCCAGGCTATTTTGCAGGCGTGGTATCCGGGACAAGCAGGGGGAACGGCCGTGGCGGAGGTATTGTTTGGCGATTACAACCCAGCGGGGCGTTTACCGGTGACTTTCTACAAGAATGTGGCCCAGTTGCCCGATTTTGAAGACTACAACATGACCAATCGTACCTACCGCTATTTCCGGGGGGAGCCAGTTTTTCCTTTTGGTTATGGTCTGAGCTATACCACTTTTGATTATGAAACACCCGAATTGAGCAGCGAAGTCGTTTCGCTCAGCGAGGAAGCCACATTGACGGTGTCCGTCACCAATTCGGGCGACTTTGACGGCGAAGAGGTGGTTCAGCTGTATTTGCAGAAGCCCGATGATGCAGATGGTCCCTTGTTGACCTTGCGCGGATTTAAGCGGGTGTTTATTGCACAGGGCGAAACGGTTGATGTGAAATTTCAGCTGACCCCCGAAGTCATTGAATGGTGGAATGCTGAAGCCCAGCGAATGACGCCCCTGGGGGGCGACTACCGATTGATGGTCGGCAGTTCTTCCCGAATGGAAGATTTACAAGCAGTGCCGCTGACTGTTGTGGCCCCTTAATTGTCCGCATTGTGGAATTAAAAAGCCTGCCTATCGGATGAATCAGGCAGGCTTTTTTTAGCTCATAAATTAAGTTACAACCAGGTCAATCTGTGCCAGATTTGCTCCAGTGGACCTCTTTGGTGCGTCCTGAACCACCACGAGCTGAAAAGGGTTTGCAATAGGGCCAGTACTATGCCGATGGCCAGACTCAGAGTGGCGCCTGTGTAGGCATACATCCCCAGTCCGTACCCATAGTAAATAAAGGAGCCGGCAATGGATTGCATCACGTAGTTGGTGAGACTCATGCGCCCCAGAGGTGACAGTCGGTTGAGGGCCTTTCGGACAAAGGTTTGTTCGAACAAAAGGACAAAGCCGGCGGTGAGCACTGCCATGAAGGAGAAGTTCGACCAGGAGGTGATGATTAATTGCAGGCGACTTACAAGGGCCGGACGAATGTCTGTGGCTGGCAGGGCTTCTTTAAGCAGGTATAGCGGTAGGAAGGCAAGGGCGGCCATGAGGAGTGCTTTTTGCCAAAAGAGCTTGTTCCCGGGGGTGGGACTGAATTTGTGGGTTCGACCCAGTAAAAATCCGAGCAGGAATAAAGCGCCGGTTTGGAAGAAACGCCCGTTTTCGAGCGACCAATACAAGGCGGCGGAGCGGCCGTTGATGAGGTTGCCTTTGGCGGCTTCCCAAAAGTTGCCATGCATGAGGTAGTCACCAATTTTTGCAAAATAGATGTTGGCGCGCGAAGCCGGTTCGGTGTACTCGGGCTGGGTTAGGATATAAACCAGCTTGCCCCATTCCAGTGGCTGAAGCATCAGAAGGATGGCGGCGATGAGCACCACTTGGTTGCTGAGTTTTCTAAAGGGGACGAGGAGGATGCCCACTGCGGCATAAATGGCCAGAATGTCCCCTTCATAAAAGATGGAGTTGAAAATACCAAACATCAGCAAGAGCAAAAGCCGCCACAAAAAGCGGCCGCTAAAATCATGGCCCCGCTGCTGTTGGTTGTAAAATTGGATGGCGTAGGTAAGACCAAACAGCAGGGCGAATATGGCATAGGATTTTCCGCCAAAGAGAAAGAACAGACTGTCCCAGATAATGCTGTCTATGGCCTTCATCCATTGGGGCAGATAGTCGGGAAAATGGTACAGGTCAAAGTGTTCGATGTTGTGCAGCAGCATGATGGATAAGATGGCAAAGCCTCTGAGGGCATCTACCACGGTCAAACGTTGTGTCTCAGCCATTGATGTGGTTTTAAAATTTTTCGGTCGAATATACAAATTTTTCTGAAAATAGGGGAGGGCACCTTGTCTGGTGAAAATTCAGGAATGAGTGGACCATCTGGTCACTTGGCTGCTTGGGAATAAAGTTTTACTTTTAAGCCTTATTTGTGGAGGGTTTTTTTTCAGTAGATGATAATGATTATGATTCAGGGTCTGTTGCTTTTTGATATAATTGCCGGCATATTTTTGCTTCTGTTCTTTTTAAAGGGCTTGAAAAATGGCTTTGTCATTGAACTGGCTTCGCTGGCGGCTTTGGTCTTGGGGATTATCGGTGCCGTGATGTTTGCTGAAGTGACGGCCCGTTGGTTGTCGGGATTTATGGAATCGAAGCACCTTTCAGTGGTGGCCTTTGTCATGGTCTTCATCGCTGTGGTGATTGCGGTGCATATTTTGGCGCATGCCATTGATAAGCTGATGAAGGCCATTGCCTTGGGATGGATTAACCGTTTGGCCGGTGCTTTGTTTGGTCTGGTGAAGGCGGCTTTTCTGTTGAGTGCCGTGATTCTTTTGCTGGAATCTTTTGGCCTGGGCCAAAAGATTTTTTCACCCCAAACACGCCACGATTCGTGGTTGTTTGAGCCCTTGCACCGATTTGCGCCCGCTACCATGAACCTCTTTCATATCAATTTCGACCATCTGGTTCCGGTTTGGGAGGAAGAGAAGGTGCCTCCGCCGGTAATTACCTGAAAGGCGTACCGATAAAATTTGTTTTTTATATCTTTGCGGGCGTCTAAATAATTGAACATTTATTAAGAAAAAATATTTCCATGAATTTTGTTGAGGAACTAAAATGGCGGGGAATGATCCACGATATCATGCCCGGAACCGAGGAGCTTTTGAAGCAGGGCATGGCTTCGGCTTATGTGGGTATTGACCCCACGGCCGACTCGCTGCACATTGGTCACCTGGTGAGTGTGATGATGTTGAAGCATTTTCAGGTAGCCGGTCACCAGCCCATTGTTTTGGTGGGTGGTGCTACGGGTATGATTGGTGATCCTTCGATGAAATCGGCCGAACGCAACCTGCTGGACGAGCCTACCTTGCGTCACAATCAGGAGAGTATTAAAAAGCAGCTGAGTCAGTTTTTGGACTTTTATGGCGAAGTGGAGAATAAGGCCTTGATGGTGAACAATTATGACTGGATGAAGGAGTTTACTTTTCTTTCATTTATCCGGGATATTGGCAAGCACATCACGGTCAATTATATGATGTCGAAGGACTCGGTGAAGAAGCGCATCAGCGGTGAATCCAGTCAGGGACTTTCATTCACGGAGTTTACTTACCAATTGGTACAGGGCTACGACTTTTTGCACCTGTACCAGAACCACAATTGTAAGCTGCAAATGGGGGGTTCTGATCAATGGGGCAACATTACAACGGGTACTGAACTGGTTCGGCGTGTGGCCGGTGGTGAGGCTTTCGCCCTGACCTGTCCCCTGATTACCAAAGCGGATGGTGGGAAGTTTGGCAAGACGGAAACCGGTAACATCTGGCTGGATCCGGAACGCACGAGTCCCTACCAATTCTATCAGTTTTGGCTGAATACTTCCGATGCGGATGCCGAGAAGTACATCAAAATTTTTACCCTTATTTCTAAGGATGAGGTGGAGGCTTTGGTGGCTGAACACGCCACTGCACCGCATGCCCGTCTGCTGCAAAAGCGGCTGGCCGAAGAAGTGACGGTTATGGTGCATGGCCGTGAGGCCTTTGACTTTGCGGTGGAGGCCTCACAGATACTGTTTGGCAAGGGTGCTACCGAAACGTTGCGCAAAATGGACGAGAAGACATTGTTGTCGGTCTTTGACGGGGTACCTGTCTTTGAAGTGCCCCGTTCAGCTTTGGATGCCGGTGCCAATGTGATTGACCTGATCAGTGAGCTGGCGGGGGTGTTCCCTTCAAAGGGAGAAGCCCGACGGACCATTGCCGGTGGAGGTGTCAGCATTAATAAGGAAAAAGTGACCAGTCACGAAGTGGTGGTGAACAGCACTTCCCTGCTCAATGGCAAATACCTGTTGGTGCAAAAAGGAAAAAAAAGCTATTCGCTGATTATTGCCCAGTGACTGATGGAGTTGAATTAAGGGCTTTTTGAATACCACAAAAGGGGACAGCCATAGCGGCCAGTCCCTTTTTTTATTCATCCCGCTCGTCATCCATTTTAGGTGTTGAGCTGTTCAGCCACGCGTTCTACCCGGATTAGCTCCTTTCTCACATCGTTGAGTGTGGTGAAAAAAGCATCTGAGAAATGGTTGAAGGATTCTTTGTTCTTATTCAAATGGCTGAAGGAGTTTTCAAGGTGAAGCATGGTGTTTGAAATTCTGTTGGTTTGCTTCTTGGAATCTTCTGAGAGTTGAATGATTTCATTAGAAATAACTCTAAAGCCATTGGTGTCTGTTCTGTTTTGAATGCCGGAATAGTTGAAATTGGCAGACTCGATAGAGGCGTTCAAACCCAGGATTTTTATTTTGTCGGAGATGTCTTTGATGAACCTGGTGATGGAGGTCGTTTCTTCCAATAGCTCTCCGGCATCTTTAACACTTTGCATCATGTTGGCCGTTTCATTGAGGAGGTGTTGCTGCTTGCTCGACAGTTCATTGATGCTATGGGATAATTGACCGATGGTTTGCAGGAGCACATCACTGCTTTCTTTTCTTCGGCTGATGTCAGAGTCGATAGCTGCCAAATAGGTCAGCTCGCCCGCATCGTTAAAGATGGGCGTTAAGGAGGTATGGGTCCATATGCTTTTGCCGTCCCTGGTAATGTTTAACGCTTCATAGAAAACGGGTTGTCCCATTTTTTGTACTTTGTAGAGGCGTTCTTCTATGGCATCACTAAAACTCGTTTGTCTGATATGACTTCCCAGTGTTTGCGTAAATTCTTCGTAAGTATATCCGTACATCCGGGTAAAGCCCTCATTGACCCATTCTATGTAACCGTCTGCATCCATAATCATGATGGCATTTTCCGTCTGTTTGGCCACAATGGAGAGTCTTTCCATTTCCTTGGTCGACATGCCGGGGTGGGCGCTTTCATCGGTTTTAAGGTCGGGTTGTTTAATGTCAGTGTCTGATGTCGAAAGCTCCACCTTTAGAGGTGGTTGATGAATTTTTCTGGATAGTAAATAGCCTGCCAGAAATGAAAACAGGGAGGCAGTAATGGCAAAAATGGTCATATACTTTTGTTGATATGTAAGTTGTTTTGCCAAAAATATTAAAAAATGCGATATAATTATGTGAAAAATAGTGTTTTTGTAGATATTTAATTGATTTTAGTTTCATATTGTTAATTGGCATGCATTTGACAGAAAGGATATGGGAAATCATATCTTATTGTCAGTCAAGACCTTCATTTACCTGTTTTAAAAATGGTACCATTGAAAAACAAAAAAATGGGATGGTCTTTCCAGACCACCCCACTTTTATGGTATCTCGCGGTTAAAAAGAACCTTTAGTTTTCAAACACCGCATCTTCCATTCCTGTGTTGATTTCGATGCTGTCGATGGTCACCTCAAAGTTTTGTGGTCCCACCGACTGGCTAATGGCTTGTGGAAACATAAAGCCTTCTACTTCCTTATAGTCTTTTATGTTGGTGACCATATTGCCCTGGGGGGTTGAACTGACTTCCCGGTACTTCAGGCCATCGGCCACTGCATAGTAGGCCGTCGATTCATTGCCGGAGGGACGGGTAACAATGATTTTGTAGCATTCGCGGTTGTCGATGGTTTCAACGCCCTGCAATTCGATGGAATAACCTTCCTTTAGGAAATTGGTTTCGGCAATGATGGCCGAACCTTCTTTCATCTGTTCCAGCATTTCACCTTCCAGTTCCTGCTCACCCATGGGGGAAGTTACTTTTCCTTTTGCACCATCGAAGACTTGCTTGGAAACCACGTTGTTGCCCATCATGGTCTCTACCAACAGCTTGTTGGGGGCTTTCTGACGGGTGACCATTTTGAGTTCCATGCCCTGAATGGCTGCTGTCGCTGTGGTGGTGACATCCTGAATGGTCTCAATGGCTTCGGGTCCGCCAATGGCGTTGAGGTAGCGCTCGATGACTTCTTCTGCTGTGATGTCAGAAACGGCCACGGCACCGCTCACTTCATGCCCGTAATAATCGTAACGGGTCACTTCGCTGGCAGGCGAGAAGCCGCGCATGACTTCCTCTATTTTATCCGCCTCGCCTACGGCCAGGATGATGGCTTGTTCCGGATTCAGATATTCTTTGGCCATGGCCATGACATCTTCAGCTGTTACTGCCGCTACTTTCTCCAGATAGGTCCGGTAATAGTCGGCCGGTAAATCATAGCGCTCAATGTTCAGCGCAAAGTTGGCAATGGTCTGCGGATCCTCCAGTGAGCGGGAAAAGCTTCCGGTCATCATGTTTTTAATGAGTTCCAAATCCTCGGCAGGTACCAACTCCGTTTGCATACGTTCCATTTCGTACAAAATCTCGTTCAGGCACTGTCGGTCACTGAAGTCCGGACCTGCGCCGAAGCCGAGAAGTAACCAATGCGCTTGTCGGTACTCAGGCGCGAATAGGCGCCATAGGTATAGCCTTTGTCTTCTCTGAGGTTTTGAAACAAACGGGTGTTGAAAGAGCCACCTCCCAGAATTTGGTTCATAACAGATGCCTTGATGGCATTGGGATGTCCCGGTGTTAAAGGAAGGGTGTGCGTCACCATGATGGTGGATTGGTTGGCGCCGTCGCGGTTGGCGATGGCGACTTTGGGTGCTTCGTAGGTGGGCCATTGGCTGTATGTGTGCCCGGGCACTTCTGCTTTTTCCCAATCGCCAAAATATTTTTTGGCTTGTTTTTTGGCCTCCTTCACACTGATGTCCCCCACAATGACCAGGTAGGCCGCATTGGGTCTGAAATAGGTCTGGTGATAGGTTTTTAAATGACCGGTGGTGATATTGGCCAGATTTTCTTCCGAAACCACTTCTCCATAAGGATCGTCCTTTCCATACCGCAAAACCGAAGCAATGTTGTTGGCAATGGCCGAGGGTTCATTTTTTTCCGCCTGAATGCCGGTTTCCATCTGCTTGAGGCTTTTCTCCAGCTCTTCTTGGGGGAAGGTTGGGTTCATCAGTACGTCGGACATCAATTCCAATAAAGTGGCGTTGTGCTTTTTCAGCGACCGGCCATAAATGCCCTTGGAATGGGTGTTGAGTGTGGCGCCTATGAAATCGATGGATTCATCGATTTCCGCCTTGTTCCGGTTAGTGGTTCCGGAGCGCATTAAATCACCGGCCAGAGAGACGTAACCGGCAGCTTCGCCTTCGAAAACAGGGTCGATGTCCAGTGTAAGATTATAGGCCACCATGGGAAGCTTGTGGTCTTCCACCACAAATACCCGGAGCCCGTTTTTAAGGGTGAATTTCTCGTATTCACCGATGTTGATTTGGGGGGCCGGACCGGCCTCAGGAGGGGTGCTTCTGTCCAGTTGAGCCATTAGGCCTGAGGCAAACAGGCTTAGCAATAGGATTGAAAATATGGATCTCATTTTATTGTTTTTTTAAGAGATTAGCGCCTTTCTTTCTGTTGGTCAGATAAGAGTGGTTCTAATCGGTCTCTTTTAGGTTATAAATTCAGGTATGTCTTAATTCTGCTTGGGTAAATAGTAAAGCACCACCCTGTTGTCGTCCGTAAAGTACTCTTGAGCTACGCGCTGAATGTCTTCGCGGGTTACGGCCATGTAATGGTCGAGCTCCTTGTTGATGAGCGAAGCATCGCCAAAGTAGGTGTAAGCCGTGGCCAAATTGTGCGCTCTTTCAGCAATTTTATAGTTGCCACCAATGATTTGGTTCTCATATTGGTTTTTAAGTTTTTGAAATTCCTTTTCAGGAATCAGCTCATTTCTGACCTTCTCAATTTCTGTGTCCATGGCCGCTTCCAGTTCCTGAGGGTCAATTCCCATGTTAGAGAAGGCAAAAGTGAGATTGATGGCTGGTTCGTTGAAGGGGATGGGAAAGGAACCCACTTGCAGCGCCAATTGTTTGTTATCAACCAATTCGCGGTAGAGACGTGAGCTTTGTCCGCCCGACAAAAGCGTGCCAGCATGTCAATGGCAAAATAGTCACGGGTATTCATAGCAGGGGTGCGGTAGGCCTGTAATACCAACGGGACCTGAATGTTGTCAAATATGGTATCTCTCACTTCGGTGCCCAGAGGTGGCTCCACAATGTTGGGACGGTAAATGTCCGGACTTCCGGTTGGTATATCGGCATAATACTTTTCGACCAATGATTGGGCCTGCTCTTTATGGATGTCGCCGGCCACTACCAATACGGCATTGTTGGGCACATAAAAGGTCTTGTAAAAAGTCTCAAACTCCTCATCCTTGGCCGCCATGATGTGCTCCGGATCACCAATGGTGGTCCAGCGGTAGGGATGTTGCTGAAGGCTCTTTTCATGGTTTCAATAAGGATGGTACCATAAGGCCGGTTGTCATAGCTCTGTTTTTTCTCCTCAATCACCACCTGCTTTTGGGTGGCTATGCCAGTTGAATCAACGGAGGCATGAAGCATGCGCTCCGACTCCAGCCACAAGCCCAGTTCGAGCTGGTTGGATGGCAGGGTTTGGTAATAATAGGTGCGGTCTGCCGATGTATTGGCATTGAGGGTGCCGCCGGCACGCTCTACAAATTTGGCATATTCGCCACGGGGTATGTTCTTGGTGCCTTCGAACATCAGGTGTTCAAAGAAGTGGGCAAAACCGGTGCGGTTGGGCTGCTCATGCTTGGAACCCACATTGTACATGACCGCCACAGTTACGATGGGCGTAGAGTTGTCTTCATGCAGAATAACATGTAAGCCGTTATCAAGTGTAAACTCTGAAAAGTTAATTTCGCCTGAACCGGCAGATAATGGCACGGTTGTCACCAAGCCAATCAGTGATGCAATCAGGATCTTTTTCAAATGCGTCATAATTTTTTAGATTAATAATAGAATAGGGTTATTGATACTCATCGGGTGAATTTGTAATGAAAACAGAATAAACAGCGACAATTTATCAAAATTTGAACCAAAAGTCAAAATGGTTTGATGCTTATGTGGTTGTCCACTCTTTTTTTTTAATCCGGCAGGGATGAAAGTGTCCGTTATGGGACAGGGGTGTGTCCATTATCGAACAGATTCATGCTGGTATTTCTTTTGCAGCGAATAACAGGGTCCCATCTCTGAATTATTTTTACTTTTGTGTCATAGACCAAATAATATGAAGTGCTTTAAAATATTTCTTTATATAGTCGTGGCCCTACTGTGGTTGTTGCCGGCATCGTGTACCCAGGACCAGATTTGCCTGTCCAATCAGCATGCGGTGCAAACCGGGTTTTACAGTGGCCGCTCAAGTGTGGACAAGGATACCATGCTTCAGAACAGTTCTGTTTTTGGCGTTCATCCCCAAAGAGACTCCATTTATGCCACAGAAACCTTTCAAACCATGTTTTTGCCCCTGTCCTTTGATCAAGATACCACCATTTTTGTGATTGATAACAATAGTTTAAGGGATACGCTTTGGTTCAGTCATTCCAAAGAGATGGCCTATATTTCGAGGGAATGCGGATTTACTTTTAATTTCACCATTGACAGTGTTTGGTTTACGCGGGTTTTTGTAGATTCGGTGGCCATTGACGTTAAAGAGGTTAACTATAGCGAAAACTTTGAAAATGTTAAGATATATATTTATTAGTGTCCTGTTTTTTTTGAGTCTTTCTGTCCGGTCCCAAGTGGTGCAGGAGGTAGTTGAAGTTCCCCGCGGGTTTACACTGGGGGTGAATTTGGCCGGTCCCATAAATAAGTTGTTCGACACCGACCGCACAGGCATCTCCTTTTTAACGCGCATCAATTTAAAGGAAGATTTGTTTTTCATTGGCGAAGCCGGCTTTGAAAATGTCAATTTTGAAAAGACGGCTTATCATTACGATTCCAATGGTACTTTTATACGTGTAGGGGCGGAGATGGATGTGCTGCCCAAAAAAGAGGAGGGGAGTAAGGACAATCTGCTGGTGGGTTTGCAGTATGGATTTGCCTTGCAGGAGCAGGGATCATCCTATTTTTTGGTGGAGAATGGCTATTGGGAGGACTACACCGGCAGAATGGGTTCCAATACCATTAATACCCACTGGATTGAATTGTCGGGCGGTCCCCGCGCCGAACTGTTTAAGAACTTCTACATGAGCTGGAACTTGCATATCCGGGTGTCGGTGGCCAGTAATAACGCCAGTTTGATGGAACCCTACATTGTTCCGGGCTTTGGGAATGGAGACAGCCGCTTGAATGCCGGGTTTTCTTACGTTCTGGAATACATGATTCCCTGGACCCGATAGTTTCAAAGACGTCTTAATCGATGTAGCGCCGGACGATGTTGTCATAGGCATCGATGCGCCGGTCGCGCAAAAAGGGCCAGATGCGCCGGACGGACTCGGACCTTTGGAGGTCGATATCTACCAATAAAAGAGCCTCATCACTGTTACCGGCCTGCTCAAGAAATTCCCCCTGAGGCCCTGCCACAAAGCTGTTGCCCCAAAATTGGATGCCATTGGTGATGCCGGAGGGGTCGGGTTCATGTCCCACACGATTCACAGATACTACTGGCAGTCCGTTGGCCACAGCATGGGCGCGTTGACTGATGACCCAGGCGTCTTTTTGCCGTGCTTTTTCTTCGTCACTGTCGGTACTCTCCCAGCCAATAGCTGTGGGGTAAATGAGCAGGTCGGCACCGCGGAGTGCCATAAGGCGTGCTGCTTCGGGGTACCATTGGTCCCAGCACACGAGCACGCCCAGTTTTCCAAGCGATGTGCTTATGGGCTCAAAGCCCGTATCGCCGGGCGTGAAATAGAATTTCTCGTAATAGGCCGGGTCATCCGGGATGTGCATTTTGCGGTATTGTCCGGCCATGGCGCCATCCTTTTCAAAGACGACAGCTGTATTGTGGTAGAGGCCGGGTGCCCGCTTTTCAAAGAGGGAAGTTACGATGACCACACGCAGCGCTTTGGCCAGCGCTCCAAAACGGTCGGTTGAGGGACCGGGAATGGTCTCGGCCAGATCGAACAGGTTGGTGTCTTCGGTCTGACAAAAATAAACGCTGTTGTGCAATTCCTGGAGGACGATCAGTTGGGCGCCCTGTTGGGCCGCCTGACGGATATTGTTCTCCAGTTTCTGGATATTGGCGCTGATGTCAGCGCCATTGCTTTGCTGTATGAGTGCTGTGCGAATGTTTTTCATGGTTGAAATGCCTTTTTACTGCCATCACAAATATAGCCAATCAGCAGTAGGTTAAGTGGTCATATGGTAAAAATAAGTTATTGTTACTTAGTTGGTCACCCCTTTGGGCAGTTGCATGGTCACACAATGCAGCGAGCCGTGCTGTTTGATGAGGGGCCGACAGTTGATGCCAATTATCTCGTGTTGGGGAAAGGCCTTTTTCATTTGGGTTAAGGCCAGCCCGTCTTTGGGGCTTTCATAGGTAGGGACCAATACGGCACCGTTGATGATCAGGAAATTGGCGTAGGTGGCCGGCAGGCGTTCCCAGTCGAAGATCACTTCATCGGCCATGGGTAAAGGTACCAGGGTGTAGGGAAGTCCGTCTGCAGTGACAAATTGTTTGAGTTCGGCTTCCATGGCCTGGAGCGCCTCATAGTGCTCATCCCCCGGGTCGGTACACTGTACATAGGCAATGGTTTCTTTACTGCAGAAGCGGGCCAGTGTGTCGATGTGACTGTCGGTATCATCTCCGGTCAGGAAGCCCTTGGTCAGCCACAGTACCCGTTCAATACCCAGCGTTTCCTTTAGGTAGGTCTCAATTTGCGCCTGTCCCCACTGTTCGTTGCGGTTGGTCGATAGCAGACATTCAGCAGTAGTGAGCAGGGTACCTGCACCATCGCTCTCAAGGGCGCCCCCTTCAAGCGTGAAATTGAGGTGGTTTTGGTATTGTATGTCCGGCGCCAGCAGGCCTGCCCCAAGCAGCAGGCGGGTGACCATGTTGTCTTTATGGGCGGGGAACTTGAGGCCCCATCCGTTGAATTGAAAGTCGAGTACCGACCAGTGGCCATTTTCTTTAATGCTGATGGGGCCAAAATCACGTGCCCAGGTATCGTTGGTTGCTATAACGGGTAACTTAACCCGGGCAGGGAATCTGGGCCTTAATTCTTCAGCAGTGACTTCGTCCGGTACCAAAAGAATCACTTCCTCAAAACGGGCAATGGTCGTGACAATCTCCTGAAAACAGGCCTGCACTTCGTGAAGCATGTGCGCCCAATCTGTCTCGGGGTGTGGCCAGGCCAGCAAAACCGAACTTTGTGGTGCCCACTCAGCGGGAAAAACTCTTTGTGACATGGGGTTTATTCGTTAATGTTGGCTTGCATATAATCTTTCACTTCCAAAAAGGCCGCTTCCATTTTTATCATTCGATCGATCAGAAAAAACAGCATGTCGGGCCAAAGGCTTTCATTGAGAATGTCCCCGGGGGTTTCTACATAAACGCGACAAACGCTTTCCCCGGTGGGTTTTTCGTAGGCAAAATCCCAGATAAGGGGCTCACCAAAGGCGGCCTCGAAGACCGATTTGGCGGCTTCGAGCTTTTCGAAAAGCATCAATCGGCGATCCTCATTGTTGCTGTTAATTTCGAGGGCCACGCGCGCTTTTTCGCGGTCCACATCAAAACGCAAATCCAGTCCCTTAATGCCGGTGTTTTCAAAAATCCAGAATCTTTTGCGTCCCTTCTGACCCGGCAAGCGCCGGGTTTTGCTGGTCAGGCGCTGCCAAAATTCCAATCTGGCCTGTTTCGATTCTTCTTTGTTTAGCATATGAATAGATTATTTTACGGCCAAAACTGTAGGCATGACGGACACTTTTTTCGTCGGTTAGAAATGATATCTCACAGATAACAACAAACGATGGTTGGTATAGTTTTCAACATCAGACGGTGCCCCAAAATTGTCAAAGGATTGTCCCCATCCGGCCTGTGTCCACATGTACTCAGCTCCTATCCAGGTATGCGTGCCCAGGTGGTATTTTAAGCGGGGGGCAATGGCAATTACGTCTGTCACATCGGGGTTCATGGATAGTTCCGGAATAACCGTCACTTCTTCAGAGGCGCCCATGGCCGTCATATATCCGGCAAAAATTCCCGGATCCCAGGTTTTATTCGTGCTGTTGAGATCTATCCAAAGGGTGGCCGATGCCAAAGGTTGGTATTCCGGATGGGTATCGGATGTGTTAACCACGCGGCCAACGCCACCGGGAATTACCAGTTCTGAATTATTTTGTCCGTATAAGGCGCCCATGCGGTAGGTCAAGCCGGGGAGTTGGTAACGGAAGCTGGCCTGGTAGTGAAAGCTGGCGACTTCGGGGTGGACTTTCTGGGGGTCGTGTGCTTCGGGAATGGCGAGGCGTTTGTAGCCGGCCGACAGGGAGGCCCAGGCGGGACCCGTTCCACCTATTTTTGCTTGCAGAACGACTTCGGGAAGGCCGGCATCTTCACTGCCGGTAGGGAAGCCTGCTGTCCGGAAGTTGTTCTGTTCCAGAAAGGTGGCCGAGAGTTCGAGGTTGTTCTGCACATGCCAGTTAAAACGGAGTTGGGGATTTCGACTCAGGGGGTGCATGGGCACCCCGACACAGGTGTTGACGGTCTGGGGAAAATTTTCAGGAATAAAAAAGGGATGCCAGGTTTGTCCCGCCACGAAGCTGAAGTCTTTGTACCCCAATTTTATGTAGGCGTGCCGCATTCTGAAATCGGAATCGGCCACGCGGTCGTCGCCTAAAAAATCGGCCTCCAGCAAACCAAAAACGGATACGCCCTGAATGGTGGGGCCTTTAATATGCAGGCCAAAACGGGAGTGGGCGGCATCCATGTCATACCTGCCCCGGTCGTTGAGGTCTTTTCCGGTTAGGGCATCTGTCCGTTCCGGCAATGGATATAGATAAATGTGTTCGTTTCGTGCCTGGCGACTGGCCCGGGTGTTGTAAGAGGCATCAACGGCAATGAAGCCGTGCAGGGAGATCTCAAAGGGCTTTTCGTCCTGACCGTAGGCAGAAAGGCTCAAAATCAAGCTGATGAATAATAAAAAAGAACGTCGCATGAGGTTTTTGTGGTTTAGTTTTAGTTGGATATTGCCTGCAAAAAAACAAAATATTTGTCAATGCGTCAAATTTAGGCTTTTCGCCAATAAGTTATATATTTACATTCTTTCGTTGATATCAATATTTTTCGCATATGAAGCAGGTTGTTAAAATTATCTCAGCCCCATGGATGATGGGTGGTTTATTTATTATTTGGGCGGCGGCCATGGCCATGGCTACTTTTGTAGAAAATGACTACGGCACCCCGGCCGCCAAACATTTGGTTTACAATGCCTGGTGGTTTGAGCTGATCATGCTTTTGCTGGCCCTCAATATGCTGGGAAATATTTTCAGTTTCAAAATGTGGCGCAAAGAAAAAATATCGGTACTGCTGTTTCATTTGTCCTTTTTCATCATTTTGGCAGGAGCCGCCATTACGCGCTATATTGGTTATGAGGGATTATTGCACATTCGGGAAGGGGAAACCGAGAACATCATGTTTTCCTATGATCCGCATGTAACGGCCGAATGGCAATCCGGGGAGGAGACCGACCTGGTTTCAGTGCCGGCCTATCTTTCCCCTGCAACGCCACATGCCTTTAAGGCGACATTGATGGCAGGGGATAAAAAGCTCAAGGTCAGAAGTGTGGCTTTTAAAGATGAGCAATTGGTCCTGGAGGTGGTGCACGAGGGAGAAACCCACCACCTGATGGTGCAGGGAAACCGCAACGCCATAGGCGATGCGGCCGTTTTGGAATTACCCGGTGGCCGCTTCAGGGCACGGTTTGGCGCCAAACCCATTGAACTGCCTTTTGGTGTGCGTTTGAATCGTTTTGTGCTCGACAGATATCCCGGTTCTGAAAGTCCCTCCGGTTATAAAAGTGAGGTGACCTTGATCGATGCGGCCAATGCGGTGGAGGAGGACCATTCGGTTTTTATGAATAATATATTGAGTTACAAAGGGTATCGACTTTATCAGAGTTCGTATGACCAGGATGAAAAGGGAACAGTGTTGTCGGTGAACCATGACGGAACGGGTACCATTGTGACTTATATCGGCTATTTCTTGATGACGCTGGGAATGTTTTGGGCTTTATTCGCCCCGGGCACCCGCTTCAGAGCCTTATTGCATCAGGTGGACCGGACCCACCGCAGGCGCAAAAAGCTGGCTTCGGTGATGTTGGTAATGGTCACGTTGGGTGGGGCCCAGGGGGTGGTGGGACAAACGCCGCCGGTTCCGGATAAAGAAATGGCCGCGGAATTTGGTGCTGTATGGGTTCAGGATAAAGGGGGGCGCATTAAGCCACTCAATTCACTTCACCAGGAAATCGCCCTTAAATTGGTCAAGCACCACAGTTTTCAAGGTATGACGGCCGATCAGATGGTGTTGGGTTTTTTCACACATCCCGGAGAGTGGCAGACCACACCCTTGATTACGGTTAAGGATCCTCAATTGAGGGAGATTTTGGGAGTGACGCAAAAGAAGGCGGCTTTTGTCGATTTTTTCGATGCCAACCGTCACTATCTGCTGCATCAGATGGTGGATGCTGCCCATCGCAGGAGTCCCGCAGAGCGCAACAAGCAGGAGCAGGAACTGATCAAGATTGATGAGCAGGTGAATGTTTTTTACATTACCCAAATGGGCCAGCTGCACCGCATTTTTCCATCGTCAAAGGATTTAATGTTGCCGTGGTACACGCCCACTTCCCGGCCAAGGACCTTGTCTGCTGCCGACAGTCTGTTTGTTACCGGGGCCTTGAGTGAGTTTATTGCGGCGGTGCGATTGGGAGAGCAGGAAAAGGCTTCGGCACAACTGGTTAAAATTCGGGATTATCAGGAGAGCCATTCTGAAGAACTGCTGCCTTCTGACACGATTTTGAATTTGGAATTGCTGTATAACCGACTGAGTATTTTTCTTTGGTTATCGACCTATTTCTTTGGTATTGGAGCTGTTTTGCTTTTGTTTCAGTTTGTGTCTTTGCTGAGGCCACAACTGGAATTTAAATGGGTGATGCGAATTGGCCTGGTTTTGCTTTTGGGCGGTTTCATTTATTACACTTTTGGGATGGCTTTGCGTTGGGTGCTGGCCGGACACGCCCCCTGGAGTAATGGATACGAGTCGATGATTTTTATTGGTTGGACCATTATGTTTGCGGCCTTTATTTTTGTGCGCAAAAGTACCATGATTCTTCCCATTTCAGGGTTGTTTACCGGACTGGTACTGATGATTGCCCACCTGAGCTGGATGAATCCGCAAATTACCAATCTGGTACCGGTGTTGCAGTCGTACTGGCTCACCCTGCATGTTTCCATCATTACAGCCGGATACGGATTTCTGGCCCTGGGTGCTTTGTTGGGTTTCCTGAGTCTGCTGATTGTCATTCTGCGCAATGGTCGTAATTATGAGCGACTGCAACTGACCATCACTGAATTGACCTCCGTCAATGAGATGTCCTTAACGGCCGGGCTTTACCTGATGACCATCGGTTCCTTCCTCGGTGGCGTATGGGCCAACGAGTCGTGGGGCCGCTACTGGGGCTGGGATCCCAAAGAAACCTGGTCGCTCATCACCATCGTGCTCTATGCCTTTGTTTTGCACATGCGCATGATTCCCGGCCTTAAAGGCCAGGTGGCCTTTAACACGGCGGCCATGCTCACCTTCAGCTCGGTCATCATGACCTATCTGGGCGTTAACTACTACCTGGCAGGCATGCACTCCTACGCCGGTGGCGATCCGGTGCCCATCCCCGTCTTTGTCTATTACACCCTCGCTGTTTTCGGGGTATTGATTGTTTGGTCGCAACTCAATGAGGCAAAAATGCAGAAGGTTAAGGGCTAGCATTTTTCGACACACATAGCTGGCTGAGAGACAAAAGATGATTATATTTGTGTAAAGGTGGTTTTATGACAACAAAGGAATTTATTTTGAGTGCCATTAAGGCCAAAGAAGGAGAGATTTCCAGCTATGGAATCAAAGCCATTGGTTTATTTGGTTCATATGTAAGAGATGAGCAATCAGAAATTAGTGATATTGATATTTTGATTGATTTTGAACCTGACAAAGAAAATTTTGATAACTATATGGCTGTTTACGACCTTATCGAGAACTTGTTTAAGGATCAACGGGTTGAGATTGTTACCAAAAATGGGCTAAGCCCTTATATAGGTCCCAGGATTTTAAATGAAGTCCAATATGTCTAAAGAACCAATTGAATATCTGAAGCATATCCTTGATGAGTGCTCTTTCATCATTTCCGTAGTTACTCCAGATAAATCTAAAGACGATTTCTTGGAGGATGAAACCTTAAAACGTGCTGTTATCAGGAGCTTAGAAATAATTGGAGAAGCTACTAAAAAGATTCCTGCAGACTTTAAGTTCAAATGGAATACCATTAAATGGAGAAATATGGCAGGCATGAGAGATCGCTTAATCCATGATTATATGGGCGTTAATTATTCCATTGTTTGGGATGTCGTTAAAAATAAAATACCTGAGCTTAACATTCAGATTAAAGAAGTTATTGAAAACGAATAAATAATTGAGTATTGATTAAAATAGAAGAGTCGATTGTTATTAAGTAAAGATCCAACAGATTAATTATAATTGTCAATAATGCGATTAACAGTCTTATTCCTCTTAGTGCTTTTCTTGGGCAGTTGCGACATAGCGCATAAAGCATCTGAAAAGCCACTCGAAGTTTTGGTTGTGACCGATGACAGGTCCTTTAACCGCGAAGCGTTTTGGGCCGTTTTTGAGCGTTTTGAGAATGTGAATCCGACAGAAATTACGCACCCTGAAGTTCTTGATTTTTTTGGAACGGATAGTGTCCGTCAGTTTGATGCGCTTGTTTTTTATGATATGCCCGAGGTGGTTGTGCCGACAGAGGAGCAAAAACAACACATGCTGCAGTTTTTTAAGGAAGGGGCCCCGGCGATTTTCCTGCACCATTCATTGTTGTCCTACAGAGAGTGGGATCAGTTTACAGATATTATTGGTGGCAGGTACTACAACAAATCGCCCTTGATTACAGAAGAAGGGGATACCTTGCAGTCGGTTTATCAGCACGATGTTGAATACCGGGTAAATGTGGTCAATGCGGAGCATCCGATCACCTCAGGGATGGAAGATTTTGACATTCTGGACGAGGTCTATAATCACTACTTTGTGAAGGATGATGTGGAAGTTTTGTTGACCACCAATCATGAATTAAGCGGCCACGAACTGGGGTGGATCAATACTTTTGGTAAATCCCGGATCGTTTTTCTCATAAACGGCCATGGCGAAACGGCCTACGAAAACCCCAATTTCCGGCAACTGTTGCACAATGCCATTCATTGGGTAGCTGCGCCGAATGGCCGTAAAGATTAGTTCAGCAACTCCCAATAGGGACTGGTTTGGATGAATTCGATGGCGCGGTCGTAGGTGTCCTGATGAACCAGAATGGTGATGGATTCCGATACGGAGGGGCCACCATAAATGGACATGACGGAGGCTGCCGGGTTGTCGGACTGAAGCAGGGAATAGATGCCGGCTCCTTCCATCTCTCGTTGGATTTCCTCAGCCAAAGGGCGATCCGGGATGATGAGTAGTTCTTTCAGGTCGGTGGACATAGCGCAGGATTTATATTCTTTAGACACTACAATATACAGCTAATTCTTCAATGAAGAAATAGTTGGTAGCGACTTTGAACAAGGGGGATGGAAGGCAAAAATTTCCCCTGAGGTGAATGTATGGTTCATCTCAGGGGAAATAGGATTCAGAGGGCTTAGCGTTTGATGATTTTCTCTGTATGGGTGGCGCCATTTTCATAGTTCACACGGATGAAATAGATGCCGGGAGAAAGTTTTGTCAGTTCCAGAGCCGATGTTGTCTGACCATTGGCTGCCTGACTTTGGCAATCGATGCCGGATTGATTATAAATGGTGATGGATCGCATGGGGGCGTGTCCGGCTATGGTCAGCTGCTTGGTGGCTGGGTTGGGATGCATGGATATTTTGGCGGCTGTCTGAGGTGCCAGACTGGTGGTGCCGCCTACACCTCCTTCGTATTGGTCACTGGTGATGGTGGCTACAAGGCTGTTCAGGTACATTTCCAAATTGGTATATTCCGCATCCAGGGTAGCTTGCTTACCATCCAAAGGGTCATTGGGATCCAGTCCCTTGGCCAATTCCCAGGCATCGGGCATGCCATCCTTGTCGGAGTCATCCCGAGCTTCCGCAGAATTTAGAATGGGCCACGGGGTCCAGTCCACGGGCGCATCTGCCGGCCGGATGTCATAATGGCTGTCAATGATTCCCCAGTGGGGATAGCCCACGCTTTTCCAGTTGATGGTGACGCCATCAACGGTTTCGGTGCTCTTTCCGTTGTGCTCTGAAAGTCCTTTGAATTGCGCCGTGCCGGTACGTGTCTCTTCAATGATGCGGGAATCGTGATCATCCCGTGCCAGGGATGCGCCGGCATGTTCCAAAACTTTCTCGTAGGCGTTGATGGCTGAATGGGTGGTGACCCATCCTTTTTCATAAGGGATGGCGCGTTTCATCTGCTCTTTTTCAGCGGCGGATATGCTGTACCTCGAGTGAATTTGGTTGTAGATGCCATAGGGCCAGTTGTTGTTCGTGGCATTGTTGCAGTGGGTGATGTCGCTGCCACTACTGGTGCTGTTGTCTACGACATTTCCGCTGACATAGAGTTTTCCCCATTGATTGTTAATGGGATAGAATCCGTCGCCCGCAGAGAGATCGATTTTTTTGTCGTAGGCCAGAATTCTGCCGCGCTTGGCTCCATTAGGTGTGGCTGGTCCGGGCTTATAGAAATTATTCACGATATTGATGTTCATGGCCTCACCTCCATAGGCGCCATTGCCACCCCAATTGTAGATGACGTTGTTGCGATAGTCCACATTCTCTTCTGTCTGGGTACTCACGGCTGGTCCAAAGCGGGGGGTGCGACTGTCATGATGGGCCATTAAATTGTGGTGAAAAGTGGCATTTTTACCGCCCCAGATGCCGCCATAGCCATGGGGGCCTTTGGAGTGGCCCGACAGGCGAAGACTTTCTGAAATGAGGCACCATTGCATGGTGAAGTTGGTCATCCCATAAAAAGAGGCACATTCGTCGGTGCTCCAGGAAATGGAGCAATGGTCGATAATGACGTCTGAGTAATCGCGCGATCCAAAGGCATCCGATCCATCGGCATTGGCCAGATCGCCATCTCCCATGCGAAAGCGCAGGTAGCGAACAATCACATTGTTGGCGTTAACGCTCACAGGATGGTTGCCGATGCAAATGCCATCGCCTGGTGCCGATTGGCCGGCAATGGTTACATTTCCTTTGTTTATTTTGAGGGGACTGCTCAATAGGATGGTCCCTGAGACCTTGAAAAGAATGGTCTTGGGAGAAGGCTGGTTTAAGGCCCAGCGCAAGGTGCCCTGTTCACTCATGTTGTCGTTGAGGGAGGTGACATGGTAAACTTCACCGCCGCGTCCGCCGGTTACATAACGGCCGTGACCTTCGGCACCCGGAAAAGCAGGCGTTTGTCCGTTGACCCAGGTAAAGGACAGAGAAATAAGGAGGAGTAGCAAATGTTTCATATACATTGGTATTGTGGTTTTGATAAGAACTTTTTCAATACAAATGTAAGTGGCTTACAGCCCCCTGGTGTGTAAAAATGGGTCAAAAACTTGTTGAAATAGGTTTCCTGCTTGCCTCTGGCAAGCCGGAAACCTAAAATGATCCTTCGTAATAGGCAAAGGTGACTTTGCGTCCTTTTCCGTTGCCATCTTTAATCAAAGCTAAACGTTATGCCTACTGAATAAGGATAGAGCTCGGGTCCCGCCTCACTTTTAAATAAGGGCACCGGGGAGTAAGTGGCATAGATGCCAAAATCGTCGTATCCGGCCCGGGCAATGAAGTTGTATCGCAGGCCGTTTAATCCAAAATCACCCTTTTTTTTGCGTTTGTCACGGCTGCCTTCATCGCGAAAGACTAATTTGGTGTGTGATTTTAGTCGCAAGTTGCCTTCAATACCACCATTCAGATAGAAGCGGCTTTTCCCATTGCCTTCAGGAATTTGTACTTCAAATACAAGCGGAATGCTTAAGTTGACCGTGGTCAGTTTGGATTTGCTGATGCGGGCATTGTCCGACAAGTCGGGAAACCACGGCCTGGCGGCCTCGTTGATGTCGGTCATCTGGCCGATATCGAATCGATAGTTATTGTATTTGAGACCAATGGCGGTGACCAGACCCACGTGGCTGCCAATCAGCCGAACATCTTGTTGAAAGGGATAGATGCCAAATTCAATGGACTTTTCATGGATGGTACTCATAAAACCGTAATCGGCAGGTACCGTCTCTTGCATTTCTTCATCCAAATAGCCGTTTATGCCCAGCGTGATACCTGAAAGGTGGCCATTAAAGTGATGGCGTCTTTTTTTAGGTGTCTTGTCGGGCCACGATCTGATGGTGATCTCGCGGCTATACGTTTCTTGTTGGTTGACTTGCTCGCGTCCAATTTTTACCGCCGGTTTTTGCCGGGCAGGGGCATCGGTGGAATCGGGCCAGGTGCTGGTCTCTGTTGCTTCAGAGGGGATGGGGGTGGTTTTAACCGGCGCACCCGACAGCTGTCCCTGATGATTGATGTAAATACTTTCGTTGCCGATGGTGGCCATGGCCATGCCATCGTCGAAGGGACTTATCTGATCATAGATGGGGGGGATGACGATCTGTCCCTTCGTGTTTACCAGGCCCATTTTGCCGTTGATGAGCACTTTGGCTCTCTCGTTTTCAAAGGGCCATATCTGATCGTATTCTGCCGGAAGGATCAGGCCTTTCTCTAAATGATAGAGACCTATTTTAAAGTCTTTTAGTACCGTGACGAAGTGGTCATCATTGAGTCCGTAAACCTGGTCGAATTGACAGGGAACCAACAGTTCGTTGTTGTCATCCACGATGCCCACTTTTCCGTTGAGCAGCACCCGGTAAATGCCGGGTTTCATTTCCCATTTTCGTTCCCATGGCGTTTCTGTGATCTCCTGTGAGAAGACGGAAGGGGCTTGCAATAGAAAGGGAAAGAGCATTAAGAAGAATAGTATTGGATTCATGACGAAAGGATTTTATAATGACTCAGATTTAACAGTGTTTGGGGTTGGAGCGTATTTAAAAGTTGATCAGGGTGAGTCCTACCGACCAGGGGTAAAGTTCGGGTCCCTGATCTTTTTGAAACATCTGACTCAGGTCGCAGGTGGCAAAGAGCTTGACAAAGCGATAGCCAACGCGGACGGTAGCGCCGTATTTAAAGGAATTAACGTTGAGGTCGGCCCTTGATTTTTCTTTTTCCTTACCGGCGTCGTCATAGTAAACAACCTTGGTGTGTGAGCGCAATTTAAAGCCGGTGTAAAGACCGCCACTGATAAAAAGGCGGTTGGAACCATTACCGGAAGGAATCTGTGCTTCCAGTAAAAGCGGAACCGTCAGGAAGGAGGTAGTGAGCTTGTTCTTTTTCACATCGCGGTCGGTTATGCTATAGCTGGTATGGCCTTCTTCATCCCGTTCCACAATATACTCTGAATCCAATCGGTAGTTATTAAAGGTGAGGCCTAAGCCTGTTACCAGTCCTATTGTGTTGTTGTTTTTTTGAAGACCAATGCTTTGCTGAAAAAGGTTGAGGCCCACCGCTACCGATTTTCCGGTGTTCAGGTCCATGAAGCGAGCGTCCTGGGGCAATGAGGTGTCAAAAGGCTGGGAGAAGAAGTTGTTGAGGCCCAGATCCACACCGGCCCAATGTCCCTTAAAATCTTTGCGTGGTTGGTGTACCATGCGTATTTTGGTGGTACCATCCTTTGAATCGTCCAGGATGATAAACTTTTTTTGACCCACCGTGATGCGGGTTATGGTGTCACTAAAGTTATCGACTTGCACCGATCCGCCTGGAAAGGTGACGCTGGTTCGGTCTACTGTTTCTTCAACGGTCACGAGGTCCCTGGTGGACCT
Source organism: Geofilum rubicundum JCM 15548 (assembly GCF_000974365.1). Taxonomy (GTDB): domain Bacteria; phylum Bacteroidota; class Bacteroidia; order Bacteroidales; family Marinilabiliaceae; genus Geofilum; species Geofilum rubicundum. The sequence goes on from NZ_BAZW01000008.1 coordinate 42,825, forward strand.
GATTTCCTTTTTGTCTTCCTGACCATAAATGGTGAAGGTCATTAGGGTGAAGGCTGCCAATAGCAGGAAGTATTTGCGTTTGTTGGTAGGTATTGCTTTCATTGGATGGGTGTTTTCTGATTAATTAATAGTTGTCTTGTTTTTTAAAGGTGCGTACCGGTTCGCTTTTGTTGATAGGACAGGGGAGGGGATGGAAAAGTTACAGGGGGGTGCGAATTTTTTTTAGGTCGATAGGCGAAGCGAAGCGAAGTCCCGCGAAGCGGGATGATAGGGTGAGAAGGGTCGAGGGGGTTGATGGGGTATTAGGTTATTAGGTCGTTAGGTTATTAGGTCGATAGGTCGATAGGGTGATAGGGTGATAGGGTGAGAAGGGTGGAGTGGGTAGAGGGGGTTGATGGGGTATTAGGTTATTAGGTGGATAGGGTGAGAAGGGTCGATGGGGTCGATGGGGTATTAGGCCGATAGGGTAGATGGGGTGATGGGGTGGGATGGGTTGATAGGGAGGGGGAGTGAATGGGGAATGAGGTGAACTATTTTTATAGTTGACAGTTATAAGGTTGAGTGTGATATTTGTTTTAACAGAATGTTTTATTGAGAGGTTTTGATATGGAATTAGGTATAGATAGTTTTGCAGCGGTGCATGTGAGCAGTGAGGAAAAGCGGGCAGAGGAAAGCATGAAGGCTTTGAATGAGTTGCTGGAAAGGATGCAGTTGGCGGATGAGGTGGGTCTCGATTTTTGAATGGGGAGCATCACCGCGAGGAGTATATGGACTCGGCCCACGCGGTTATTCTGGCAGCGGCGGCTGCCAGAACGCAACGTATTAAGTTGGGCAGTGCCGTTACGGTTTTAAGTGCCAATGATCCGGTGCGGGTGTTTCAGGAGTTTGCTACGCTCGACCTGGTGTCGCAGGGCCGTGCCGAAATGGTGGTGGGAAGAGGGTCCTTCATTGATGCCTTTCCGCTGTTCGGCTACAGTCTGGACGACTACAACGAGTTGTTTACCGAAAAGCTCGATTTGCTTTTAAAGATACGTGATAACCGAAGGGTGACCTGGTCGGGGAAGTTCAGACCTGCCCTGCACGAGCAGGCCATCTATCCGCGGCCCATTCAAAAGAAAATTCCCATTTGGTTGGGGGTTGGCGGTACACCGGCCTCCTTTGTAAGGGCCGGAACCCTGGGCTTGCCTTTGATGGTGGCCGTTATTGGTGGGGAAACCCATCGGTTCAGACCGCTCATTGATAAGTACCGGGAGGCGGGTGCCAAAGCGGGCTTTGCGCCGGAGGATTTGAAAGTGGGCTTGCATTCACTGGGTTACGTAGGTAGCGACACCAATACGGCCTTGGATGAGTTTTATCCGGGCTATGCCGAAGCCTTTACCAAAATTGGAAAAGAGCGTGGCTGGCCACCTGTGACCCGTCATCGCTTTGATTCACAGACGGGGCCCACCGGTGCATTTCTGATAGGTAGTCCCGAGGAGGTGGCAGAAAAAATCCTGCGTCACAGCGAAGCCCTGGGTGGGATTTCCAGGGTGACTTTTCAGATGGACAGTGCCGGACTCAGTCATGAGCAGGTGAAACAATCCATTCGACTCATGGGAAAAGAAGTGAAGCCCCTTTTGGGATAAAGTGCTTATTGGATAGGTAGGCAGATGGGGCTTTTTGAATTATCTGGTGCCCCACCATTTGGGGATTTTCTGGGCCACTTCGAAGTTGTCTCCGCTCAGGTTGATGGCCACCAGCTCTCCCTCTTCATCATACACCTTGTTGTAGGAGAGATTGAAGGGGCTTACCTGCTTGATGAGGTTAGAGGTTCGACTGAGCAACGTTTTGGTGTCGGGCTCTGCCATGCGGGGCATGGGTTGGTCGGACAGACTGGCCATCAGTTGATGGTTTTCTACATATTGGGGCAACATGAGTCGCAGCCCGGTTTCATAACTGTTGGGCAAATGGGGTGTTGGCAGGCTTGCTAACTTAGGCGCAGGTAATGGGGCCGGGCTTTCTTTGTTTATTTCCGGAACCTCTTCTACAGTTGTTTCTTCGGCATTAGCGCTGTTGGTTGAGGCTAATATATCAGGTGCAACCATGTCAGCGGTTGCCTGGTGGATGGCAACGGTCTCCTTCCCTGATTGAGAGAGCAAAGGAGTATGTTCAATGGTCGGTGGTGTTTCGGTGACGGCCACCAGATTATTGTTGCTGTGGTCGTACAACGGCATATCATCCCTGACATTGAACAGGATAAGTAAGAGAATGGCTGCGGCAAGGGCCCTGAATGCCACGGGCATTAAGACCATGCGCTTCCGCTTGAGTTTATTTTTATGGGGATAGCTAATGGCGGCGGCTGGCAGTTTTGTTTTCTGGTACAAGTCCCAGTCTGTTTGGGCCGCAGCGCTTGACATATTTACCTTCTCAGGTACCGGGGCGCCTTCCTCGATCGCCTTCACCATTTGATAGTCGTAGGTGCTGAGTTCTGAAAAAGGCGCTGAAGCCTTTTTCAATAAGGCTTTATTAGGAAAACCGCTGCTGGCAGGGGCTTGCAGTGTAACATCTGCTAAATTCTCCAATTCAATGCTTAAATCGGTATTTTCCAGCAGGAAATTTTGAAGCATATCGCTTTCTGCCTCAGAGAGCTGTCCTTCCAAATGGTCGATGAACCAAATCTCGTAATTGTCTCTGCTGATAGGTATGTGTTGCCTGTTCATAGTACCACCTCCATTTTACCAATGTACTTCTTCAGAAAAACCCGCGCCCGGTAGATATAAACTTTCACCTGGCTTTCGGTCAGCCCTGTAATTTTCTCAATTTCCTCATACGAATAGCTTCATAATCGCGCAGCATGAGCACCATCTTTTGATCTGCCGGAAGCTGGTCAATGGCGCGGTGTAAAATGTCGTTGAGGTCTGAATACTGACTGTCGGTATAATAGTCTGTGGGGGTATGCCGTTCAAAGGGGACCATCTTTTGGTCTTTTTTAACCGTGTCCACCAAAACATGGTAGGCCGTGGTGAAGAGGTAACTTTTGGCTTTTTCGGGATCCACGCCCTCTTTGTAGCGCCACATTTTTTCATAGGCATCCTGCACAATATCCGACGCCTTATCTTCATCCTTTATGTTCTTAAGAATGAAGCGATAGAGGTTGTCGGCGTGCAGTTCGACACAATGGTTGTATGCTTGTTCGGTCATGCCTGATGCGTTGCTGTTTCTGGTAGGACAACTAAAGCTACAATAAAGTTACAGTGAAAATCAAAAAAAACATAGATTTTCTGAGAAAGGGTTTAAATTTTTCTGCGTATCGAAAAAACTTAAAACTGCTTCTGAATATTCAGCGTTAGAACTCGCGGAAAAAAGGGCGACGGAACAAATATTAAAATAGAGATAAATTTTATAGGGATGAAATGATCGGTCATGTATTTTAATGGGTTTCGAGTTGGTTGGGATAGTCGGCGTTGAAATGGAGGCCACGGCTTTCGCGTCGCTGCTGGGCCATTTTAATAATGAGGTAACCTACCTGCACCGTGTTTCTCAGTTCACAGAGCTCTTCCGAAACCACCGAACGTTGAAACAGACTCTCCGTTTCGTGGTAAAGTATTTCGAGTCGGTCCATGGCCCGCTTTAACCGAAGGTTGGACCGAACGATGCCTACGTAGTAGCTCATGATTTGCTCCAGTTCTTTCTGACTTTGGGTAATCAATACCATCTCTTCGGGAATGGAGGTGCCCTCATCGTTCCACTCGGGCACCCGGTCGCAAAAGTTGAGGCTTTTAATTTGCTCAGCTGCATCGTTGGCGGCTGCGTTCGAATAGACCACGGCCTCTAGCAGAGAGTTGGAGGCCAGTCGATTAGCTCCATGCAGGCCCGTCGAGCTGCACTCTCCGGCGGCATACAGGCGGTGAATGGAGGTACGACTGTTCATATCGACTTTTATACCGCCACAGGAATAGTGGGCGGCAGGAACCACGGGAATCATTTCCCGGGTAATGTCAAGGCCCAAAGAAAGGCACTTTTGGTAGATGTTGGGAAAATGTGTTTTTATTTCGTCTGCTTCCCGATGGGTAACATCCAGATAGACATACTCGTCACCGGTCGCTTTAAGTTCGCTGTCGATGGCGCGGGCTACTATGTCGCGGGGTGCCAGGTTTTCCCGCTCATCGTATTTGTGCATGAATTTTTGGCCGTCTTTCCGCTTCAGAATGCCGCCAAATCCTCGCATGGCTTCGGTTATCAGAAAGGAGGGGCGCTCTTTGGGATTGTAAAGGGACGTGGGATGGAACTGAATAAATTCCATGTTTTCAACGGTGCCCTTAGCTCTGTAAACCATGGCCACCCCATCGCCGGTGGCGAAAGTGGGGTTGGTGGTTGTCTGGTACACAGCCCCGACGCCTCCTGAGGCCATCAGGGTGACTTTGGCCAATATGGTTTCAACAGTATTGGATTGTCGGTTAAGCACATAAGCACCATAGCACTGAATGTCTTTTCGCCAACGGTTCACCTTTTCGCCCAGGTGGTGCTGGGTAATGATCTCCACGGCAAAATGATCTTCCAATACAGTGATTTTCGGATTGCTTTTAACGGCATGGGTCAGGGCCCGCTGAATTTCGTGCCCGGTATTGTCCTTATGGTGCAATATACGGTGTTCTGAGTGGCCACCTTCACGGTGCAGGTCAAACTTTCCATCTTTGGTTTTGTCGAAGCGCGTGCCCCACTCCATCAGTTGCTGAATTTGTTCCGGAGCTTCGGTGACTACTTTACGTACTACTTCCGGATGGCACAAACCGGCCCCTGCTATGAGGGTGTCGTTGATGTGCTTTTCAAAATCATCGGGCTGATAGGTGACTGAAGAAATGCCGCCTTGGGCATAGACGGTAGTTGTGTTGTCCAGTTTTTGTTTGTTGATAACGCAAACGCTGCCGTGTTTGGCTACTTTGAGGGCAAAACTCAGTCCGGCAATGCCACTGCCAATGATCAGAAAATCAAATTTTTTCCTGTGAGAAGTATCTTTTGTACGCATGGTTGAACCATTGATTAATGGTTACAAAGGTACAAAAAAAAGAAGAGCCGTATGTTTTCGAATTCAATGTTATTCCTGTACAGGTTTCTCTTTAGACATTCTGGGTTTTCTTCGTTCCATCCGGTCACTTCTGCGTTCTTTCATTTTTTCTTTCATTGCTTCTTTTTGCTTGTTGTTGAGCTGTTCGTATTTTTCGTATTGTTCCGGACTGAGGATGTCTTTCATTTTGGCGTCATGCGCTTTTTGGCGTTCCTGTACCGCCTTAACTTGTTCAACGTGCTTATCTCGCATGGCTTTCATGGCTTCCTCGCGCTCGGTTCTGTGTTTCTCCATTTCTTTTTGGCGCTCGTCCATAAGGGCTTTTACTTCAGCCTCCTGCTGCTCCGTCAGGTTGAGTTCCGTTTTTAGTTTTTCCAGTCTGTTTTCCTGCATTTGCTCCGCGTCAAAGGTGCGCTGTTTGCGCTCCTTGATTTCGGTTTGTTGCGCATTCATGGTAAAGGTGAAGGATGAAATGGCTACCACCATAAATGCCATCATGGATAATTTAAAATTTTTCATGGTAAATGAATTTAGTGATGTAAATGGGTTCCTGCAATTGTCAATGGATGCATATTTTTTAGTAGGTTCGTAACTTGTCTTTCCAAAAAACATGCCAGAATGAGTGTTTTTGTGATTAATAAACTGACATGCCGCTTTTTACAGAAGGTTGGTTGTTCTGATAAGATCAGATGGCGCTTACTGCTACTGATGCTTTTAATGGTGGGAACTTCCGCTTCCGCTCAAACGTCGGGAGGGGATTCGTTGTGTCTCGGGCGAAGCTATACGCCTGAAATCAAAGAGATGGTGCCGGCTGTGCTGGGACTGTCCATGACTGCCTTTTTATTGGATGAGCCGGTGAATGATTTTATCCGGAACAACCAGAGTGATTTCCTGGATCAATTGGCGGTATGGACGGATGCCGGCGGAGAGAAAACCATAGTGGTCCCTGCGGTGGTGCTGACCTACAGTGCAGCGCGTTTTATTTTGAAGAATGAAAGGTTGGAGTCGACTTCTCTAAAGGCCATGCAGTCGGTGGTGGTGACGGCGCTGGCCACTGAGGGCCTGAAGCATTTGGCCGGAAGGTCGCGTCCGTTTAACAACGAAGAGGCTTATCAATTTAAACCTTTTCCGGGCGGCAGGGATTCGTATAAATCTTTGCCATCGGGACATGCATCTTTGGCTTTTGCCTTGTTTACGCCCTTTGCAGAGGAGTACAGCCGTTGGATATACCTGGTTCCGGTTTCGGTGGCGGCCGGCCGGGTTTATCAGAATAAACACTGGCTCTCTGATGTGATGTTGGGTGGTGGCATGGGCTTTATTTCCGGTTATCTGTTTGCACACCATCCGAATGTGGAGATTATTCCGGGGGGGGTGAGGGTGTTTTTTTAGGGGCAATAGGTCGATAGGTTGGGAGGCGGAGCGAAGCGGAGTCCCGCGAAGCGGGATAATAGGTCGATAGGTTATTAGGTCGATAGGGTCGATAGGGTCGATAGGGTTGATAGGGTGGATGGGGATGATAGGGGTTGATGGGGATGATTGGGTTGATAGGGTTAATAGGGTTGATGGGGGAGGAAGGGTTGATGGGTAGGAAGGGGGGAGTGGGGATGTGGGGGTGAGAAAAGTGGGGTTTATGGGAGTTATTTGCCGTTTTGTTGATTATTTTTGCAGTTGGTTATTTGTCAGGAGACAAAACGCTTGTTTTGCTTTATTTTTAATATAGATATAGAATAGCTTGTCATGGAAAAAGTAGTGAGTGGTATCCGGCCAACGGGAAATTTACATTTGGGAAATTATTTTGGTGCAGTCAGGAATTTTTTGAAGATGCAGAATGATTATAATTGCTACTTCTTTATTGCCGATTATCACTCGCTGACGACCCATCCTACGCCTGAAGATTTGCACGGAAATGTTCGTCAGGTTCTGGCAGAGTATTTGGCGGCCGGGCTCGATCCGGAAAAATCGACCATTTATATTCAGAGCGATTTGCCTGAGGTAGCTGAGCTGACTTTGCTGCTCAATATGAATGCCTATGTGGGTGAGTTGGAGCGGACGACTTCCTTCAAGGAGAAGGTGCGCAAGCATCCCGATAATGTGAATGCAGGTTTATTGACGTATCCGGTTTTGATGGCTGCCGATATCATTATTCATCAGGCCAATAAAGTGCCCGTGGGTAAAGATCAGGAGCAGAATCTGGAAATGACACGCAAGTTCGCTGCCCGTTTTAACCGGATTTATGACAAAGAATATTTCCCCATTCCTGAGCCCTTTAATTATGGGGAGGCTTTGGTGAAAATACCCGGACTGGACGGGTCTGGCAAGATGGGGAAATCGGAGGGCAATGGTGTTTATCTGATTGATGAGCCGGCGGTTATTCGCAAAAAAGTCATGAAGGCCGTTACCGATACGGGACCAACAGAGCCCAATTCTCCGGTGAGTGAACCTGTGAACAATCTCTTCACACTCATGTCGGTCGTCTCTCAGCCTGAAACCCTTGCTTTTTTTAAGGAGCAGTATAGCACTTGCAGCATCCGTTACGGGGATTTAAAGAAGCAGCTGGCCGAAGATATCATCGCTTTTAACGAACCTATGCGCGAAAAAATAAAGGCGATAGCTTCGGATGAGGTGTACTTGCGTAAGGTGGTGGCCATGGGTAAGGAAAAGGCACATGAGAGCGCAGCAAAAACGGTCCGGGAGGTGCGGGAAATTATTGGTTTTCGTTCTTTTTAACCTTGGGAAAGGTCCTGCTCCTTCGCTTCGTTGTACTTTTTTAATAAGGAAGGACGCCGCCAGTCCTCAAAGGGAACGGTATGCCCCGATTTAAACCGAATGGTCAAGGTCGGGATATCGATGGCGTCTATGAGATTCAGGTTGATGACGAACAAAGGGTGGCAGCGAAAAAAACCATATTTACTGAGTAATATTTCGTAGCGCCTAAGGGGAATGGAAACCTTAAAGTCGGAGCCGGAAACCAGCCGAAAAATGGCCCCTCCGGGTTTGGCTTCCCCGCACTCTATTTCTACTAAAGGAACCGTATAGGGCCCGCTATCTAACTGGAACAGCATGATTTTTTCAGCCTGATTTTTATTCAAATTATTGAACATGACACTCAGCCGCTGGTTGTATTCTATGTCGTTGATGGAATCAATGGCTTTATCCAATGCCAATACAAATTCTCCTTCATCAAAGGGTTTCTTTAAAAAATCGACGGCAGCAAATTGCACGGCTTCCTCCAGATAACTTTGGTAGGAGGACATGAATACAATTTTAAAATCAATATCTTCCGGGTTCATCTGGTTGAGCAGGTCAAAGGCATTGCCATCTTCCAGCTGAATGTCGAGAATGACCAAATGGGGTTTTGTGTCCCGGAGAATACCGTGAGCCTCTTTGACCGAGCCACATTCCCCAACTACGATCAATTCAGGAAAATGATTGGTTATTATCAACCGCACCACACGTCTTGAAAACAAGTCGTCTTCAACCACCACTACTTTATAACTATCCATTTGTTGACGATTTGGATGTGTTTTGTTCCACTACAGGTAAAATAATTCTGACCAGCGTTCCATGGTCAAAAGGATTGACATCTTTCTTATCAATAATTTCCAGCCCCACCTTGCCACCTGAGTCGTTATGGATTACATCCAGGCGTTCTTTGGTGATTTTTATAGCCATGGACTCATGGCTTTTGGTCTTGTCATTTTTCTGTTGCATGGAATGGTGTATGCCAACGCCATTGTCCTCTACCTCAATAATCATTTGTTTGTTGACCTGCTTAAAACGAATATCAAGAAAGCCGTTTTCGTGCAGGTCTTTGATGCCATGCTCCACAGCATTTTCTACAAAGGGCTGGGTAATCATGGGAGGAACCAGTATGGCATGCGGATCTATGCTGGGATCGATGTGTATGTTAAAACCAAAAGGCGTCATAAATCGGAGCTGCTGGAGTTCCAAATAATAGCCAGGATTTCTCCCTCGTTTTTAAGTGAAATATAGTCATAGTGCGAAAGTTTGAGCACTTGTCGCATTAACTTGGCAAAATCGGTCAGGAATTTGGTGGATTTTTCAATGTCGTGTTCAAGGACATAAACCTGAATGGCACTTAAAGCATTGAAAATAAAGTGCGGATTCATTTGTGAACGCAGCAGTTTATGCTGGTTTTTCAGGTTGTTATACTTGTTGCGTAAACGGTGCTGCAGAACCAGCATGGTGGCAACCACAATCAGCACGATCAAGGTTATGATGATAATGGTGAGCATCAGCCTTTGGCGGCCCATGACGGATTTTTGAATGAGGGTTTCCTGGTTGAGCTGGATTATTCTGTCCCTTTGTGCTTCGGTATCCAGCATGGCCTCCATGGTGGTGAGGTGGTACATGTTTTTTTCATTCAGGATACTGTCCTTGTATTCGGTGGAGGTCTTAAAATAATTCAGTGATTTGCGGTAATCATTGGTTTTTTCGTGTAAAACAGAAAGCAAGCGGGCGCTTTCTTCGGCTTGAAAGCGGGTGCCAATTTTTGCAGCCATGGCCAGTGATTCTTCCAGGTGCTTTCGGGCTATGTGGTAATTACCCATTAACAAGTTGACCTCACCGACTTTGCCGAGACTGATGGATACTTGCATCAGATCTCCGAGCTTTCGGTTGATCTGCAGTGATCTTTCCAGATAGTCCTCGGCCAGCTCCAGTTCATTTTTGGCAATGTAAGAGGCGCCGATGCTGTTGAAGCAGATCGACTGACCCACCCTGCTCCCGATTTCAGAATTGTACTCCAGAGATTTCAGAAAATAGACCAGCGCACTGTCGGGTTGCTCCAGTTTCAGCAGACATTCCCCAATGTTGTGATTGTTAATGGCCAATCCCAGACTGTTTTTCATCACTTTTGAGAGCTCCATGGAGCGCAGAAAGTACTCAATGGCTGTGTGGTAACGTCCCAGGTTGAAGTTGACATTGCCAATGCTGTTGATGGAAACGCTGATGTTGAAAGTGTCCTGCACCTCTTCGGCCAGTTTTAAGGCTTTAAAGTGCATGTCCAGCGCCATGGCATTGTCATCCGTTCGGCGGTAAACAACACCTATTTGATTGTATACATCCGCCAATAAGCGGGTCTGCTCGATACTCTGAGCCAGTTTTAACGCACGGTGATGGTATTTGAGGCTTCGCCATATTGCGAGCGGTTTCGATAGCGCTTCCCGATGGTGTTATAAATGATGGCTTCCTGAGAAACAAGCCCCCTTCTGCCGGCAATGTCCAGCGCTTCTTTCAAAAAGGCGTCATAGGCCTCTGCCTTAGAGCCTGTTTCATTAAAGAAGAGGTTGGAGCGTTCAATAAGCTGATCCACCACCAGGGAGTCGGTGGCTACAGGTTTGTTGGAAATGTTTTCTGATACGGATGCAGTGACAGCGTCATCATTACAACTACCAAAGGCAATGATGAGGAGAAATAATAGGGGGAAAAATGCCAAGCGTTTATTGGTGCGATTGAAACATTTTAGTAATCGTTGCTCCATTGGTCCTGTAATGGATTAATTAATTTAGTGCCAAAATACAAAAAATGGCAACGTAGTACTGCATAACTTAGATTGGAATTATGAATTAGTTTATCTTTGTCGCTCATTTTTACATCAAACCACCCAATTTCCTGATGAAGTTTTGGGCGTTTGCCTGTAAAGATAAGTTGGGTGATAAGAAAAAGAGGAATGGTGAAGATAGGAAGTATTGAATTACGTCATGAGCCCCTGTTGTTAGCTCCCATGGAGGATGTCTCCGACTTGGTGTTCAGAAGCATGTGTAAAGAATTTGGGGCCGATTTGTTGTATACCGAGTTTGTCTCCTCGGATGCCTTGGTCCGGGAGATTGAGAAGACGCAAAAGAAGTTGACGCTTTCGGATACGGAGCGACCGGTCGGGATTCAACTTTATGGCAAAGAGGTGGAGGCATTGGTGGAAGCAGCCCGAATTGCCGAAGCGGTTAATCCTGATTTAATTGACCTTAATTTTGGATGCCCGGTAAAAAAAATTGCCATGAAAGGAGCCGGTTCAGGTATGTTGCGCGACCTGCCGCTGATGCTTAAGATTACCAGTGAAGTGGTGAAGGCGGTGAAATTACCGGTCACCGTTAAAACCCGATTGGGTTGGGATGAGGACTCCAAGGTCATTGTTGAGCTGGCTGAGCAATTGCAGGATGTGGGCGTGGCTGCATTGACCATTCATGGCCGGACGCGTGCGCAAATGTATACCGGCGAAGCCGATTGGGAATTAATTGGTGCTGTTAAGAACAATCCACGCATGCACATCCCCATTATTGGTAACGGAGATGTTAACTCACCGGAGAAGGCCCGTGCTTATTTTGACCGCTATGGGGTGGATGCCATTATGGTTGGCCGGGGATCCATCGGGCGACCCTGGATATTCAGGGAAATTCGCCATTTTCTGGATACGGGGGCGTATTTACCTCCCATTGAAATTGATGAGCATGTGGACCTGATTGCCCGTCATTTGCGCAACACTGTTGAGTGGATTGGCGAGCGAAAAGGTATTTTGCATACCAGAAGACATATCGCTGTAACGTTCAAGGGGCTGCCCAACTTCCGGGAGATTAAAATTAAGTTGTTGCAAAGCAATAGTCTGGAAGAAATTGAGCAATTGCTGGCGCAGGTTAAGCAGAAATATGCCGGTTTTACTTATTCTGCAACTCCGCATAATAGCGACGAACAATAACCCTGACAGGATACCAGGCTGCCACAAAGCCTGTGATGGAAACCGTTAAAAAGACGGTGACGACATCTTGCCAGCGAAGCAATACGGGATAAGCCTCAACAATAAAGTTGCCCCCTCCCTGAAAACGTATCAGTCCATAAGTCTGTTGTAACCAAACCAAGGCAGCTCCCAGTAACAATCCGGCAGCGGCGCCGGCCAGGGAAATGATCCATCCTTCTATTAAGAAAATGCGGTGAATGAGTTGCCTTTGGGCCCCCATGCTGCGCAGTGTTGAAATACTTTGACGTTTCTCAAAAATGAGCATGGAAAGCGTGCCAATGACATTAAAAATCGCAATCAACAGAATGAAGGAGAGTATGATGTAAGCCATTAAGCGCTCCACGGCCATCATTTTAAAAAAGGTCTCGTGTTGTTCCTCCCGGTTGCGCACCCTGTATGGCTCACCCAAGAGCTCCGAAATGCTTTTTTTTACGCTTTCAACGTCGGAGGGATTGGCCACTTTAACACCCAGCCATGAGACGGTGGAGGCGGGGTAATCTAAAATTTCGCGGGCTTTGTCGATATGAATCAGGGCATAATTGGCATCGTACTCCAGTTGATTCACCATAAAAATGCCCGAAGGCTGAATGTAAGATGTTTTGAAGGCCTGATCGGGCCGGGCCGGATTAATCCGTTTGGTGCGCTCCGGGGTATAAAGCATGAGGGGTGTAACAAAGTTGAGCCTCAGGCTCAACTGGTCGGCCAGGGCAAAGCCAATGGTCCCCTCATAGATGTCTTTGTTTCTGAGCCGGAAGGCACCTTCAACAATGATGGAGTCAATGCCGGAAACCTTGTTGAAGGCATCATCCACCCCCATGATTTGTCCGGGTACCTGCCGCTGCCCAAAGCGAAAAAGGGTGTGGTCTTCTACCACCCCGGTGATGTGCGCCACACCATCCATTGATACCAGGGAAGCGTAGTCAATAGAATCTGTTTGAAAAACCTTTCCTCGTACCGCCTCGATTTTCAGGTCGGGGTCGAATGAGCCATACAAAGAGCCGATAAGCCCATGCAGTCCGTTGAATACGGATAACACCACCAGCAGGCCCATGGCACCCACCAATACGCCTGTCACTGATATCCAGGAGATAACGTTGATGATGTTCTGGCTTTTTTTGGCAAAAAGATACCTGACAGCTATGCGTATGGCGATGTTTACTTTCATAATCGGCGCTTATCCTTCATTATTTGATGGCTTTAACGATGAGGCCCGTGCCGGTCTTATGATGTGCCCGCACATCTATATGGTTCAACAGGTAGGCCAATGGATATACAAGCAGATAGTAAAAAGGTAAAAGGATAAAAAGCAGCCTTGTCGTATTGAGTGCCAGAATGGGAAACTTCATGGTCAGTTTCCAGGCCAGACTGCCACTCTTTCCGTAAGAATATCTGGCTTCTACAGAAGAAAACCCGGCTCTTAGTAATTTCTCACTTATGTCATCTATATTGTATCCGTCGCGCACATGCTCGTCAATAAATCCACTGGCGCCTTCGTGGTGGTCGTGGTGGTGGACATCCGACCCTCCCTGGTCTGAAGGGGTGGATATGAGTAGGGTGCCTCCGGGCTTTAAGGAGCGGCACAGGTTTTTCATGACTTTTTCGTCCTCTTCGATGTGTTCCATCACATCCACCGATAGTACCAAATCGTAACGCTCCGTTTCGTTAAAGGTTTCCAGTTCCTCGCATCTGAAATGAGCGCGGTGACCCATGCCCATTCGCTCAAAATATCGGTTGCAATCGGCCACTTGTTCTTCTTTGACATCCACACCGGTGATGCGAAATAGTCGGCCCATTTTCGCCAGTCGCCAAACATATTGGCCAAAACCAGAGCCGGCATCTAAAACGCTTGCATTAACAGGGGCTTCCTTGCGCCAGGCTCTCAGTTCACGACGAATGTGCCAGGAGCGCAACAGCAGCAGGTCCAGCAGGCTGTAAAACAGGGCTCTTAAGTAGGGGTTTATGTTGAAAACCTGGCCGAGCGACCTTTTAATGGGATCGTATTGCATGTCCTATTCTTTTAACAGATCGTCAATTTTTTCGATGTAATCCAGGCTGTCATCAATAAAAAATTGCAGGTCGGGAATCACTCTTAGCTGTTTACCTACCCGCTGGCCTAATAAAAAGCGCAGCTTTGATGCATTCTGGGTAATGTTTTTAAAAACCTCGTCTTTATTGGTAGGGGGGAAGATGCTCAGATACACTTTGGCCATTCCCATGTCGGGAGACACCCTTGCTACGGTCACACTGACCATGGTGCCCATGATGACATCTCTCACTTCACGCTGAAATATTTCACTCATCTCTTTTTGTATGAGACGGCCTATTTTTTTTTGTCTGGTAGAATCCATAATTACATTGCTTTTCAACCTACGAAAGTACGGTTTTTTAGGCGATTATTTATTTTTTTGAAAAAAATTAGTACTAGGTATTGCAAAGTACTAGATAAATGACATATATTTGCATAACCTAATTCAGTGCATAAGAAGGTATCTTAAATTTTTTAGTTATGAGAAAGTTTATTTCACCGGTCCTGTTTCAATGGATAAAAGTCGCCTCTCTTTTATTGGTCTTTGTTGTGTTACTTCATAACAGCAGGGATGGCAAAAACCCGGGTAGTGATCCCCAGTCGTTTCATGAAGTTCACAAAGGGGAGGAAAAAATTGGTTCTGATTCATCGCAGGTTGACGAACCTGCAGAGACAGAAACATCGGTTGCCTATTCTTACGTTCTTCCGGCCATCGCCATAGGAAGTGTGCGTCTCAGGTTTTAATAAAATTTAAATTTAACAATATGAAGCTGGAAAATGTAAAAGCTCAGATGCGTAAGGGAGTTCTGGAATATTGTATCTTATCCATACTTTCGGGAGACGACGCCTATGCTTCTGACATCATCAATGAACTAAAGGAAGTTCAGATGATTGTAGTTGAGGGAACGCTTTATCCTTTGCTGACAAGGTTAAAGAATGACGAATTGCTCAGCTACAGATGGGAGGAATCCACCCAGGGGCCTCCCCGTAAGTACTATGCCCTGACCGAAAAGGGTCGTGATTTTTTAAAGGAGCTGGACCAGTCGTGGATAGAGCTGGTTGAGGCTGTTAACCTGATACACCAAAAAAACAAGTAACATGAAGAAGACAATAACCATCAACATAGCTGCCACAGCTTTCTTCATCGATGATGATGCTTACGAATTGCTTAAGAAGTATCAGCAAAAGCTGGAGGATTGGTTCAGAACCAGGGAGGGCGGAAAAGAAATTATCAACGATATTGAAGCCCGCATGTCAGAGCTGTTTTCGCAGCGCATTAATCCAAAAACAGGCGTGATTACTGTCAGCCTCGTTGAGGAAGTGATTTCTATAATGGGTCAACCCGAAGATTTTTCCGGTGAAGGAGATGCAGAAGAAGAGAAGGGTCCCGCGTCAGAATGGTCAGGAGCCACTTTTTATACCCGGAAGCGCCTTTACCGGGATTTGGACAATAAAGTATTGGGAGGCGTTTGTGGCGGTATTGCTGCCTATTTCAATCTGGATCCTGTTTTGGTGAGAGTTATTTTTGCGGTGTTGCCTTTTCTGAGTTTCGGCGCCATCATTCCTGTTTATATTGTTTTGTGGATCGCTGTTCCACCGGCTGTTACCACCACGCAAAGGCTCGAAATGCGAGGAGAAAACATCACTGTTTCTAATATTGAAAAGAACATCAAGGAGCAATATGAAAATGTGAAATCGGAATTCTCGAACTTTAAGAAAAGTAAGACCTATAAAGATGGGGAGGCTTACCTCAACAGGATGAAAAAAAGAGACAAAAATGTTTTCATTTTTGTCGCCATAGTCATCGGACTTTTGTTTTTTACCCGCATGATAGGGTTTCATGGGCCTGCTTTCCATTTTGTTCATCTGCCCTTTGCCCATTTGGCTTTCCCGGGCATTGTACCTTTGCTGATATTGATTTTAATACTGGCATTAATTTTCCGGTCGGCCATGAAGGGGTTTTTAATTTTAATCGCGGTGATCATTATTATTGGCTTTATCATGATGTTGACAGGAGGTTTTTCTTTTTTCCCCTGGCACATGGCCCTGCTATAGCGGGCGGACCATTCAAACCATTTAAAATCTTTTTCTGATGAAGAAAACAATACATATTAATCTTTCGGGCATCGCCTTCAGAATAGAGGAGGATGCTTATGACCAGCTGAAGGAATACCTGGATGCGGTGCAAGCGGTACTGGGCAGTAACGATGAAGCCCGGGAGACGATCAACGACATAGAGTCGAGAATGGCTGAATTGTTTATTCCTGTGACACATGAAAATCAGGTGGCGGTGAATCTAAAGGATGTGGAAGAGGTCATCAAAATTCTGGGAGAGCCACGTGATTATGCGCCGGTGGATGAGGACGCTGACGGAGCGGCCGGATCTTCTGCCTCCTTTAAAAGGGAATCTCCCCTTCAGCCCATTCACAAACGCTTGTACAGGGATCCCTATTCCAGAGTTGTGGGTGGCGTGTGCAGTGGCCTGGGCGCCTACTTTAATGTGGATCCGCTTTTATTTCGCTTGCTCTTTGTGGTTGGCTTGTTTTATGGCATCTCCATCATTCCCTATTTGGTATTATGGATTGCCATGCCCAAGGCCTTGACCATGGAACAGCGCATGCAGATGTTTGGTGGTGAACCGGTTTTTAATAAAGCCCGCACAACAGGTCCGTCTTATATGACGGCCCCTTCCGGACTGAATCAGGTTTTGCGCGTGGCCGGCGTTGTGTTGGGCGTTGGTATTATTCTGGTAAGTTTTGCCTTGATGGTGGGTATGACCGTGGTTCTGTTTTTCAGCGGACCGGCCGTTCATCTGGTTCCTGAGGCGGGTCTGTTGTGGGATGTGCACGACATGCTTTTTAGTCAGAGCGAGTCCCTGCCCATTATGATCGGACTGTTACTGGCTTGTGGCGTGCCTTTATTGCTGGTTTTTTATCTGGGATTACATTTGGTCTTTCAGTTTAAAAGAGGTGGCAAACTCATAGGAACGCTCGGTCTTATTCTCTGGTTGGTGGGACTGGGCCTTTTAACGGTGGGCGCGTTTCGTGTGGGATTGGATTTCAGGCACAAGGCCAGTGTGGAGGAGGTGGTTTTGCCCGATACGTTTCAGGGCGATACCCTCTATTTGCAAGCCGCGCAGATGCCACAAATAAGAAAGCGGTCGGCGATTCAATTTAACAACATTCGGGTGCATTTGAACGAAGATGATATGACCTTTTATGGCGAGCAAAAATTCTTATCCGGGAGAATGCCGAACATTTTGCCATTGTGATTGAACGCCAGGCCAAAGGGGCTTCGGAAGCCAGGGCCAGGGTTCATGCCGAAATGGCGGAGTATTTTTGGTTGCAGAAAGACTCCTTGCTGGAACTGGATAAAATTTACTCCCTGCCAACCCCATCTAAAATCCGCGACCAGAAAGTGATTGTTCGCATCTCGGTTCCCAAAGGCAAAGTGGTACAGGTAGACCCCGATTTACAGCGCTATGTGCGCTGGTCGGTCAACTGATTGGGATTCACAAAGGGTTGCCATTTCAAATAGGTCAAACTGCGCCAAAGCCATTCAAAGGGGCCAAAGCGAAAGTAGTTGAGCCACGCTATGCTCAAAGGAATCTGGATGGCGAAAATGGCCAAACTTAAAAGAGCTCCCTGCCAAATGGATACTTTGCCATAAAGTGCGAATCCGTAACTGTGAAAGAGAAGGGCTGCAATAATGCTGTGCATCAGATAATTTGAAAGCGCCATACGGCCTACAGATGCCAGCCATTTGGCACATCTTTTCATCCGTTCGGTATGGATCAGTAGTAGGATGGTGGAAACATAGCCCAAGGAGAGAAGCGGACCGCCAAAGGCATTCAGCGCCATGGCCAATACCGATTCGAAGGTGGGCGTGCCAAGGTCTGTTTCCATTTTGAAATAAGCGTAGGCCAGTCCGGCCAACAAGCCTGTTGAGAGGCCCCAAACAGCCATTTTCCTGAAAAAGGGCAGATGCGTGGTGACTTCTTTAAGTAATTGTTTTTTGCCCGCATAAAAACCTAACAGAAACATGGCCAAAACATTAGGGATAGAACATGATAATAGCTCCTGTAAGTAAGGTGGTGTATTCCTCCAGACGAATGCTTACGATTTCTGAAAAGGTGCCGGTGGGATAAATTTTTAAGGCATTTTCAATGAGGGCAACAAACACGGCGTTTTGGTCTTCCATGGCCGACTCAATGGCTTCTGCTGCATGCGGGTTCGACATGCCCAAATGGAAAAGAAGTGCCAGTCCGGTCAATAGGACCAATGGAATGATCAGCAAAGCAAGTGCCCATTTAAAAAGACCACGGTTGCTTTTGTTTCTGAACAACAATAAAAACAAGCCCAAAAAACCATAAATAAACAGGATGTCACCGGGCCAAAGCAGCACAATGTGCGCTGCTCCAAAAAGGATTAACAGTATCAGACGCCATGCATAGACCTTCACAGGGGAAGCACCGTTGTTGGTCTTTTGCAGAAAAAGCCAGAATCCATAGCCAAACAGCATAGAGAACAGGACATAGAATTTGCCTTCGAACAAAAAGGAAATTAGAAATTCAACCGTTCTATCCGTGGGGCTGTTCCAGAGGGAATAATCGGTTAAGGAAATGCCTACCGGGGCACTCATCCATAACATATTTACCATAAGAATGCCAAATATGGCAAATCCTCTTAAGGTGTCGAGTATTTGAATGCGTTGACCGGGAACGGTTGGGTTAAAATGAGGGCTCATTGTTTCATTGTTTGGAGTTTGTATGCAAATTACACACTCCCAGTGTTTTAAGCAAATAAATTTCAAGAAAAATAATAGAAGCTGTTTAAGTTTTCCCGATTAAAGGGATTTAACTTCGGGATGTTTTGCTTAAACAGCTACTACAACTTTAGATTCTTTTTGCCGGCGCTTTTATGAATTTTACCAGTAAGGCACCCAGAAGCAACATAATGCCTGCTACCACATAAGAGACATTATAAGTACCGGTGAGGTCAGCCACCTGACCCCCCAAAAGCGGTCCAACAATACCTGCAACACCCCATCCGGTAAATATTAAGCCATAATTAACGCCCAGGTTCTTTATGCCGAAGAAATCGGCCGTTGTCGCCGGAAAAAGAGCAAACAAAGCACCATATGAGAGTCCGGCCACCGCTGTCCCGGCAATCAGCAAGGGTATGGAATCGAGGAAGGAAAAGGCAAACATGTTGAGTGCCTGAATTACAAACACCATTAAAAGGGCGTTGGTGCGTCCAATGGTATCAGAAAGAAAACCACCCAGTATTCTTCCGGAGGTGTTGAATATGGCCAAAATGACCACCAACACGAAGCCCGCCTGCCAGCCCGCCTGTATGTCTGCAATACTGGCGATGTGGCCAATCAGCATTAGTCCGGCAGTGGCACTGAGTAAATAGGTCAGCCATAACAGAATAAAGGGCCTTGTTTTAATCATTTGTTGCCAGGTAAAATCTTCTCCATGGGCGACAATCGGACGGTTTTTCTTAACAAGGGGGACATAACCTGCCGGTGGGTTTTTCAAAAGCAATGAAAAAAGTATGAGACCCACCAATGCCAAAATCCCTAAAAACATAAAAGTATGTTCAATGCCTGATGTCCTAAGCAGGTAGGCGGTTAAAGGTCCGATGTAAATGGCTGAAAGACCAATGCCGGCTACCACAATGCCGGCTATGAGTCCTTTTTTACGTGGTTCAAACCATTTAATGGCACAGGGGGTGGCCGCTGCATAGCCAAAGCCCATTCCCAATCCGCTAATAACGCCAAAAGTTAACACCATTACGGTCGGATTCTTGGCAAAGGCAGAAAGCAGCAGTCCGGTGCCAAATAAAATGCCGCCAATAAGCGCAATGATTTTAGGGCCGTACTTATCTTGCAGCCGGCCACCAAGAATGGTTACAAAGGCCAGCAATGCCACACAGACCATGTAGGGCAGTGAAGCTTCTGTGTTACTCCAGCCCCAGTCGTCCACCAGCGCTTTTTTGATGATTGCCCAGGAATACAGTATCCCAAGAATCAGGTTGATGCCCAGGGCTGCCAGGGTAACCATCCATCCGGAAACATTACGTTGTACACTCATTATGTTTAGTTTTGGTTTTTTGATTTTGCGGAGTCGAAAATAGAAGATTTTTTTCTTTATTTGGATAGAAAGTCCTGCCCATGCCCTTATTTAGAATCTAAATAAGGAAGGATGGTTCTATTCTTATTCGTTGGGATTTGTTATCTTACGTCCCATAAAAATAAAATCATGGAGAGATGAAACAAGGCTATTTATTTATCGCTTGCCTATTTCTTGGGCTGTTTTTGTTTTCGGGGTGTCAACAAGAATCTGTGAAGAATGCCCCGTCGGATGTATTGGTGCACCATGTTTATTTTTGGCTGCATGAGCCGGATAGCCCGGATGCCAGAGAACAGATGCAGCGCGCACTGGAGGAATTGTCAACCATAGAAACCATTCGTTACGCACACCTGGGCGTACCGGCTGCCACTGAAAGCAGGGATGTGGTGGATCACTCATACACCTATTCACTGATGCTGTTTTTTGATTCCAAAGAGGATCAGGACAGCTATCAGATTGATTCGCAACATTTACAGTTTGTTGAAGAGAATCAGCATTTATGGGAGCGGGTCATTGTGTATGATTCGGTGAAATGGTAAGGAAAGGAGTTTCCTATTGATCTTGTAAAATGTACCCAACCTTGGGTACATTTTCTATTTTTACGCTATTGTCATCGGATAAGCGCTTTCTTAATCGGGTAATGAAAACATCGAGACTTCTGCCATTGAAATAGTCGTCCTTATCCCAATATTTTTGTAATAAATCGCTTCGTTTAACCAGATTGTTCTTGTTTTGACAAAGCATTTTTAACACATCACATTCCCGGTAAGTGAGTCTTTGTGTTTGATCCCGGAGGATCAAAGCCTGATTTTGCACGTCAAAAAGGTAGTTCCCGATGTGGCAGGTAGCCATGCTTGTTTCTTCCACGGTTTCTCTTTTTCCGTTATATCGGTTCATGATGGCATGGATGCGGCACAGGAGTTCCTCTTCGTCAAAGGGTTTGGTAATGTAATCATCGCCCCCCAGATTAAATCCCTTCAGCTTGTCCTGCTTCATGGAGCGCGCCGTCAGAAACACCACCGGTACATCCGGGTCTTTGTCGCGGATGCGCTCTGCCAAAGTAAAACCATCTATGCCGGGGAGCATGACATCAATCAGACAGAAATCGATGCGGGTGGATTGGAAGGCTGAGAGCGCTTTGTCGCCATCGGTGCAAAGTTCCACATTGAAATCATTGGCCGTCAAATACTCTTTAAGCAAAAACCCCATGTTGAGGTCATCTTCAATGATGAGAATTGTTTTCTGTGTTGACATGGCTATCTATTAAAGGAAAAGTCAGCGTAAATATACTGCCTTTGCCAGGGGTGCTTTGAACCGTAACATGGCCACCGAACTGCTCAACCACCTTTTTGACGTAGGTCAGGCCCAAACCAAAGCCTTTAACATCGTGCACATTGCCGGTGGAAACTCTGAAAAACTTATCAAAGATTCTGGATTGGTCTTCTTTTCGAATACCTATCCCGTTATCCTGTACAGAAACAACCAGAAGGTTCTCTTTGTTTTGAGTGGAGATATGGATTTGTGGTTGATGGCTGACGTATTTTAAGGCATTGTCTATTAAATTGGAAATGATGAGTGTCAGCGGACCCCATTCTGCGTTAATTTCATGTTTGGATGCACGGGCATCCAAAGAAATGGCCGCCTGGGCATGTTCCAGGCGAAAATGAAAGGTCGATATGACGTGCTCGATCATTTGATGCATGTCAATTTTTTCGGTGCTGTCCTGATTATCAGAATGGGACGCCACTTTTAAAATGGCTTCAACATGGCCTTGCAGGCGGAGGGTTTCATTGAGGATGACTTCGGTATATTCTTCGGTCTTTTGAGGGCTGTCCCCTGTTTTTTTCTTCTTGAGCAAATTGGCGGCAAAGCGGATGTTGGCGATGGGGGTTTGAAATTCATGCACCATGTTGTTGATAAAATCGGTGGTGTGCAGCATCAAATCTTTTTCTCTTCTGAAAAGCCGCCAGGTGATGAGAAATGACAGCATGACAAAAAGAATGAATAGAATGGAAAGGCCCAATTGGCTATAAAGCTGGCCTATCAAATATTGATTGCGGGTAGGAAAGAGGACCCTTATTTGGATGCCATTCTGATCGATGAGTCCATTTAAATTCTGTTGGTAGCAGGTAGGGTTGAAAAAGCGTCCCCGACTTTGATGCAGTAAGGAGTCGGTAATTTCAAAAGTATAGGGTAAAGCAATGTTGTACATCGACAGGTTGGCGCGAATAATGCTGTCTACTTCTGCGTGTTTGGACTGGTTGACATGTTCGGGGCATTGACGTCCGCAAAGAAAATCGGACATGTCCGTACACTTAGGCGCTCTGACCCCGATTTCATCTCTGGCTGCTTTTAAGGCCATCGATACCCGGTGGTTGAAATTTTGCTCCTCCAAACGGGCGGCTCTGAAAATCCAGCTGATTTGAACCATCATCAGAAGTGCCAGTACCACAAAGGTGGTAATGGCCAGTATGCCCTGCTTGTCGGTTGGTTTTCCTTTTTTCATGGTGCTCAAAATTAGCCATTTTTACGGACTCACTATATGCGTTAACATAACATTAACGCCAATTAACAGGCCGGTAACTTGTTCTTTTAAAGAATCATTCTAAATTTGTGTCAGATATCATTAACCAATTTAAATTAAAGATTATGAGTAAGAAAATAGCTGTAGCATTTTTGTTTGTTTTCACTTTGGCATTAACTGCACCCGCAACGGCTGCTACCATGATGCAGGAACCTGAAAAGAAAGAAAACTGCGAAAAGAAATGCGACAAAGAAAAGAAAGCAGACTGCGATAAAACTAAAAAAGCGGAGTGCGACAAAGCTAAGAAAGCTGAATGCGCAAAAGAAAAGAAAGCTGAATAGTACTTTTTGTTTTGTTTAATCCTTTAAAACCCAAAGCCATTGGCTTTGGGTTTTTTATTTGGTATTTTTGCCCCCTCATCACTTAATTATGAATGAATGAAGTGTACGCTTTGCGCAGGAGAGGATTTAAATAGTTTTAAGGGAAACGATGATGTGACCTTATATAAGTGTAATCATTGTTATTTAATTTTTAAAGCACCGCAAAATTGGCTCGTAGCAGAGGCGGAAAAAGACCGTTACCAGCAGCATAACAATACAGAGGAATGTCCGGGATATGTGACGTTTTTAAGTCAGGCGCTAGAGCCGACGTTGCCTTTTCTGGAACCGGATATGGAAGGAATGGATTTTGGCTGTGGTCCCAACCCTGTACTGGCGCGTATGCTTGAAAAAAATGACTGCGCTTGCAGTTATTACGATCCCTTCTTTTTTCCTGAATTGCCCGATGAACGGCAGGACTTTATTTTCGCCACCGAGTGTTTTGAGCATTTCTTTGATCCGAATCAGGAATTGAAATTGTTAACGGCCTTACTGCGGCCCGATGGCACCCTCACCATTATGACCAATTTCTGGGATGAAACCATGGATGTGGCCAATTGGTGGTATTTGAAGGATTCTACGCATGTTTCTTTTTTTCACACAAAGACTTTCGAATACATCTGCACCCGTTATGGTTATGATCTGGCGTATAGCGATAATCAAAAGGTGATCATTCTGCGAAAAAAGGTGGTGTGGTAGGGAGGTGGGTCTTCCATTTATGTTTTTTTGTGATTCAAAAAAACAATATCCGGGGCATAAGCGTTATTTTTGTCAATGATAATGATGTTTTTCGTCCATGATTAGAAATAGAAAAATTAAGCAACTGCTTGTTTTACTGAGTTTGCCCTTTCTTATCTGGTTGTATCACAACCAGATGGTTAACTGGCACTATCATCAAATGGACAATGGCGCGGTTATCAAGCATGCACACCCTTACTCCAGCGCACGCATTCCGGGCCAGCCCTATCAGGATCATCAACATACCAGTGCCGAGTTTTTTATGCTGGCTCTGCTGTTTTCCAGCACCAGCCTTTTGGCCATTCTCATCGTTTTGGGGATTTTATTTTCCTGTTTAAATACTTCTCTTTTTATTCCGCGGACCTCCAGATTGATCGTTTTTGGGTATCAGTGGACAAACCAACTGCGGGGGCCGCCCGTTTTCGCTTAACATCTTTCTACATCATTGTCTCCATTAAAGAATGCGTGGGTTTTAGGCGCCTGCCATCCGATGTGCGCTATGCATGAGCGCTTTTTGGGGAGACACGCTCTTTTCTTTTTTATCAACCTTGCTATGACAGCGTTGGTAAAGCAGTTATGAATTTGTTTATAAAAATGTTATGCGAAATACCTGTATTATTCTGATATTAATGGTTATGAACTTTTGTATGGGATCGTCCGTAGTGGCTAACCCAAGCGATGCCCGTCCCCGGACCGATGCCAATGTCTTTGGTCATGTAGTGGATGCCACTACCGGAGAGCATCTGCCTTTTGTGAATGTGTTGATCAAGGGGAGCCGTATAGGCACCATAACCGATGCCAGTGGGCATTATATGTTGACCAATTTGCCCGAAGGGCCTCTAACCATTTTGGCATCCAGTATGGGCTATGCCCTGGCTGAAATTGACTTTGAAGCGGAGTTGAAAACCACCAAGGAGGTGGATATTCATCTGGCCCCTGCCAGTATTAATTTGTCGGGTATTACTTTAACGGCATCGCCCACAGCCAGTGGTTTTCGTTATCAACCGGATGCGGTTTTTATGGGTGAACAGATACAGCGCCGCAGTGAGCCTTCTTTTGGGGAAATGCTGAATGGGCAACCCGGCGTTTCCATGCGTAGTTTTGGCTCTGCACCTGCCCGTCCCGTTATTAGGGGAATGGATGGTGACCGCATTCTGGTTCTGGAAAACGGAGAGCGCATGGGAGATATCTCGGAGACTTCGGCCGACCACTCCATCTCTTTGGATCCTCTGGCGGCCAGTCGGGTAGAGGTCATCCGAGGCCCTGCCAGTCTGCTCTATGGCTCCAGTGCTTTGGGGGGTGTGATTAACCTGATGACCACCGATATTCCGGACCAGTGGGATGCCAATGTTTCCGGTGTTGTTTCGGTCCAGGGCGCCACCATGAATAATATGGGTGCCGGCTTTGGGCGGGTCACTATTGGCCGGGAAAGCAATGCTTTTACCGGGCGCTTTGCGCTGCGCCAGGCGGGTGACATGACGACCCCTGAAGGCGCTGTGCCCGGTACTTCCATGAGCAACTACGATGGTGCTTTGGGCTGGGGAATCAATACTGAGCGGGTTAATGGGGGCTTGAGTTTTTCTCTATCCGACCAGTCCTTTGAAATTCCTGAATCGGTGGATGTGCCTGAGGAGGATGTGGAGATAAGGGCGCAGCGGATGGCTTTTCAGGGGCGATTTGGAAAGAATTTATCCGGACAGTTTTTTGATCAGGCGCAATTGCGCTTCAATACGACCCGTTTTCACCAGCAGGAAGTCGGGATTGAACGGCCCGCGGGACAGCCCGCCGTGGAGCTGATAGGACTGGAATATGAGCAGTACGCCTTTAGCTCAACGCTGACTTTGCAACACAAGCCGGTTGGCATATTAGCCCGTGGGGCCTTAGGTTTCAGTCTGAACGGACAAAGTCTTGATGTGACCGGCGATGAGTCTTATACCCCCGGCGAGCAACGCTTTTCCATGGCGACATTTACCTTTCAGGAGGTGCCCCTTTCAAATACCTTACGTATGCAATTTGGTCTGCGACTCGATTTTCAGAATTCGCAGGCACTGCCAAATGAAGTGTTCCCGGAGGTTCGTTTGTCGCGCAACGCTTTCAATTACTCCGGTTCTCTGGGCTTAAACATCCGTCCCTTTGAGGGACTGGAGATTGGGGCCCAGTTGGCCCGGTCGCACCGCAACCCCATGGTGGAGGAGATTTTTGCAGATGGGGCCCATTTGGGGGCCGGTGTTTATGAAAAAGGCAACACCCAACTCAATGATGAAATTGGGCATGGCGGTGATGTTTTTGTTGTCTGGGAGCGGGGATCGGTCAAAATGGAATTGACCGGTTTTGTCAATGATTTTGCCAATTATATCATTTTTCAACCCACCGGGAGGTGGATGAGTCTTCGGGTTACGAAATTTTTCAGTATGCCGAAGGCAAGGCCCGCTTATATGGAAATGAATTCAGTATGGGGTATCAGATTACAGATCGCTTGTCGTGGCAATCCTCTATGGACTGGGTACGCGGCCGGCGGGTCATCGATAATGCGCCCAACCGGAACCTGCCCTTTATTCCCCCTTTCCGCTGGCGCAACGAAGTGGAATATGATTACGTGAAGGGATGGGTAGGCGCCAGCTATATGGCGGTGCGCCGGCAGGACCAGGTGGCGCCCGATGAAGCTGTCACAGATGGGTATTCCCTGTTGGGCTTTCAGGCCGGATACCGACTCAATACCGTTGGTCAGCATGTGCTCATTGTGCGGGTGGAAAATGCCCTTGACACCAAATACCGCGATCACCTGAGCCGCATTGAAGACCGCAATTTTGTGATGCCCGGACGGAACGTGAATGTGACTTACAGATGGTTTTTTTAAATATTCTTTCAGGATTTTTTTGGAGTAGGACAGAAAGGTTTTGTCTGTTTCTCTAAGTGTTGAACCAATAAAAAAGGCGTCTCCGGGGAGACGCCTTTTTTTGGGAATGTGAGGCTTGTCATTTGCCCGCGAAACTTACCTGGTCAGTCGAAGCGAAGCCTTCATAATGACAGAAAGTATGATCACCAGGCCGATGTTGCCAGCCAGGAATGCGAGATCATTTAGCTGCAAAAGAACGAATAGGAAGGTGTACATAAGCACGAGAAGACCGGTCACCCATGAGGTCAATCGGAGGTCCTCCAGCAAGCCATAGGCAAACAATCCGATCACCGCAATGTTGACCAGAGAGGCCACCAGATAGGCGAGATTAAAGCCGAGATGCTCGCTTAAGGCAGTTAGAAGTGAAAAGAAAAGGATGAGGCCAGGCCTACCAGCAAGTATTGGAACAGATGCACTTTTTTGTTGTTAATCAGTTCAATAAACAAAAAGACCAGTAAGGTAAGAATAATGAACAGTATGCCATATTTGGCCGACCTGGTCGCTTTTTGATAATGGTTGACCGGAAGAAACAGATCAACTCCCAGTGAGTGTTCCCACACATCAAATTGTTGCCCTTGCCAGTATTGAGGAAAATTCCTGTTTAAATGGGTGAGCTGCCAGTTGGCCTCAAATCCGGCATCTGAAATTTTTCTTTTTTGAGGCAGAAGATTTCCGCTGAAACTGGGGTTGGTCCACGAAGAGTTGATGTTGATGTTGCTTTTTTGGCCCAATGGCAATATGGTGAAACTTTTGGATCCGCTCAATTCGAGGTTGATGTTAAATGGAATGCTGTTTTCCAGGTTTTCAAGCGTCAGGGGTGTTTTAATACTGAAGCCGGTCTTGGTAATGTTTTGGGTGAGCATACCAGACTCAGGTTCTAGGGGCTCATTGTTCCACAATATGCCAATATCTCCCCTGATGCCCCGATTGTCACTTATCCCAAAGGTAACCACTGCTTTGCTCCAGTCTGGTTCGCCCTCTATCTCCTCAGGGTTAAGCTGGAATTTGAAGTTGCCCGTAATATGGGAAACGGATGTGTAGACAGCCGTTTTAAATATGCCGCGATATCTGATCTCCGGCTCCAGGCGTGATGCAATATCCAGGTTGGAAGGCATAATATGTAACCAATCGCGTTCAGTGATGACATTCCCGTTTTTATCCACAGATGTCAATTCTGTAGGAATATTCAAAATGGGACCCGCCAGCACTTGGGCATATCCCCATTGCGCTGAAATCTCATTTTCAACCTGTAGCGAGGTGGACTCCCTTTCAGAAATGATACTTCTGATCATAGATAAAGGGATGAGTAGCAAAAGGATCATGACCCCGATAATGGCCATTTTAAAGGTGAGTGAATTCATCCAGTGTTCTGTTTTTGGTGCGTTGGTTTCCATGGTTGTTGAGTTTAATAGTACTTTGAAAAACAAAGTAAATGGTGAAAAAAATATAGATGATTAATTAGTTGCAGACTTTTCTTTCTTAGGGACCCTTAAGCAGTTTTTCCAATGCATCAATGTGGGCGTTGAACTGCCTTTTTCCGTCTTCCGAAATGGTGTAGGACGTATTTGGTTTCCGGCCTACAAACTGTTTATGAACACAAATAATTCCCGCCTTCTCCAAACCTTTTAAGTGACTCGCCAAATTACCGTCCGTTACACCAAGCAGATCCTTGAGGGTATTAAATTCAACACCCTCGTTCACCATTAGGGCACTCATGATGCCCAGGCGAACACGGTTGTCAAAGTTTTTATTGAGTCCCTCAATGAGTGTTTTCATATCTACCTTATTTTTGTTGTTGTTTGGCATGGAGCTTGGCAAGTGGTCGGTCATACTTAAAATACATGACAATGCCGTATACAATATGCACAAAACCAAACCCCAAGGTCCAAAGCAACAAACCGTAATTGTGAAATAAGGTGGCCAGCAAGCCAATGGTAATTTCGGTATAGGCCAGTGCACTTATGTTTTGCATGGAGTATTTGCTGGCATGAAGCAGTGCCAGTCCATAGAATAGGAGCATGGACGCAGCGATGAGCCGGAAGTAGCCGTTGTAAAGCAGTAGAAGGCAAAAAATACCGCCAACGGATAATACGGAAAAAAGACTCCAAACCATTTTTTTGGCGGACGGGGTCCAGAACTTCAGCTTTCTTTTTTTACTGGTACGGTAACTAATATACCAGGCCGAAATCAAAGCGCTGAAAAGGACAAAAAGCGCGTTCAGTAACATGGCCGTCCTGAATGGGAAATGGTTGCCGCGATTCAGTACCTGCAGGAATTCATCGTATTTGAGGGTGCCGCCTTCAAGTAGGATGAAATAGGCGATGGCAGATCCTGCAAGGGCAAAGCTGCCCACCGCTATGCCCGACAGGCCGCTGAGGGATAAAAACTTGGAAGAAGCTTCCATCATCTGCCGAATGTGCTTCAGATCTTCGGAGGGGTTGTTTTTTGTTTCCATTTCTAAAAGAACTTTGAAAAACAAAGTAAATGAAAAGTTTTTAAATGTGCAATAGTTAATGAACGGAGCTGGTATAAAAAAAGAGGCATAACGCATAAAACCAAGCAGATTATAAGTAAAAAAGGAAGACCGCTTTGAGTTTGTGTGTGGGCGCTAACTAATTGGCTTTAAATTGTTGTAAAACTGATTTTTTGCCTATTTTTGCGCTTTTGCATGGCGAGGCTGGGATTTTTTGTCGGATTTTTTATGGTCCATGTTGGAAATCCCCGGTTCAAATCAGTGGTATTTGAAATAGAAAATATAATATAACAGATATAAAGATTTAGCATTATGGCTCAGGAAGATGTGTTTAAGAAATTGGTAGCCCATAGTAAAGAGTATGGGTTTGTTTTTCAAAGCAGCGAGATTTATGACGGTTTGGGAGCTGTTTACGACTACGGTCAGAATGGCGTTGAATTGAAGAACAACATCAAAAAATATTGGTGGGACTCCATGGTTTTGCTCCATGAAAATGTGGTGGGGCTTGATTCTGCCATATTTATGCACCCCACTGTGTGGAAAGCCTCGGGCCATGTGGATGCTTTTAACGATCCTTTGATTGACAACAAAGACAGTAAGAAACGCTACCGTGCGGATGTGCTCATTGAAGATTTGATGGCCAAGTACGATGGCAAAATGGACAAAGAGGTGGAAAAGGCCGCCAAAAAATTTGGGGACAGCTTTGATGAGAAAATGTTCCGGGAAACCAATCCCCGGATCCAGGAGAACCAGAAAAAGAAGGAAGAGATTCATGCCCGTTTTGTTAAGGCCTTGAATGATAACGACCTGACAGAGTTGCGTCAGATTATTGTCGACTACGAGGTGGTTTGTCCCATTTCGGGCACTAAAAACTGGACCGATGTGCGTCAGTTTAACCTGATGTTTTCTACCGAGATGGGATCTACGGCAGATGGGGCTTTGAAAATATTTCTGCGTCCCGAAACGGCCCAGGGCATTTTTGTGAATTTCCTGAATGTGCAAAAAACCGGCCGCATGAAGCTGCCTTTTGGTATCGCTCAGATTGGTAAAGCCTTCCGTAACGAGATTGTGGCCCGTCAGTTTATTTTCCGTATGCGGGAATTTGAGCAGATGGAGATGCAATTTTTCGTTCCCCCCGGTGAAGAGTTGGCGTGGTTTGAAAAGTGGAAAGCTGCCCGTATGAAGTGGCACAAGTCGCTGGGCATGGGCGACCATAAATACCGTTTTCACGACCATGATAAATTGGCGCATTACGCCAATGCTGCTACCGACATTGAGTACGAAATGCCTTTTGGCTTCAAAGAGGTGGAAGGGATTCACTCACGGACGGATTTTGACTTGACGCAGCACCAGGAGTTCTCAGGTAAAAAAATTACCTACTTCGATCCGGAGCGCAATGAGAGCTATGTGCCTTACGTGATAGAAACATCCATTGGTGTGGATCGGATGTTTTTGAGTATCATGGCCGGTGCTTATTGTGAGGAAGAGGTGGAAGGAAAAGACGGGAAGAAGGAAAGTCGGGTGGTTATGAAGTTGCCGCCGGTGTTGGCTCCCGTTAAGCTGGCGGTGTTGCCTTTGATGAAAAAGGATGGTTTGCCCGATATGGCCCGTGCCATTATGGACGATCTGAAATACCATTTCAATTGTCAGTACGACGAGAAAGACTCCATTGGTAAGCGCTACCGTCGTCATGACGCCATAGGTACACCCTTCTGTATCACCATTGACCATGATTCAGCTGCGGATCAGACGGTGACCATCCGTTACCGGGATACCATGAAACAGGAGCGTGTGAAAATAGCCGACCTGAAGCATCTGATCGGCGATCAGGTGAGCATGACGGAGTTGTTCAAGAGCCTTAAGTAAGGAAACGCCTGGCCAGGTTTAGAACTTTTGAAGCGGGTCATTGAAATGGTTGTTTGGAGCATTGAGTGATCCAGATATTTGGTTGACAGATTAATAATAAAAGGCCGTTCTTTAGGAGTACGGCCTTTTATTTGTGTTGCCAATTGAAAAAGAATGATTCTATATGTATCTTGTGATTCATGCGTTTATAATGGCTATATATTCAAGTAGTATGGTCAATAAACGAACCGTTTAACTTAAATTGTTTTTTGATGGACATATCCCTGGAGAATGGACTGCTGTTGGTGGCGATGCTGTTGTTTATAAGTATTTTGGCGGGTAAAACATCTTACAGACTGGGCATTCCAACGCTTCTGCTGTTCTTGTTGATTGGGGTGTTGGCCGGTAGTGAGGGCATTGGCCAGATTGACTTTGATGATCCGGGACTGGCACAAACCATTGGCATCATCTCCCTGAACTACATTTTGTTTTCAGGTGGGTTTGATACGCGCTGGAAGAGCATCCGACCTGTTATTGGAAAGGGGATTATGCTGTCAACGGTGGGTGTGGTGGTGACGGCGGGACTGGTGGCGCTGGTGGTCTGGTATTTTACTTCCTTTTCTTTTTTGGAGGCCTTATTGTTGGGAGCCATTGTGTCATCGACCGATGCCGCTGCTGTGTTTTCCATTCTCCGGTCAAAAAGTGTCAACCTTAAAGGCCAGATTCGCCCAACCCTGGAGCTGGAAAGTGGCAGCAATGATCCCATGGCTTACTTCCTGACGGTTTCCCTGATTTCATTGACGCAGTCGCCCGACAAGACCCTGTGGTCGATCGTTCCCCTGTTTTTTCTGCAGTTCTCGGTGGGGGCCCTGATGGGTTTTGGCATGGGCAAATTGGGGCAGATGGTGATTAATCGGATCAAGTTGGATTATGACGGCCTTTACCCGGTGCTGGTGCTGGCATTGGTAATTCTTACTTTTTCTGCTACCCAGCTTTTATCGGGCAATGGTTTTTTGGCGGTCTATATTTGCGGTGTTTTTCTGGGAAATCGGGAATTGATTCATAAAAAAACGCTCATCAAGTTCTTCGATGGTATCGCCTGGCTGATGCAAATTATTCTATTTCTCACCCTGGGATTATTGGTTTTTCCCTCTCAGATGCTTCCGTTGATTGTCCCGGGCGTCCTGATTTCACTGTTTCTGATTTTTGTGGCACGGCCCCTGGCCGTGGTACTGTCGCTACTGCCTTTTAAAATGCATCAACGTGACCGCCTTTTTATTTCCTGGGTGGGATTGAGAGGGGCTGTGCCCATTGTTTTTGCCACTTATCCCATGCTTATAGGTTTGGACAAAGCCCCCATCATTTTCAATCTGGTGTTTTTTATCACCATTTTTTCGGTGCTGATTCAAGGGACCACTTTGCCTTTGATGTCCAAATGGCTGCATGTCGCCTTGCCACACAGGTTGCGTCGGCGAACACCAGTGGATATTGAATTATCAGACAGTGTCAAATCAGAAATTACAGAAGTGGATGTGGCCGAAGACAGTCCCGCCGTTCATAAGAAGATTCTGGAACTGAATTTTCCCAAGACGGCCTTGATTGTGATGATCAAGCGGGAAGGGAAGTTTATTACACCGAATGGCCATACCATGATTGAACCCCACGATACCTTAATGATGCTGGCCGAAACGCGTGAAAGTTTGTCGGACGCCTTATCCAAGGTCTGCTTGTTACCTTTTGGTGAGGAGGATTAAAGAGGTATGCTAAATGATCCATTGACGGCCTTCGGGGCAATTTCTGCACATTTCCAGAGCGGACTTGTCTTTCAGTATTTGTTTTCGGAACTGGTGCAATGATCCGTTTTTCCAGATGGTTTTTAAAGTTTGGTTTCGGATGTTGCCCGGTGAAAAATCCAGGTCTTTGTCGTAACAACACGGGGCCATTTGACCGTCCCAGGATACCACCGCAGAACCCCATTGTTTGTAACAATGGTTGTATGGTTTTCCTTTCAGGGTCAGTTGATTATCCCGGACCGGGTAGTAACGCGAATATTTATTATTGGAAGGAGGCTTGACCTCTTCGTTGCCAAAGTCGTAAAACTGGGCCGATTTCAGCTCCAATTTGTCCACCCCCATATTCCGACACCATTTTTTGAGTTCCGGAATTTCATGCTCGTTGTGTGCAAACACCAGAAATTGAACGACCAGAAAGGGCGTTTTGCTTTTCAAGGCTGCTCTTTGTCGGATAAAAGTTCTGATGCCCTGCTTGACTTTTTCTAAATCTCCTCCCTTGCGGTAGCGCGAATAGCTTTCCCGGGTGAGTCCGTCCACCGAAACAATCAATTTGGTCAGTCCGCTGTTTATCAGCCCTTCGCACTTTTGTGGCGTCAATTGATGACCGTTGGTGCTCATGGAGGTATAGATGCGGTGTTCCCGGGCGATGTTTATGATTTCCTCTATTTGTCGGTTAAGCAAGGGCTCCCCCTGGAAATAAAGATTGAGGTAGGCCAGTTGCGGACCACTGTCACTGACCATTTTTTGAAACAGCGAGGGGGTCAGCATGCCCGCTTTTCTGGTGAGAACGCCGGCACCAACCGGACATTCCGGGCACTGCAGGTTGCATTGTCCCGATGGCTCCACAGATAGCGACCAGGGCGTGCCCTTGATATGTGGCCGGCCCAGCATTCTGGACCAGTAAAAACTGCTGAGTAGCAGAAACACGTTCCATACACGCTGCCAGCTAAGGTATTGAAGCGTGGTCCATGCATGTGCCACCATTTGACTTTTCGAAATCCACATACCATCGATGATTTAGAACATCCTTCGCTATTAAGGTTTAAAATGCGTCTTTGTTCAGGGATAAAATAACTAAAAAATTTCAACTTAGACCGGTTCTTAACTGTAAACAATTATTGGCCGGTTGAAACTATCTGTTAACAAAGTGTTATATTTGCAACATTAGCAAATTGAGAATCTTAACAGGAATGGAAGAGGCCGGTTACCCCCTACTGGAACAAATCAATTCACCATTTGATCTGAGAAAGCTCCCCGAGGAGAAATTGTTACAGGTTTGTAAAGAGTTGCGTGAGTTCATTATTGACGCCGTATCTTGCAATCCTGCTCATTTTGGCGCCAGCCTGGGGGTGGTTGAGTTAACCGTGGCACTTCACTATGTGTTGAACACCCCGGATGATAAGCTGATTTGGGACGTAGGTCACCAGGCCTATGGCCATAAAATTCTGACCGGTCGTCGCACTTCCTTCCACACCAATCGAAAATATAAGGGGATCAGTGGTTTTCCCAATATTACAGAGAGCGTTTATGATGCTTTTGGCGTAGGCCATTCATCTACTAGTATATCCGCTGCGTTAGGTATGGCTACTTCGTTTAAGCAGCAGGGTTTAACCAACCGCCAAGTGGTGGCGGTCATTGGCGATGGTTCCATGACGGCCGGATTGGCCTTCGAGGGTCTGAATAACCTGGCCTCGATGCAGGCCAATGTGTTGGTGATCCTGAACGATAACAATATGGCCATTGACCCCAATGTGGGAGGCTTTAGTGAATATCTGGTGGATATCGCCACCAGTCACACCTATAACAAGGTCCGCCGGGAAATTTTCAAAGGTCTGGGCAAGTTGAAACTGGCAGGCCCCCGCTCCAAGGAGATGATTGTCAAAATCAACAACAGCATCAAAAATTTGTTAACACGTCAGACCAATATCTTTGAGGGTTTGAATGTTCGTTATTTCGGGCCGGTGGATGGCCATGATATTGCGCATCTTACCAGCGTGTTGAAAGACTTGAAAGATATCCCCGGACCGAAGGTGTTGCATGTCATCACCAAAAAAGGAAAGGGTTTTAAACTGGCTGAGGAAAATCAAACGGCCTGGCATGCCCCCAGAGGCCGCTTCGATAAAGTGACCGGCTTGTTTGAAGAGGAAGTGGGTTCTGATAAAGTCAAGCCGCTTAAGTTTCAGGAAATTTTTGGTCACACCATTGTTGAATTGGCCCGCCAAAATGAGAAAATTGTAGGAATAACCCCTGCCATGCCTTCGGGTTGCAGTTTGAATATTATGATGCAGGCCATGCCCGATCGGGCTTTTGATGTGGGCATTGCCGAACAACATGCAGTCACTTTTTCGGCCGGATTGGCCATTTCAGGTATGGTGCCCTTTTGCAACATTTATTCTTCTTTTATGCAGCGGGCTTATGACCAGGTGGTTCATGATGTGGCCATTCAGAATTTGAATGTGGTTTTTTGTCTCGACAGAGGCGGATTGGTGGGGGCAGACGGTGCCACGCATCACGGGGTGTACGATTTGTCCTTTCTGCGCAGTGTCCCCAATCTGGTGGTTTCATCCCCGATGGATGAAATCGAATTACGCAATCTGATGTACACGGCTCAATTGCCCGATCAGGGGCCCTTTTCCATTCGTTATCCCCGGGGGGTGGGGAGTCATGAAATCTGGCAACGACCCTTTGAGCAAATCCAGGTGGGTAAAGGCCGTTGTTTGCGAAAAGGTGAGGAAATCGCTGTTCTTACCATTGGTCCCTTGGGGGTTAAAGCGGGACGTGTTTGTGAGGCGCTGGCATCGAACGGCTTGCAGGTGGGGCATTACGATATGCGCTTTGTTAAGCCGCTTGATACGGATCTGTTACACGAGGTTTTCAGTGACTATAAAGCCATTGTTACCATTGAGGATGGCACCATTGTGGGCGGCATGGGAACGGCGGTCATTGAGTTTATGGCAGACCATGGCTATCATTGTCCGGTAAAGCGTCTTGGCGTACCCGACCGGATTATTGAGCATGGTTCGCAGATGGAATTGTTTAAGGAAGTGGGGCTGGATATGGAGAGTATGAAGCAGGCCATCCTTGAAATGAAAGCCGCACTTGGTAGTTGAAAAATAAGCCGGTTTACACCGGCTCAAACATCGACCCGATGGTTTTATAAATATCGTTCGACAAAATGGGTTCATTCACACAATCCGTGAAGCCTTTTTGCCTGTAATAATCCCGCTTGCTGGTCTGGTCATCTCCCGACTGAAGAAATAAAGGTATATTGATCTGTGCGGCCCGTAATTCGTTGGCCAGATTGGCCGGTTCAATATCCGGTAAATAATCGTTCATAATCACCGCATCAATGTCCTTCCGGTTCATGAGCAACTGTCGCGCAGCCGCGCCAGAGCGGGCAGATAGAATGGTGATGTGGGTTTTCTCCAGAAGCTTCTTCATTTGCATATGAACCGAGCTGTTATCATCCACCAACAGAATCATCCGGTTGTTCCAATTGGGGATGTTCAGACCAAGGGGTTTTGATACCTGAATCTTCGGTGCTTGTTTTTCGACAGGGGTCGTTTGATTAAGGGTCAGGAAAAACTCAGAGCCTTTACCCTTTTCAGAAACAAGACCAATACGACCACCCATGGCTTCGGTCAGTTTTTTACAGAGCGCGAGACCCAGGCCGGTTCCGCCATGCTTTTTGGAATGGGTCTCATCCTCCTGTCTGAAGGCCTCGAATACGATACTTTGTTTGTCGGGAGAGATGCCAATACCCGTGTCTTTTACAAAAATACGTACCTCGCGGTGGAGGAGTTCGAAACCCAGCGTGATATGTCCCCTTTCAATGAATTTGAAGGCATTGTCCATCAAATAATTTATGACCTGAAGTAATCTGGACTGGTCGGCATTGACATAAACCGTTTCGTGGTCAGAGCGGGGTAATTCCAGATGCAATTGGAAGGCCTCGATTTGTTCCTTTTCTATTTTTCTTTGATAATTGGCATGTATGGCTCTAAGAATGCTATCTATGCCAACCGTTGTGTTTTTTATTTCTAAGAAACCGCTTTCAATTTTCGACAGGTCAATCACATCGTTGATGATGGCCATGAGTGAATCGGCGCTGGTGTTGATAAGCGATACAAATTCCTCACGTAATTCATGTTCATGTTCGGTTTCCCCCAGCAGGTTCGAAAAGCCAACAATGGCATTGAGCGGGGTTCGGATTTCATGACTCATATTGGCCAGGAAGGAGGATTTGAGGCGATCTGCCGCTTCTGCCTTTTCCTTGGCCAGTAATAATTCTATTTCGGTTTGTTTTCTTTTCGTGATATCGTGGATGTTAAAATAAAAATGGTCGCTGCCGTGTAAGGATAGGACATTGGCATTGACTTCCACCTGAATGATGCTGCCATTTTTATGGGTAATGTGGGTGTCTCCTTTAAAAGAATCACCTTCTCGCAATTTTTGCATGATGGAGAGGTAATCTTTTAAGGCGGTATTGGAAGGGAAAAAGGCCGTTGGTGACAGCGTGGTGATTTCCTTTTGATGATAACCGGTTAAATCACAGCCGGCCTTGTTGACATATACCAACTGGTTGTTTTGACTGATGATGAAAATGCCATCCACATTGGTTTCAATGATTTTCCGGTTACGTTCCTCACTATCTATCAGGTCATTTTCCACCGCCTTTATCTGGGTCATGTCCTGTCCAATCAACAAGAAGTAGCCATCTGTTTCAAACCCCGGTCCCGGCGTTCCGGTAACCTGATAAAATAAGGGTTCACCGGTTTTCTTTCTCAATTTCACATCAATGGCGCTTACGCCGTTTTGCACAATTTCTGAATAGAATTTTTGAATTCTGTCGTCATCTTCAAATTGTGGATAATAAAGCTCGGAAAAGTGCTTGCCAATGAGTTCTTCTCTTTCATAGCCGCTTGATTGAGTCACCTTATCGTTGAGATAGTGGATAATCCGGTCTTTCACCAGCAGAATGCCAATGGGTGCTGCCTTTATGATGTTGTTTAAAAATTGTTCTTTTTCTGCCAGTTGCTCGTTGATACTGAGGATCTTTTCATGGTGGCGGCGGTTGCTGATTTCTGACATTCGGTGGTCCAATTGCCGGGCAATCATGCCGCTGATGGTTTCTATTAATTGATAATCAAGAGGTGTGGTGCTTTCGGCCTTGCTCCATTTGAGCACCATGATGCCATTGGGCCCATTGTAGGTTCGGATGCCGGCCACCAAACAGCTATGTTCACTAAAGCCAGCCGCTTTTCTGGCAGCCGCCTGCCGGGGTTGTTGGCAAAGCTCAAGGGCCTGATCATTGGGAAGGGTGATGAAAGGGAATTCAGCAGGCAATGTGAGCTGAAGGGGAAAGGTCCAATCGGAAACTTCTGTGGAAGTGGAGTAGGCGGCCATCTCAAAATGGTTGAGGTCGGGCGTGTTTTTGTAGTAGAGGGCAAAGCCTTCCAGGTTCCAGGTTTTAGTGATTTTTTCCGCAATGGGCGAAAAGGATTTTTCTAATGTTTCGGCCTTGTTAAGCAGGGAAGCGATATCAAATAAAAATTGCTTAGTTTGAAGCGATTGGCGAATTTGTCGAATGGAATTCCGTTGCTGAAAAGCATTACTCACCAGGCGTGCCACCGTTGCCAGCAAGACTTTTTCTACTTCCAGCCACCGCCGGTGAAACGAACATTCATCAAATCCGATAAATCCGGATAGCTGCGATCCGGAAGTCAGGGGGAAAACCAGAATGGATTTAATCGACTGAGATTCAAGAATGGAAGTTAGGTCCTGCGGCAAATCTGTTTCTACCCGGTAAGCTTCAATGGAACCTTTTTCCTCCAGCAATTTCTTCCAGGAAGGGACATCCTTGTAATCAATTTTTTGCAAAAGATGCATTTGTGATTGAGCGGGGGTCTCACACCACTCATAGGTGTTGGAGCAAAACAGGTTGTCGTCCGAGTTTTCAAATACGTAAGCCCGGCTCACAGCGGTAAATTCGCCCAAATATTTGAGAACTTCCTGTATGCGCTCGTCAAAGGGCGTATCCTGCGTCAGTATGCGTGAGATCGTCAGCGGTAAGTAGTAGGAAAGGTCGCAGGAAGCGTCCCTGCCCCCGGACTCTCCGCCCAGATTATAGACTTTGTTAAGTAAATGCCTTAATTTTCTATTTTCGGCATTTAGCTCTTCTTCTGATGTCTGTTTTAACGCGCTTTCACTCATTCTTTACCGCTTGAAAATACCGGTTTATAAACCTAAGAAATTACTTATCAATGTTTTGCTAAGATATAACAGATTGTTTAAATGCACACATAAATTTTGACAATTGCATGAAAATGTAAGATGAACGGAGGAATTCTCTGGCTGGTCTGTTCCGGCTATTCGTGCTTGTTCGTTAAACAAAATATATACGAAAAACGTCTTACATGAAAATCCCGCTAAAATAAAGGATTGGGATGTGTTGCATTAAGTTTGAAATTAATTAATTTTGGAAAGAAGTAATTGTTTGCATTCTATTATGTTTCATGATGGTAGCTTAAGGGGAGCAAGCATGAAAGTATTCGACCGGATTTAATATATTGATAAATGAAGGAAGGTGTTGTCATAAAATCGACAGGAAGTTGGTTTATCGTTCGAACGGGTGATGAAGCACTTGTTCCTTGTCGCTTAAAAGGAAAATTGAGGTTGGATGAACTTAAAAGTACCAGTCCGGTCGCTGTAGGCGACCGGGTTTCTTACGAGCTGGATACCACCACCGGTGAAGGCGTCATTTCTGACATTCATCCCCGTAAGAATTACATCATACGTAAAGCCACTAATTTATCCAAGCAAACACACATCTTAGCTGCGAATGTGGATCAGGCCATCCTGCTGGTCACCATCAACTATCCAATTACCACCTCTATATTTATCGACCGCTTTTTAACTTCAGCTGAAGCCTATAACATTCCTGTTTTGTTATTATTCAATAAGGTAGATCGCTATGATGCCCGGCATCTTCAGCAGATGTCTGATTTAAGAGCGGTTTATGAACAAATTGGCTATCAAACATTGTCCCTGTCGGCCAAAACGCAAGAGGATCTGGAAGAAATAAAGGCGCTTCTGAAGGATAAAACCACGCTTATTACGGGTCATTCCGGGGTAGGTAAAAGCACATTGATCAACCGTCTGGAGCCCGGTCTGAATCTTAAAACCAAAGCGATTTCTCCCTCGCATCATACGGGCACGCACACAACTACCTTTGCCGAAATGCATCCCTTTTCATTTGGGGGATATGTCATCGACACACCCGGAATCAGAGGCTTTGGATTAATCATGATTGAGAAAGAGGAGTTGTATCATTTTTTTAGAGAGATTTTTGCCCTTTCGCACCAATGTCAGTTTCACAACTGCAGCCATTTACATGAACCGGGCTGCTCCGTTAAAAAGGCCGTGGAAGAGGGGGAAGTGGCTTTGTCCCGGTACAATAGCTACATCAGTATTTTGCTGAATAAGGACGAAAAATACCGATGAAGCCTTCAAAATATTAATGAACCATTTTGAATGAATTACTTTTTAACCGACTTTCTTTTAACTAATGGGGTTTCTCGTTGGAACTTTTCTGTATCCAATAACGGGATGACCATTATCTTAGCTTCACTGGTGGTATTATTGGCATTTGTTTTTGTATATGTTTACCACATGCGGAAACAATTGGTTGAAAAAAACCGCATTCGCCAATCCGAGGGTTCTTTAAATAAAGTGTTACATTATTTGCCGGTGGGCATTATTTTGGTGGATAGTCACCAGCGCATCCGGATGATCAATAAGGCGGCCACGCGCCTTTTTCAGTTGGAAGAAATGGAAATGGTAGAGGGCCATGTGCTGGATGAAAACGCCTTGTTTGGCGGATTTCAGATTTTGGAAAAGAAGGTCGTTTCTGCCTCCGGTGTGCGATATACCATTCAGGATGTAAATGGGGTTGAAAGACTGATTAACAATGAAAAAATCCCTATTTTCTTACAATCGGAAAGATATGTCTTTGAGTTTTTCCATGAACTGACAGGTTTTGTTCAAAAAACAGATTCCTTGCTAAGCACGTCCCAATCGGAATTCATTGCCAATATCAGTCATGAGTTGCGAACCCCCTTGAACGGCATCATTGGAATGACCGATCTGTTGCTTGGGTCGCATACCCTCCAGCGGGACGACCGGGAAAAAACGTATATGGCCAAGCGGTCCGCAGAGACTTTATTGTCGCTGATCAACGATATATTGGATTTCAGTAAGCTGGAGGCCGGTCATTTTGAAATAGAGTCCATGCCCTTTAACCTGAAGGAGGAAACGAAGACCATCGTAAATGATTTTATTCCTTTGGCCCGCGAAAAGGGTATTCATTTAATGACCCGTTTCGATCAGGCTTTGCCTTCCGACTTTATTGGTGATCCCTTGCGCATTCGACAGGTTTTCAATAGTTTGCTCAACAATGCCATAAAATTTACCCCAACCGGTAAAATCGAAGTTTCCGCCCAACCCGGAAAATTGCCAAACGGTGGGCAGGCCATTCTTTTTTCAGTGAAGGATAGCGGAATTGGTATTCAACCCCAGAAGCTCAAAACTATTTTTGAGCCCTTTTCGCAGGCAGATAGTTCTTCTGCCAGAAAATTTGGCGGAACCGGTCTGGGAACCACCATATCCAAACAATTGGTACAGCTCATGGGCGGAGAGATTTGGGCCAATAGTCCATCAGGTCTTTCTTCTCATCCGGAATTTCCGGGCACTGAGTTTTGCTTTACCATCCTATGAAATGGCGGAAATATCATAAAAACCTGGATTTTTCGAAGGTGTTTTCCTTTGCGCAGATAAAGGCCCTGGTTATTACGGACGAACCCATGCAGGTACAGGTTTTGAGTCGAAACTTCATAGCACTGGGTGTGGATTTCAAGGTGTTACCACCTACTCTGGAAACCGTAAGTCATTTGAAAAGAAATCCGGATTATCAATTGATGGTGATCGATCACCGGTATGATTTGAACGGGTTGGATTTTTTGCAGGAGCTACACAACCATCACCTACATAAAGACCTGCTTATCTTGGTGCAGAGCAGTGATTACCATACGGCCAATACAAGTTTGGCCCGACGTCTGGGTGCAGATGTCTATCTCAGGAAACCGATTCCCTTAATCAATCTGCGGAAGTTTTTTGTGGATTATTTTCCTTCCTTGAGCGAGAGAGAGAAGAATGCCCGACTTTCGATTCCTGAAGATTTGACGGTAATGGTGGTGGAAAGCAATGCTCTCAATCAAAAGGTGACGGGAAACTTGCTTAAAAAATTGGGATATAAAACCGTCCTCTTTTCTAATATGGAACAGGTGACAAGTTTTTTAAGGGATCAGAAGGCAGATGTTGTTTTGCTTGAATCCCGCGATTCTGAAACAGAGACGATTGGACAAATCAATCAGTTGAGGCAGGGGTGCCCTGTTTTGTTAATGATTTCTGAAGAAGAGGTTAACAATGAATCGATGAACCATTATTTGGCCCATGGCATCAGAGATTTTTTGTCTAAACCCTTGAAAAGCGAGGAGGTCAATCAAAAGATTCTTGAGATCTGCTTTTAGCAGTTGGAAGAAAAATCGATGGCGGCATAATTCCACCGTTAAAATGGCGTTTGCCTGGTAGAAGGATTTATTAATCGATAAATGTATGCAGATATACAGCAGGAAAAAGTGGTGGAAGATCTTCCTTATTATTGGCGCGGCGGTTATTAGCATCGCCTCGCTTTTCTATACCAATCGTCTGGTCAACGAATTGAAAGAGGAGGAGCAAAAGAAAATTGAGCTATGGGCGGAGGCCAATCGCCAATTGGCACTGGACGGTTCCACGGGTGAGACCATGGCGCTGATCCTTGAAATTCTCAGAAATAACACCACCGTCCCTGTCATTCTTACCGATGACAGCAGTCAGATTATTTTCCATCGAAATATTGAATTGCCCAAAAGTAAGCAGGAGGCTTATCTGCAAAAGGAATTGGAAAAAATGAAGCGCTTTAAGCCGCCCATTCAGGTGCAGCTGGGTGAAGGAGAATACCAGTATATTTTCTACAGCGACTCCATTTTGTTGGTTAAGTTGCAATGGTTTCCGATAGTCCAATTGCTGGTGGTTTTTATATTTATGTTGGTGGCCTATGTCGCCTTCAGTGCGACCCGTCAATGGGAACAGGATCAGGTATGGGTAGGTATGGCCCGTGAAACAGCCCACCAGTTGGGAACCCCAACCACTTCCTTGCTGGGATGGATGGATGTTTTGCAAATGAAGCAGGCCGATCCGGAACTGGTGAATGAGATGAGGTACGACATTCAGCGCCTGCAAACCATTACCTCACGCTTTTCCAAGATAGGCTCCAAGCCTGATCTTCCGCCTGAAGACATTGAAGCGGTCATCAACGGAATGGTCGCTTATTTAAGGCGCAGGAGTTCTTCTCTGGTCCGTTTTCAGGTAAAAACGAGTTTGTTGACCAACCCCATTATACCTTTAAGCAAACCGCTTTTTGAGTGGGTTATTGAGAATTTATGCAAGAATGCCATTGACGCCATGGAAGGAGAAGGAACCATTGCCATTAAACTGCATCAGCAAAAAAGGCAAATTTTTGTGGATATCTCCGATACCGGAAAAGGGATGACGCGAGCCGTGCAAAAGACCGTTTTTAAGCCGGGGTATAGCACCAAGGTGAGGGGTTGGGGCTTGGGGCTGACCTTGAGTAAGCGTATTGTAGAACACTACCACCGGGGACAGATTAGCGTTCTGAGTTCCGCGCCTGGCAAAGGATGTGTATTTAGAATCGTATTACCTACGGGAGATAAATAAGAAAAAAGGGTTGTTTTTTTTCTTCACATCTTTTATTTTTATAACTTTGCACAGTTTTTACCGGGGGTTACGTGAGAAAGTTGAAAGAATATGACATTGGTTATAAAGGCCTTAAGGATGGAAATCACACCTTTGATTATTCCATTGATGCTGATTTTTTCGCTCTTTTCGAAAATAGCCTTTATGAAAACGCGCAAGTGGAGGCCCATATTGACCTAAAAAAGGATCAGCAAATGATGATTCTTGATTTTGATTTTTCGGGAAGCGTGACCTCTGTTTGTGATAATTGTCTGGAATCTGTTGAAATACCTATTGATTATCAGACAAAGTTGTATGTGAAATTTGGTGAGGTATACGATGAACCTTCAGAGGAAATTATCGTACTTCCCCGGGAGGAGCATGAGTTGAATGTAGCACAAATGATGTATGATTTAGTGGTTACTTCAATGCCCATTCGTCATCTTCACCCTTTTGATGAGGATGGCAATAGAGTTTGTGACCCCGATATGGTTCAAAAGCTGTCGGAGTATTTGGTCGATTCCGCACCGGAATCGGATGAAGAAAATGACAGCGATCCAAGATGGGACGAGTTGAAAAAATTAATTGATAAACACAAGTAAAGAGGTTGAAAAATGGCACATCCTAAAAGAAAAATTTCGAAAACCAGAAGAGACAAAAGAAGAACACATTACAAAGCAGCAATGCCTGCTCTGGGTGTATGTTCAAACTGTGGCTCATCTGTGAAACTGCATACCGTTTGCGGTGAATGTGGTTACTACAGAGGAAAACTGGCTGTAGAGAAGCAGGTTACAGCATAGATTTTTAATGCTTGTAAAGAATTGGCAAGGGGCTGTCCTAAAAGACAGCCCTTTGCTTGTATAACCGTATTTCAAACCTCTTCCGAAGGATCCTCCAAATGGAACTCAACCATTGCGGATTCCCATTGTTTTTATTTTGAGATGTCTTGGCTGGATCCCTTCTTTTAAGTTAAAAAATCAGAATTTTTGAGTCGCGCATCATTAATAGGGAAATTTTTCTTTATATTTGCAATTGCAAT
Source organism: Geofilum rubicundum JCM 15548 (assembly GCF_000974365.1). Classification (GTDB taxonomy): domain Bacteria; phylum Bacteroidota; class Bacteroidia; order Bacteroidales; family Marinilabiliaceae; genus Geofilum; species Geofilum rubicundum. The sequence goes on from NZ_BAZW01000008.1 coordinate 87,318, forward strand.
CTCGGGATTGCAAAAATGTGTTAAAAACGAAACTTGCAGATAATACTAGCGTAATAATAGTTGAAAACACACCTTAAAATCTGAAGCAATGTTTAAATCCGGAAACTGGCAGAATGCGATTGATGTTCGCGACTTTGTGTTGAAAAATGTGCGTCCCTATGATGGAGAGGGCGATTTTCTTTGTGACGCCACGGAGCGCACCGATCATTTGTGGAAAATATGCCTTGACGCTATCTCCGAAGAGCGTGCCAACAATGGCGTTTTGGCCATTGATAACGAAACGGTATCCGGCGTGGCTTCCCACGCGGCCGGTTACATCGATAAGGATAAGGAAATCATTGTTGGCTTGCAAACCGATCAGCTGTTAAAAAGGGCGATGAAACCTTATGGTGGTATTGCTGTAGTAGAAAAGGCTTGTCAGGAGCACGGGCTTGAAGTGTCGGATCGGGTGAAGGATATTTTCAGAAACTATGCCAAGACGCACAATGACGGTGTGTTTGATGTATATACGCCCGAAATTCGCCTGTTTCGGTCGTTGGGCATACTAACGGGTTTGCCCGACAATTATGCACGTGGTCGCATCATCGGAGATTACCGACGGGTGGCCTTATATGGCGTCAACCGTTTGATTGAAAACAAAAAACTGGATATGCTGGGGTTGACCGGCCCCATGAACGATGAGCGCATTCGTCTGCGGGAAGAAGTGGCGGAGCAAATCAAGGCGCTCGGAGAATTGAATAAGTTGGGTGAGATTTACGGACTGGATCTGTCGCGCCCGGCACAAAATGCCACAGAGGCTGTTCAGTGGGTTTATATGGCCTACCTGTCGGCCGTTAAAGAGCAGGATGGTGCTGCCATGTCATTGGGGAATGTTTCTTCCTTTCTGGACATTTATATTGAGCAGGACATTCAAATGGGCGTCATCAGTGAGTCTTTTGCGCAGGAGCTGATCGATCAGTTTGTGATGAAGTTGCGCATGGTTCGTCACCTGCGCATGGATGCCTACAATGAAATTTTTGCCGGTGATCCTACCTGGGTAACAGAGGCCATTGGTGGCAGATTGGCCGACGGTCGTCATAAGGTGACCAAAACGTCTTTCCGTTTCTTACAAACCCTTTACAACTTAGGGCCCTCACCTGAACCCAACATGACCGTGTTGTGGTCGCCCCAACTGCCCGAAGGCTTTAAAAAGTTCTGCGCGCAGGTGTCCATTGATACTTCTTCCATTCAATATGAGAACGATGATTTGATGCAGTGCACCAGAAACAGTGATGATTATGGCATTGCCTGTTGTGTTTCGTTTCAGGAAATTGGAAAGCAGATACAGTTTTTCGGAGCGCGTACCAATCTGGCCAAGACTTTATTGTTGGCCATTAACGGGGGGCGTTGCGAATTATCGGGCAAGCAGGTAATTCCAAATATACCTGAATTGAAATCGGAGGTACTGGATTTCGATGAGGTGATGGGTAATTTCAAGCTGGCGATGAGGGAAGTGGCACGGGTTTACAACGACTCGATGAACATCATTCATTACATGCACGATAAGTACTATTACGAGAAAGTGCAGATGGCTTTGGTGGACACCAATCCTAAGGTCAACCTGGCCTATGGAGCTGCCGGACTGAGTATTGTCGCCGATTCTTTTTCAGCCATCCGACATGCCAAGGTAAAAGTGGTGCGTGATGAGGCAGGTATCTCTACCGATTTTGTGATCGATGGTGAGTTCCCTTGCTATGGCAATGATGACGATCGTGTGGATGTCTTTGCCACCGAGATCCCTGCTTACTTCAATGGTTTACTAAAAGAGCTGCCGACCTATAAAAATGCCGAACCAACGCTTTCGATACTGACCATTACCTCGAATGTGGTTTACGGTCATAAAACCGGTGCCACACCCGACGGGCGGGCCAAAGGCGTGGCTTTTGCTCCCGGCGGCAACCCCATGCACGGACGTGATAAAAGTGGAGCGGTGGCTTCTTTGAGTTCTGTTTCTAAAATCGATTATAAGGACTCTTTGGATGGTATTTCCAATACCTTTTCTATTGTTCCCAAAACTTTAGGGGTGGACAAAGAACAACGCAAAGAAAATTTGGTGTCTATTATGGATGGTTACTTTTCGAAAGATGCGCACCACTTGAATGTGAATGTGCTCAATCGTGAAATGTTGGAGGATGCCATGGAGCATCCGGAGAATTATCCGCAGCTGACCATCCGGGTATCCGGTTACGCCGTCAACTTTGTCCGTCTTACCCGTGCACAGCAGCAGGATGTCATTGCGCGTAGTTTCTTTGAAACCATTTAACCGGTGCTGAACGTCCATTCCATAGAATCACTCGGGACCTACGATGGTCCCGGCATTCGTTTGGTTATTTTCCTGCAGGGATGTAACTTCAAATGTTTGTATTGTGCCAATCCCGATACCATTGCTTACGAGGGAGGTAAATCCTATGCGGTGGAAGAGCTGGTGCAAATGGCGCAACGTCAGCGGCCCTTTTTTGGAAAAAGGGGCGGTGTAACGGTGTCGGGCGGGGAGCCCTTAATGCAGGCCAAGGAACTGATAGAACTCTTTCGCCGCCTAAAAGAGGAAGGCATCAACACCTGTATCGATACCAATGGCAGCATACTGACGAGTGCTTCCAAAACCTTGCTGGAACATACCGATTTGGTTTTGCTGGATATTAAGCACATCGATGGTAGCAAGCACAAAAAGCTGACGGGTGTGTCCAACGAGCGCACCCTGGCTTTTGCTGATTATTTGGCCGGAATCAACCAGAGCACATGGATTCGTTATGTGCTGGTGCCCGGTTATTCAGATGATCCGGCCGATTTACACGCTTTGGGGCGACGCTTGACGGGTATGAATAACATTGAGAAACTGGAAATACAACCTTATCACAAATTGGGCGTACATAAATACGAATCTTTGGGTTGGCCCTACGAACTTTCCGGGGTGTCTGCCAATACGCCGGAACAGCTGAATGTTGCCAAAAAGATCTTCGAAGGTTACGTGAAAGAGGTTGTGGTCAACTAAGAACGCCACGTGCCGGAAGAACAACGCGCTAATGATTAAAACAATTCGATAAAATGGCCTATTTTACACCCGGGGAGTTGGTCGCTAAAGCCACTGATGCCGCTTTATTGCGAAGCCATACTTCTGTTCGAAACACTTTGATATTGGCCTTTTTGGCCGGCGCTTACATTGCCTTGGGTGGTTTGTTGGCCGTGATGGTGGGCGGCGGTATGCCTGGTGTTGCCGCTGAAAATCCAGGATTGCAAAAATGGGTGATGGGTGCTGTCTTTCCCCTGGGATTGATTTTATGTGTAATAGGAGGTGCTGATTTGTTTACCGGTAATACGGCTTATTTTGTGCCGCCTTTACTCTCGCGCAGGATGCCCCTTTCCGCCCTTTTAAAAAACTGGTCCCTGGTTTATGCCGGAAATTTTGTTGGTTCTTTGTTTGTAGCCTATCTGCTTGCTTTTCAGACCGGTTTGCTGGCTGCTTCTCCCTGGCTGGAAAGCGTTACCGGTATTGCGGAAGCCAAGACTTCCGCTTCTTTTTTTACCGTCTTTGCCAAAGGCATAGGTGCCAACTGGTTGGTAGCCCTGGCCGTCTGGCTGGCCTTTGCCGCCCAGGATGTTTCAGGCAAAATTCTGGCCATTTGGTTTCCGGTCATGGCCTTTGTGGCTATGGGTTTTGAGCACAGTGTGGCCAATATGTTTTTTATCCCTGTCGCCATTTTTTATGGCGCTGACGTCACCTGGGGCTCTTTTTTGTTGGATAATCTTCTTCCTGCCACCCTGGGCAATATTGTGGGTGGATCACTGCTGACCGGACTTTTGTACGGACTGGTTTATGGTAAAGGGTAGTGCACCCCCTTCTTTTAGGCATGAATGAATCTTTATTAAATGGATGAAGCAAGGGGTGGTGGATAAAAGTGGTGGAGAATGTTTATTTTTGTCTCCTAAAGATCCTGGCAAATGTCAAAGCAATTACCTGTCGTCGTCCATGTCGAGTCTATTGGCGAAGTCCTGTTTCGCTCCGATCAGCGCTGTAAGCGACTTTCCATTCGTTTGAAACCACTGGAAGGGGTGCAGGTTTTGTTTCCTCCGGGGTATTCCATCCAGTCTGCCATTGAATTTGTCCATCAAAAAAAAGAATGGGTGATTCAAACGCGGCGAAAGATGGAAGAGCGTGAAAGCGGATTTACCATCTTTGATGAGCATACCCCATTTCGTTCCCGTTCCTTTTGTTTGAAAATTGAAAAATCCGAGCGTTCCGATGTCCGGTTGTTTTTATACAATGGCGTCTTAAAAGTGCTGTACCCGGCGCATCTTCCGGTTACCAACGGACCCATTCAGGAGGCCATTCGATACGGCATTGAAGAAGCGCTCCGACGGGAAGCCAAGCGGTTTCTGCCTTTTCGTCTACAGGTTTTGGCCAGGCAGTTTCAGTTTTGTTACCGGGCGGTTTTTATCAAAAATCTGAAGAGCAGATGGGGAAGTTGTTCCAATGTCAACAACATCAATTTGAATTTGCATTTGATGCGCTTGCCGGATCATTTGATTGATTATGTGTTGATTCACGAACTTTGTCATACCATTGAGAAGAACCATGGTGCTGCTTTCTGGAAGTTGGTAGATCGTTGCACAAGTGGCAAAGCCAGAGAGTTGGATGGAGAGATGAAGCAATACCGAACCAGGATATACTAAAGGTTTATAAACATAGAGTCCTTTTTCTATACATTTTCAAGGGATCAAAACATAAATAAAGGGACTGACTTTTTCAGCCAGTCCCTTTGCAATCGGATTTTGGGTTAGGGGGTGTTATCTTAAAACTGTATCATCAGATAGAGGTTGCCATACGAGGACGGAAAGGAGGTGTCCAGATTCCGTGACCGGTCGCCGGGCGCTATTTCAACATCTTCCACCACATACAGGGAGTTGACCATGGTTTCGTATTGGGCGTTGCGCTGGCTGCCCAGAGACTGGGCATAAATGAGGCCCAGTTCTGCACCAATACACACATTGGGCATGATGTAGTACTCGGCGCCCGTGAAGGCTCCCAACCCCAGACTTACCGTTGCCCCCGAATTGGTGTTAAGGGGGCGGCGTGCAGGAGAGCCAGCGTAGGCCGCTGTGGTTGGCGAAGGGTTCAGTTCGTTCATGTTATTACCATATTCAAAGGCTTCTGAATATTTGTTGTAATGGAAGAACAAATCTCCGCCAAAGAATCCGCGCAGACGGTTCCGGCCTCTGAATGCCTGGTAACCTGCCCGCAGTTCGTAAGTGTTACTTAGTTCGGTACGACGGTCTTCTACCTGATTCTGGCTCAAGGGATCAGTCACTTGTGCGGCATCATCCGCCACATAGAAGTTGTTCACCTCTTTATTGGAATTGATTCGGAGGGCCAGTCTGGCAGCTGACCGATCGGTCAGGAAATAACGAAAATACAGCGTGTTGTCACCCAGCTTTAAAGTGTTTCCCTGCGTGCCATTAAAGGCGTTGCCCAAATAGTTCAAAAAGGGCGCCGCATCAAAGCCAATGCCTATGTCTCCAGCTTTCGGAAAGTAATCACTGGCCACCCGTTTTGTTTCAACAGCCGGCTCTTCCTCAAAAGCGCCTGAATAATCTTCCTGAGCATTGGTCGCTACCGCCATGGTTCCCAGAAAAAGAATGGAATATATGAATCTCATTTGATTATTTTTAATTTTAGGTTCTTATTCGTAGAGTTCTCCTGCACCAAAATTCAAATCCCCCAATACGGGTGATGATTCATTGTAGCTGGCCACCTGTGATCTGTAGCGGTAAAGTTTACGGTTGTTGTTGTCTACTTCCCATTTCTTGTCATAGGTGAAGATGGCCGTTGTGGTTTGGCTTTTTGGTAGACTGACCTCAATGATGCCTACTGAGTTACTTGTAACGGTCTGCGACCAGTCGCCATTGTAAAAGGTGATTTCGGCACCTGCCACTTCTTTGAGGCCGTCTTCCACATTGGTGATGGCCCAGATGGTGAAACGTCTGGCCACAAATTCTGCCAGATTGTCAAAATCCTCGTCTGTATAGGTGATTTCATGGACGCGGTTTTCTCCTGGCTTTACATTACCGACCGTACTTCCACCAGGGACCTTGAAAATTTTTGAAAGTGTCTCTGAAGTGGAATGGTGGGCCTGCACTTGGGTCTGAATAAAATCTGCCGGCGTAATTTTGACGGTTACACCTTCACTGGTGACCGGAACCACTGATTCAATCATTCCGTTTTGCACATAAACGGTGTCTATCCAGCTTCCGGAAGCTTTCGAATTGAATGCACTGTTCTCTACCGATACAAAGACCTTTGTACCATTGGGCGCCAATTCGAGCCCGAGGCTCGTTTTGTCTAGTTCGGCATACAGGTAAGTAGTAATTGTGGCTTCCTGTGTCTGGTCCAAAGTCAAGCCGGAGGTTTCAATAGCATCGTCACAGCTCACTGTGAACATGGCCACTGCCATAAGCAGTACGCCCATCAGATTTGATCTCATCAATTTCATAATCGATAAATGGTTAGAGTTACTTAAAATAATAAAAATTTATTCTCAAACAATTAAATAAAAGAAAATAAGGTGTTTAGATTATAAATCATTTTGATTTTGGTTGTTTAGGTCTGTAAGTAATTTTTGCATTAAGTTAGTTGAAGTTTCTTTTTGTGTCTGGTATGTCGCTATGAATAAAATGGTTATTTCTATAATTACATATATAAAACTCTGAAAATCAAATATTAAAACCTAAGACCTTTTTTCTTTCACGGCAGCAAAGTAAGTAATACATTGAACATAAAACAAATCGCTATTGATAAATAAGTCTAATTATTGGATAAAAGGTTCTGAATGTTTGACGAATGGTTGTTTTTTGGTGACAAAAAGGATGTTTGGTTTTATGGATACACGTGGAAAGATCGCTTTTAAAGCCATATATTCAGGTGGGTTTTTATTATCAATCGGGTATATTGCTTATTTTTGAACCGTATTAATGGAACACAAGCCAATTAAAATGAGCGAAATGAATTGGGAAAGACTATTGTCTGGTTTTCGTACCGGTCAACCCGTCAGAAAAGGAGAGCATCACGATCGTAGCCAGTTTCAAAGGGACTACGACCGCTTAATATTTTCATCTCCCTTTAGGCGACTGCAGGATAAAACCCAGGTGTTTCCATTGCCGGGCAGTGTGTTTGTGCACAACCGACTGACGCACAGTCTGGAAGTGGCCAGCGTGGGTCGCTCACTGGGCAACAACATCAGTCAGTTTTTGTGTGAAACCATTCAAGTCAAAAATCCCCTGGCCGAAGAGCTGGGTGCCGTTACCGCAGCAGCGTGCCTGGCCCACGACATGGGTAATCCGCCCTTTGGTCACAGCGGAGAAAAGGCCATTTCGCTTTTTTTTAAGACCGGAGAAGGTCAAAAGTACGAGCCCCTGATCAATGATGCAGCGGTGTGGCGTGATCTGATCGACTTTGAGGGCAATGCCAACGCTTTGCGTTTACTGACGCACCAGTTTTCCGGTCGCCGTAAAGGCGGTTTTGGTATGACCTATACAACCGTGGCTTCCATTGTGAAGTATCCCTATGCATCCGGTACCGAAGGTCTCAAGAAATACGGCTTTTTTCAGTCCGAAAAGGCCACCTATCTTCAGATTGCCGAAGAGCTGGGGTTGAAGGAGCATCCACAACGGCCCGGTGTGTTTGCCAGGCATCCTCTGGTTTACCTCGTGGAAGCAGCCGATGATATTTGTTATCAGATTATGGACATTGAAGATGCCCATAAGTTGGGTATACTGTCCACCGATGAAACCAGGGGACTTTTACTGGCTTATTTTGATACGCGGGAAGAAGCTGATCTCATCAAGCGCATTGAAATGACTTGTCAGGAGGTGACCGATACCAATGAGCAAATCGCTTTTATCCGGGCGACCGTTATCGGCAAACTGGTGAAAATGTGTAGTGCCATTTTTATCGACCATCACGATCAGATTTTGGCAGGAAGTTTTTCAGGATCGTTGATTACACACCTTAGCGGCAGTGCAGCAGATGCCATGCGACAGTGCGAAAAAACCGGTTTTAATACCATTTATAAGCACCCTTCGGTGGTGGAGATTGAAATTGCGGGTTTTCGTATTTTGGGCTCGCTTTTAAAAGAATTTACGCATGCGGTGATGCACCCCGACGATCATTTTTCCGGTTTATTACTGCCTTTTATTCCGCAACAATACCGGGTGGATGTGCAGGCCCCCGTACATCAAAAAATACAGACAGTGCTTGATTTTGTTTCGGGCATGACCGATGTGTATGCCCTCGACCTGTTTCGAAAGATCAACGGCATTGCCGTCACCGATAAACGATTTAAATAATGCCGGCTGCTTCTGTGGATTATAACCATACGGTAGAAGGCAATCCGACACAATTGCGGCTGGACGATTATCTGCCAGGCGTATTTATCGGATTGGAGACGAAGTCAGCGGTCAAAAAGGCCATTAAAAAAGGACTGGTGGTTGTTAATTCGCAACCCGCCCGAACCGCGGTTATCCTAAAAAAAGGGGATCAGGTTACCTGGTCAAAGCCGCTGAAAGATGAACGTCGGGTTTTGCCGCTTCAGCTGGAAGTCGTTTACGAAGATGATTATTTGGCGGTCATTTATAAACCGGCTGGTATCATTGTGAGTGGAAACCGGTTCAGGTGCATTGAAAATGCCCTTCCCGGTAATTTGAGGGCCTCCACACAGCCGGATGTCTTGCCGGCTCCATTGGCCATTCACCGTCTGGACGGCTTGACGGCCGGATTGTTAATAACGGCCAAGACCTATAGGGCCCACCGGGCACTGGGTGAGCTCATGCAGACAAAAGCCATTCAAAAAGCATATACAGCACTGGTCATGGGTGAGCCGATGCCTCAGGGAGAATGGCGTACCCCCATAGATGGGAAGGCTGCTTTGACCAGGTATGAAGTGCTCGAATCCTGGCCGTCTTTGCGGAGTGGTTGCCTGTCTCTGGTGAAGCTTTTCCCGGCCACCGGACGCACCCATCAATTGCGCATACATCTGGCTGAGGCGGGTTTTCCTATTTTGGGAGATGCGTTGTATGGTAGGGCTGGACAGGTGCTTCAGCACAAGGGTTTGTTTTTATGTGCCACCGGGTTGACATTTGTGCATCCCATCCATGGAGAACAACTTGAACTTGAAATTGAAGCCCCGCGCAAATTCAGAACCTTTCCGGAGGCTGAAAAAAGACGTTTTTTAAAGTATCGGGATCAGGAAGGATTTATCTGCTAGAGAAAATCATTGCTGCAATAGTTAAAAAATATTATTTTCGGGGATTCTACATTTATACATACTGACTTATGGCAAAAGAGCAGAAATCAACCTCGAATGCGCACACAACCGGGAGTAAAGGTTTGTTGAAATGGATCGAACTTCTGGGGAATAAATTGCCCCATCCTTTCTGGATGTTTGTGTGGATCACCGTTTTTATTATTGGATTGAGTGCCATTGCTGCCTTTTTGGGGGTGAGTGCCGTGGATCCGGGAACGGGTGTCGAGGTTATGGCCAAAAATTTGATTTCGGGTGAGGGCTTGCGGCGCTTCCTCGAAGAAATGGTGACCAATTTTGCCCACTTTGCCCCCTTTGGCCTGGTGTTGGTGATGTTGATGGGGGTTTCTGTTGCCGAGAAAAGTGGTCTGTTGCCCATTGCCTTGCGTACCATGGCTTTTGCGGTTCCGCGCAAGGTGGTTTTGCCGGTTATTTTCATTATAGGGGCCTGTGGCAATATTGGCTCAGATGCAGGGGTGGTGATTGTCCCACCCATTGCCGCCCTGATTTTTATGCAAATGGGCTTGCATCCCATTGCCGGTCTCATTGCCGGTTATGCCGGTGCTACCGCGGGATTTACGGCCAATTTCTTTATTGCCGGTACAGATGTATTGTTGGCAGGAATTAGTACCGATGTCGCCTCCCGCCTGGATGGCTCCGTTGAAGTGAGTGCCACCGCCAACTGGTATTTTATGATTGCTTCTACCCTCATGCTGGGCATAGGAGGTGCCTTTGTGGCCTCTCGCTTCACCATTCCCGGATGTAAAAATCTGGCCATTGGAGAGGAAGGAGTTCAGGCCTTTAAGGATAAACCGCAGTTAAGTCCTCTTGAAAGAAAAGGTATGGTTTATGCTGGTTGGGCGGCCCTGGCCATTATCGCTGTTGTTATAGCATTGGTGGCGCCGGCTAACGGACCGCTCCGTAATCAGGAGACCGGCGGCGTGGTGCCTTCGCCTTTTCTGAGAGGTTTGGTACCCATTTTGTTTTTCTTTTTTGCCATACCCGGATATGTGTATGGAAAGGTCACCGGCTCCATTAAAAAGCCGGATGATCTGCTGAAGTTCATGGAATTGGGGATGAAGGATTTATCGGGCTACATTGTATTGATGCTGGTGGTGGCCCAGTTTATAAACTTGTTTAGCTGGAGTCGGCTCGATACCATCCTCGCCATCAATGGCGCTCAGTTTCTCGAGGCCTCCGGATTAACGGGACCGGTGATGTTTACCTTGTTTATGATGATTGTTGCTTTCCTGAATATTTTCATCGGCAGCGGATCCGCCAAGTGGGCCATTTTTGCCCCCATTTTTATCCCTATGCTGGCACAGTTGGGCTATAGCCCGGCTTTTATCCAGCTCATGTATAGGGTGGGCGACTCCATTACCAACTGTGTGAGTCCGCTCTACATTTATTTTCCCCTGCTCATAGGCTGGGTGCGAAAGTACGATAAGGATGTGGGAATTGGAACCATCCTCTCTCTTTTGGTACCCTACAGCGTGGTGCTTTTTGTGATGTGGGTGATTATGCTTTTTGTTTGGTACTGGCTGGGATTGCCGATTGGCGTAGGAGAGGGTATTTATCTATAGGCTAATCAATCAGGCGTTTGATTATTTGGATTAGTGTAAACTTTTGAATATTTTCACCGCTGAGGGTCTTGTAACCCTTGAGCAAGGGACGGGACTTGAATTGTAAACCTCAATAAATTTCTATGCCATACCGACGATTGCCAAATACGGATCAGGCACGACTTAGGGCACTCAAGGCTGCTATGAATAAAGGCTCTTTGCTGGGCCCGGTAGATTTGGCATTCTCACAAAAAAGTCTTTTGCAATTAAAGTCCTTTTACCCGCATTTTGAACAAGCGCTGGCTCAATATCAGCATAATCGCGATCGTCAGGCCAAAATTGGAAAACTCTTAATGGATCAATTTCGATCGGCCCGTCTCTATGTGTCTCATTTTTTACAGGTCATTAACCTGTGTGTTGCGCGTGGTGAGTTAAAGCCTGAGATCCGTGAGTTCTACGGCATCGATGCGGAAGAGCGTTCGGTTCCTGAGATTGGGACCGAACAACAATTGCTGCATTGGGGCAAAAATGTGATTGACGGGGAAGAGCAACGAATCGCTCAGGGGGCTACACGCATATATAACCCTTCTCTGGCCATGGTTCGGGTGAAGTATGAAAAATTTGTGGAACTGTATAACACGCATAAGGATTTATTGAACACTTCACATAAGCTGCTCGACAAGGTCGTTGAATTCAGAACGCAGGCCGATGGCCTCATTACGCACTTGTGGAATGAAATTGAAGCGGCCCATGATCAGCAGGAACCCTCTCTAAAGCGGGAGAAATGCAGTGATTATGGTGTTGTTTATGTGTATCGCCCAACAGAAAAAGATTAAGGTCCGGTGGGATGCTTGTCCGACCATCTCCAAAACAGAAAAAGGAAGCCCCCCGCCACAATGAGGCTTAATATGGCCACCGCCAGTGCCGGTGTGGCCATATTGGCATCAAACGGGTCCACCTCTGGTTGGGTATGCCGGTAGTAATGAAAGACAACCAGAGAAGATAGATTGTTGAAAAAATGGGCGGCAATGGGGTACCAGATGCTGCACCGTAGACCAGCAAATAGCCCAACACGCCACCTAATATGAAGCGGGGGGCAAAGGTCAGAAACTGCATGTGCATGGCGCTGAACAGAAAGGCTGTTATCCATATGGCGGCATGGTGATTTTTTACCATCTTCTGAATCAGTGGCTGTAATCCGCCACGAAAAAGCATTTCTTCTCCCAGAGCCGGTAAAATAGCAATCATAAACACATTGAAAAGAATGACCGACAGGTTTTGGGTATCCAAAAACCGGAATATGATCTCGTTGGCACTTTGCTCAGTTTGGTGCATCCAGCGATACAGCGCCTCCAAATAATCCGGAAGGGTTATTTGGGCGTTCACCATGCCAATGTAGCTAACGAAGGGCTGGATGGCCAGTATGGTCGCCATGGACAGAATAATCCACGTGGTTTTTGAGTCGTTAAAGCCGAGCCATTGGGCTGGTTTTTCAGAAAAAAACCAGGCGGCCAAAACGGAGGGTACTATAAAAATAGCGAAACTCTGCAACACCTGCAGGTATTTCATAAAAGCGATGGACCCGGTTCCCTGCAACAATCCGGCAACTTCTTCCAAGCCTGTAAATGGAAGCGCCGCCACCACACCTATGGCGGTAATGACAACAGCAGATACGATCACCATACAGAGAACAAAAATGAGCTGTATGAAGGGGGGTAATTGTGTTAGCGATCCTTTTCTCATTGATAACTAATATTTTGGATTGGTTTTTTGTTGGTGACGGTTCAGGTGATAAAAGTACTGTTTTATTAGCTATTCCAAAAATGACTCAGGTCAGCTAAATGGCCTGCCGGGTCTTTTGAGGCAGATCTGTTATGGCCCATATGTGGGTACCCACCTTCTCTGATTTTTTTTTGTTTTATGCATTCGACTTTTGGTCAGGTTTTATCAGTTATCCGTCAAAGAGCCGAAACCACGCCATGGATAAAGGCGTATCGGGTAGTGAGAACAAAGGTTTCCCGGCTGATGTCGCCCTCTGTACCAGAGTATCGCCAAAGGCTGGTTTCTCTGTGAAAGCGGAAAGGGAAACTGAATAATCCATCCATTTTTAAAAGTTTTGCATAGATGAAAAATCGATTATTGTTGGTCTTTTTGGTTTTTGCCGTTAATTCGGTTGTATTAATGGGACAGGATAGACTGGACCATCCTTCAAAAATGTATCAGGCAGAAAATGGAAAGCTGTTTGTCAACAAGCACCAGCCCATGTATTTATTTATAGGTAACGCGCCTGCTTCAACCGAAAACATGCACCGTCTGGAAAGCCACGAAACCCCGCAATATAGTAACCCTTTTTATTTTGACACCGAAGGTTTAAACACCATCCGTACCCCTTCTCAGGTGGACACGATTACCAAAAAAATGGTTTATCCGGTGGCCGACATCGTATTTGATGTGTATGCCGACGGTATGGCGCCGGTCACAAAGGTTTCATGGAGTAAGGCTGATCGGCATGTTGATAATGGTTCGGTGTTTTACCGCAAAGGTCTAAAAGTCAGCCTGGAGGCTGCAGACCAGATGTCGGGCGTGGAGCAGATCTATATCAGCAAAAATGGTGCACCCTTTTTGGCCTGTACCGACACCTTGCGCTTCGATGCGGAGGGCGATTATGAGCTAAAGGTTTATGCCGTTGATCATGTGGGTAACGCAGAGGATGTACAAAGCTACCAATTCACCATTGATGCTACACCACCGGTGGCCAATTGGAGTCTGGAAGGCAATGTGCATGGAAAGGCGGCCTCGGGGGATTCCAAAATTGTAATCGCTGCCAAAGATACGCGTTCAGGGTTGAAACAAATTCGCTATCAAATAAATGATCAGCCAGTACATGTTTACAAAGATGGCATTGATCTGAGTGTTTTGCCAACCGGAGAATATGCGTTAAAATATTGGGCGGAAGACCATGTGGGCAATGTGTTTGAAGGTAATGATGTGGGGGCCAGTGTTTTGGCCTTTGTGGTTGACAGAACGCCCCCTACAGCCTCATCTTTGGTTTTGGGCGATCAGTTTATGGGTGAAGTTTTGTATGTTTCTCCCCGCAGCCAGCTGCAGCTGAGCGCCAGAGATACGGTTTCAGGCATTCACAATATTATCTATGGTTACAGTCAACGCTTCATGGATGAGATTTATGAGCGGCCCTTTAGGCTGGAGGAAAAGCAAGGGCTACAGACTGTGTGGTTTCAGGCACTGGACATGGTTTCTAACCGTTCGGTGATCGAAAAAATAACGGTGTTCATGGATAACGAAGCGCCTATGTCAAGAATTGAATTCGATGGGCCCCGGTTTTTTACACGCGATACCCTTTTTATTTCCAGTGAAACGAGCATCCTTCTGAAATCTGAGGATCCCGATTCAGGCGTCGATCAAATGGCGTACCGAATCAATGAGGGTTCTTATCAGAATGGTAGCCGTTTTAAGTTGGCCAAGGGGGATGGCATGCCATTGCATTCAAAGCAACAGATAAGGTAGGCAATGAGGAAGCAGAGAAGCAAAGTGAATTGGTGGTGGATAATGAGGCCCCGGAAATTTATGTCAACTTTAGTATTAAGGCCTTGCGTGAGGAGGTGACAGAGGGTGAAAAAATCAGTGTATTCCCCCCCTATGTAAAAATGTACATTGGAGCCACCGATCGCTACTGCGGAACACAGGATATTTTCTATACCATTGATGGGGGAGAAAAGTTCAAATACGGTGGCGACAATTCGCCGTCTGACAATGAATTGTTTAAGGATGAGCGACTGTATGAAGTGCATGTGGAAGCCCTTGATAAATTAGGTAATTCAGGCACCAAAACCTTGAAATTCAGAGTGGCCAGAAAATAGGCGCTTGATCATATTTTCATGATAACACCAACACTGTTTTTTTGTGTTGGTGTTTTTTTGCTTTTTTGCGCAGAGTGTTCGTAACTTTACTTAATGTCCGTTAACGGACAGTTCTCGTCCCGAAATCAGACACTTTTTAATACATGACTTCTGTCATGGATTTGTTATTCCACAGTAATTCAATATATTATGTTTTTTGGCAAGATGATTGTTAATTTTCGCAACATATCTATAACAGTTAAATATATTGGGCAATGAGTAATAGTATCATTCGTGTGGAAGCGCTTCATAAGTCGTATGTGAACGGGAGTAACTCCCTTCACGTTCTTAAAGGTATTGATATGGACATCCAAAAAGGAGAAATGGTCAGCATTATGGGTTCGTCCGGTTCCGGAAAATCCACACTGCTTAATATATTGGGCATCTTGGATAATTACGATGCGGGCTCCTATCATTTGGATGACATTCATATCTCTAAAATGAATGAGACCAAGGCGGCCAAATACAGAAATCAATACATCGGCTTTGTTTTTCAGTCCTTCAACTTGATCTCCTTTAAAAATGCCATGGAAAATGTGGCTCTGCCCTTGTACTACCAAAAGGTGAGTCGGAAAAAGCGAAACAATCTGGCATTGGAATATCTTGAGCGCATGGGGCTTCGTGAGTGGGCCCACCATTTGCCATCGGAATTGTCGGGTGGACAAAAACAGCGCATTGCCATCGCCCGTGCACTGATATCCAAGCCGAAAATTATTTTGGCCGATGAGCCCACCGGGGCGCTGGATTCACAGACTTCCCTGGAGGTGATGGAGATTTTGAAGGAAGTCAACCAGACCGGTATCGCTATCATCATTGTGACCCACGAAAATGATATTGCCAATCAAACCCAGCGCATTATTCGTTTGCGGGATGGTGTTATCGAATCGAATCAGGTGAACCACGCTTTTCATTTAGAATCTGTAGAAGTCAATTAATCTTTTAAGAAAACGGCCTACCGTTCGAAAGCCTGGTTTTAATGGAATCGGTAAACGAAAGTGCCGCTTAATGGCTGTTTATGTTTTATTTAACCATCTACTCAAAATGTTCGATTATTTAGAAGAAATACTATCCACCCTTAAAAAAAATAAGTTAAGGGCTGTTATGACCGGGTTTAGTGTGGCGTGGGGTATTTTTATGCTGATTATTTTGTTGGGAAGCGGCAGGGGTTTGCAGAATGGCATGGAATTTAATTTTAAGGACATTGCCAAAAATGCCATCCAGATTTGGCCTGGACGTACCAGTGAGAATTTTGAAGGTTTGGGAAAGGGTCGACGCGTGCAGTTTACCAATGAGGATTATGACCTCATGAAACGGGAGTTGCGGGGAATTGATGATATCTCGGGTCGCCTCTACCTCTGGTCGGATGTGGCCATCACCTACGGCAATGAGTATGCCAATTATAGGGTGACCTGCGTGATGCCGGAGTTCATTAATATCCGATTGATGAATGTTCTCAAGGGGCGTTTTATCAATCAAATGGACATTCAGGAGAACCGCAAAGTCATTGTGCTTTCTCAGAGCATTGTAGATATGTTGTTCAAAGAGGTGGAGCCCATAGGCGAATATGTAAAAGTGGGGGGCATCTATTTTCAGGTGGTAGGGGTGCTTGAGAATCCAACCGACAAGAATGCCAAAGATGCCATTTTGCCGTTGTCTACCGGGCAGCGGGTTTTTAACGGGGCCAATCGTTTGAGTAATCTGGCCATGACCACGACGTCCACCACCGTTGAAGCCAATAAACAAATAGAGGAAGAAATCAGAGGTTTTTTGGCCAAGCGACACCGGTTTTCCACCTCTGACGATGAGGCCTTGTATGTTTGGAATACGCTGGAGGACTTTAAACGGGCCCAGGGCGTATTCGGCGGCATCCGGATGTTTGTCTGGATCATCGGCATCATGACCATCATTGCCGGCATAGTCGGCGTGAGTAACATCATGATTATTCTGGTCAAGGAAAGAACCAAGGAAATTGGTATTCGCAAGGCCATTGGGGCCTCTCCGCTCAGTGTGGTGATGTTGGTACTGTCGGAATCGCTTTTTATTACGGCGGTAGCGGGATTGGTGGGCATGTTATTAGGCATGGGAATTCTGCATATTGCCAGTACAGTGCTGACTTCCATGGCGGAGACCAATGATACCGTCCGCTATGTCTTTTTTAATCCCTCTGCCAGCTTTGGAGTGGCCATATCTGCCACCATACTCCTGGTGGTTGCGGGATTGCTGGCCGGGTTTATTCCGGCCCGCAAAGCGGCCGGTATTAAACCCATTGAGGCCTTGCACGATGAGTAAACAGATGGCTTTCTTTTTAACAAGTGGCTTTCAGGCTAACATTTAAAACAAAATACCGTGTTTGACAAAGACAGATGGCAGGAAATCTTCAATGCCATAAAACAGAATAAGTTACGCAGTGTGCTTACTGCATTCGGAGTGTTTTGGGGCATCTTTATGCTCGTGACCATGACCGGGGCCGGTAACGGCTTAATTAATGGCGTCACGGATGGATTCAAAGATTTTGCGGCCAACAGTGCCTTTGTCTGGGCCAATACCACTACCAAACCTTATAAGGGATTCCGGCAGGGACGTCAATGGAATTTTACCAATGATGACATGGCTTCTATCCGGCGTGAAATTCCGGAGGTGGACGTGCTGGCGCCCAAGCTTCAGGGTTGGAATATATCCAATGGCGAAAATGTCATTCGGGGATTGAAGACCGGCTCCTTCCGGGTTAATGGAGAAGTACCCGATTACAATTTGATTGATCCCAATGAAATGGTTTACGGCCGGTATATCAATGATATGGATATACACCACCGAAGAAAAGTCTGTGTGATTGGTGAACGGGTATACGAGGTCATGTTCGAAAAAGATGAAGATCCGGTGGGCGAATACCTTAAAGTGAGTGGCGTTTGGTTTCAGGTAATTGGGGTAGCCAGGTCTAAAAACCCCAATATCAACATCGGAGGTGATAAAAAGGAAATGATTTCCTTGCCTTTTACCACCATGCAACAATCTTTTAACTACGGCAATGATGTTCACTTTTTTGGCTTCACCTCACGAGCGGGCGAAAGTGTTTCGGAGACCGCCGAAAAGGTCACTCAATTATTGAAGAGCAAGCACTCCATAGATCCTGAGGATTTGGAGGCGACCGGTCATTTTAATGTCGAGGAGCAGGTGAAGACCATGAATTATATGTTTTTGGGCATTAATGTGTTGATCTGGATTGTGGGGATCGGAACCCTGGTGGCCGGTGCGGTGGGTATTAGCAACATCATGTTGGTGATAGTCCGTGAACGCACCAAGGAAATTGGCATTCAGCGCGCCATTGGTGCGCGTCCCTGGACCATTGTGAGTCAGATCCTGACCGAGTCCGTTTTTCTGACCACCATCGCAGGTTTTCTGGGACTGGCCCTTGGAACCCTGGTGCTGCATGCAGCTGATATGGCCATTATGGCTGCTGAGGCAGCCAAAACTTCCGAAGAGGGCACCTTTTTCAAGAACCCTGAAATAGGTTTGCCCATGGCACTGATTGCCCTGGCGGTATTGGTGCTGACCGGACTGATTGCCGGATTAATACCTGCCCAAAAGGCCATACGTATTAAGCCCATTGAAGCATTGAGACACGAGTAGTTTAAGTGGATAAATTTTAAATATTTTAAATATGAAACGATTTTTGAAAATTGGACTTTTGCTTGTTTTTGTGGCATTGGTAGCATGGGTGTTTGTGTATCTCTACAAACAATCGAAAGCAGCCCCCACGGTTTATGAAACCGAGACGCCGTTTAAGACGAATATCATTAAAAAGACCGTGGCTACAGGATCCGTGGTTCCACGAAAGGAAATCGCGATTAAGCCTCAGGAGTCGGGCATTATTACCGCTCTTTTTGTAGAACCCGGAGAGTTGGTTAAGAAGGGGGATATGATTGCCCGTATTCAGATTATTCCGGAAATGGTTCAGGTGAATGAAGCGGAGAGCAGGGTAAACAAGGCCCGTATGGCCTTTGAAAATGCCGAAGCTGATTTTAACCGAATGAAGGACTTGTTTGAGCAAAATGTGATCGCCATCTCTGAGTTTCAATCAGAGGAGCTGCGCTTCAAAACCAGCAGAGAAGATTTGCAAGCTGCTGAGAATCATTTGCAGTTGATTCAGGAAGGGGTTACCAAGAAGATGGGGGCTAAAACCAATACAGTGATCCGTTCGACCATTGACGGAATGGTTTTGGATGTGCCGGTGGAAGAGGGCAATTCCGTGATAAAAAGTAATGCCTTTAACGATGGTACAACCGTAGCCATGGTGGCCGATATGTCGGAAATGGTGTTCGAGGGCAAGGTGGATGAGACCGAAGTCGGCAAGATAAAAGAAGGCATGCATTTGCTGATGACCATTGGCGCCGTTGAAAATGAAATGTTCGATGCTTATCTGGAATATATCTCTCCCAAAGGCGTGGAAGAAGGCGGCGCCATTCAGTTTGAGATAAAAGCGGCCGTTAAACTGAAAGAGCAACAGTTTATCAGGGCCGGCTACAGTGCCAATGCCGACATTGTTTTGGATCGTCGCGACAGCGTGCTGGCCGTTAATGAAAAGGTGCTTCAGTTTAGCGGTGACTCCGTTTTTGTGGAGGTGGAGACCGAAGATCAGGTCTTTGAAAAGCGTTTGGTGGAGACCGGCTTATCGGATGGTCTGAATATCGAACTGCTGAATGGCCTTAAAGAAGAAGAGAAAGTAAAGGTGCCAACGATCTAATCCGGGCCTCCATCCGGACGCAATAATGGACCAGTAATTATTTAAAAGAAACTTTTATGGCGCTTTCATTTAAAGCGTTACAGAAATCTACAGTTGTATGCAAACCTTAAGAAGTATATTGGTTGGATGGGCTTTGGCAACCACCATGGCAGTCAGTGCCCAGGAAGCACCGGTGACCGGGCAAGCCTGGGGATTGGAACAATGCATCGAACACGCCCGAAACAATAACCTGTCCATTAAACGGCAACAGTTGAATGCGGATTATGCCCGCAACCAGCACCAGCAAAAAAAGCTGGAGTTATTACCTGATTTGAATGCCAGTGGAAGTTACCGCTCGAGGAGTGGCCGGGTAAGGGATGAGAATGCCTTTCGGGTGATTGATGTCACTACCCAGGACGGAAATGTAGGTATTTCTTCAAATACACCATTATTTGAAGGCTTTACGCGTCGGAATAGTATTAAAAAAGGCGAGTTGGACTGGCAGGCCGCCGTTAAGGATGTGGAAAAAGCAGAGAATGATATGGCTTTGAATATTACTTCCCTGTATATGCAGATTTTGTTCGACAAGGAGCTGTTGGAAGCTGCCCGTCGACAATATACAACCGTACAGTTACAGGTCGATCGCACCCAAAAGCTGGTGGAGGCCGGAAGTTTGCCGGAAGGCCATTTGCTGGAAGTCCGTTCCCTGGCAGCCCGGGATGCACTCAATGTGACCCGGTTGGAAAACAATCTGACCCTGTCATTGCTCGATCTGGCACAGGCTTTGGATCTGGAATCGGCCGAAGGTTTTGATATTGTAACACCGGAGATGCCTGAGTTGTCAGGTGCCGAATTGGTTGAGTCATCCGGCGTTTATGATTATGCCGTTAATAACCTGCCACAAATAGCCGCCTCTGAATGGCGGCTCAGGAGCAGTGAGCAGGAAGTAGCCATTGCCAAAGGTTATTTAATGCCCCGATTGTCTTTCAATATAGGCTGGGGTACCTATGTTAGTAAGTACGATGGTCAGGAAAATTTTGATTTCCGCCAAAGCTTTGAGGACAATGCTTCCCGGTATTATGGTTTAAGTCTGTCGGTTCCCCTGTTCAACGCCCTCTCTGCCCGCACCGGCGTTAAAAACGCGCGTATCAGTGTTTTGAATTCTGAGTATGCGCTGGAACAGCAGAAGCAGGTGTTGCGTAAGGAAATACAACAGGCCCACGCGGATGCCCAGGCAGCTTTCAGGCAGTATGAGGCCGGACAGTCAGCGGTGGATTCCTACCAGGAATCCTTCAGATATACCGAAAAGCGCTACAATGTAGGTATGGTTAACTCGGTCGATTACAATGTGGCCAAAACCGAGTACATGAAGGCCGAATCTGACTTTATCCAGGCCAAATATACCTATTTGCTGCGACTGAAAATTCTGGATTTTTACCAGGCAAAGCCATTGTGCTATAAGAGTTAAAAAAAGAATCTGAAGACAACAAAACCCCGGAAATTCCGGGGTTTTGTTGTTATATTGGATGGAGGTTGGTATTCATCTCTTGACTTTTATGCCTAAATTTGTGGGAAAATTTGGAGGGGTAGGGTAAAACGGCCCCTTTTAAAAGATGAACAGATGGCCCTTATACTTTGCATAGAGACTTCCACAACCGTGTGTTCCGTCGCATTGGTTCAAAACCATAAGGTATTGAACGCGCTTCGCGAGGATACACCGAACTCGCATTCAACCTTACTGACCTTGCTCATTGAGAAACTGTTGGCACAGGCAGATTGTCGGGCCGAAGATTTGGACGCCGTTGCTGTCAGCAGTGGTCCGGGTTCCTATACCGGTCTGCGAATTGGTGTTTCTGTTGCAAAAGGCATCTGCTTCGCCACAGGTAAGCCCTTGATCGCCATGACTTCTTTGGAAATTATGGCGGCCCATTTTTTGCAGAAGGCACCGGAAGTAGCCAGGGAGGATCTTCTTTGTCCCATGATCGATGCCCGTCGCATGGAAGTCTATTCGGCCTTATATCGTCCAGACCTGTCGGTGGCCCGTGAGGTGATGGCAGAGATCATCGATGAAAACAGCTTCAGGACTGAGTTAGAGCAGCAGAGAATTTTCTTTTTTGGGGATGGATCGGATAAGTGCCGCACAGTGATGTCCCACTCGCAGGCACAGTTTGTGGGGGAGATTGTGCCATTGGCTGCCGCCATGGCTTCTTTGGCCATGCGTCGCTATGAGGCCAGAAATTTTGAAGATGTGGCGTATTTCGAGCCTTTTTATTTAAAAAGCTTTATGGCAACCACACCCAAAAATAAATATTTTTAAGCGGTTAAGGTATTGGTAATGAGCATTAAACGCAACGCTGGCCTTTTCTCTGTCGGGTGGTGAAACAAGAAGGGCTCATAATTTGTATAAGGGTTATTGGATTGTTACTTGAAATTTGTTTTACTTACAACCAAAACCATTTGGTACAAAATGATGCGTTATGATGAATAGATTAACCATTAATTATATTCTCTTATCTTTTCTGCTTTTGTCGGGAACGCTGACGGCCGAAAAATTACCTGCCCAAAAGTTTCAACACAAGTCTTTTGGTCCCGGAGAGGAATTGCATTATGTGATGAATTATGGCTTCATAAGAGGGGGAGAAGGTTTGTTAACCGTCAAAGATTCGGTTCTTAACGGGCGTGCTGTTTACCACATGGTCGGCAAGGCCAAAACGGCCGGACTGGCAGATAAAATTTTTAAGGTGCGGGATGTTTATGAGAGTTTTTACGATCCGCAGACGCGCTTGCCCGTTAAGTCCATCCGAAACATCAGTGAGGGGCGCTATCGCTGGTACAACGAATCGTTATTTGAACAGGGGGAAGATTCCACGCGGGTGCTCAGCCAACGCTCAGGTGAAAAATGGGTCGTGCCCAATATTTATGATATTGTTTCCGCCTTTTATATCGCCCGTGAAAAGCATTTCAATGATAATTTAAGAGAGGGGCAAATCATTACCTTACAGACCTACTTTGCGGATGAAGAATTTCCCCTGCGGATTCGTTACCGGGGATTGGAGACCATTAATACGCATTTCGGCAAATTGGAATGTTACAAATTTTCACCCGTCACGGAGGTGGGCCGCTCTTTTAAAACAGAGGATGATATGCATATCTGGATCACCCGTGATGATAATCGGGTGCCGGTACGTATTCGGTTCAACCTGAAAGTGGGATCCTTTGTCTGTGATCTGGAACAGTTCCGGGGCCTGAAAAATCCCTTTTCCAGCTTTGTGCCTTAAGCAAAACGGGGTTTATTTACCAATGAGGCGGTTCAGTTTTCCTGAAATGAGCCCCTCTTCATCAATTTCGGCTTGGCTAAAGCCGAATTTTTTAAATTGGGCGGTGATGTCCATCCAGTTTTCCCGCAGTTGCTGAATCTGGAAGGCCGGCACCTCCACACGGGCGGTGTCCCCAAAATAGCGCACCCTGGCATCCACAAATCCCAGGGAGGCCAGAAGTTCCTCCGCTTTTTCGATTAAGGCCAATTTGTCCATCGTAATCAATTCTCCGTAGGGGAAGCGACTACTCAGACAGGGACTGGCTGGCTTGTCCCAGACTTTTAATCCTGCCTCCCGCGCCATGTTTCGAATATCCTCCTTGGTCATGCCGCACTCGGCCAGGGGACTAAAGGCCTGATACTTATCGGCCGCCTTGAGTCCGGGCCGATAATCGCCCCAGTCGCTTTTGTTGTTTCCGTTGACCATAATAAAATCAGGGTATTGGCTTTCCCTGTAATCTCCCATTACGGTATATAGGGAACTCTTACACCAGAAGCAGCGGTCTTCGGGATTGGTTCGGTAGTTGGGATCGTTGAGTTCATTGGGATGAACCACATCATACTGTATATCGTTTTCATCACAGAAGGCCAGCGCCAATTGGAAATCCCGGCGTTTGAGACTCGGGGAGTCGCCGATGATGGCAATGGCTTTCTCTTTCGGCAAAGCCTGTCGCGCCGCCCAGGCCACCAGGCAGGAATCCACCCCTCCCGAAAGCGCAGTTAAAACGCCATTGTAGGACTTAAACCAATTGATTAATGCACTATATTGATCGGACATCTTTTTTGTTTTTATGAACTGCTAAATTAATAAATCCTAATGAGTAATTAATGACTTATTTGGTGCTTGACGTGTATGCAGCTCTTCACCAGTTAATTGAACAGATGTTAATGATTTGTCAATGGTCTGTACTTTTTATACTTTCGCAGCACATTTAATATGCATCCTATTTCAGTTCATTATGGAGTGTCGCGAGAATTGTGCTGCCTGCTGCATTGTTATTTCTATTTCTTCCCCCATTCCCGGAATGCCCAATGGCAAACCCGCCGGGGTGGCCTGTGTGCATCTGACCCAAGATTTGAAATGTGGCCTGTTTAATTCGGCAGACCGACCTGCGGTTTGTGGAGGATTTAAGGCCGAACGTTTGATATGCGGGGACCGAACGGAAGAGGCATTTTCCATTCTTTCAGAATTGGAAAATGGTTAATTATTATATGGGAATCCTTACTTTTTTTTATATTTGCTCAAAGGGATGCCTTTATCGTTCGTCAGCCTGGTCTGGTGGACGATTAAGAATTTGCTGGTCAAACATACATCTATTAATAGAATTTAATATACCACAACCATGGAAGATGAAGTAAAGATAGTTCTAGAGGACACTGTTGAGAAAATGGACAAAGCCATTGAGCACCTGGATAAGGAGATGTCCAAAGTCCGGGCCGGCAAAGCCAATCCCAAAATGCTGGATGGCATTTTGGTCGATTATTACGGAACCATGACCCCTTTGGCCCAGGTGGCCAATATCAACACCCCTGACCCGCGCACCATTGCCATTCAACCATGGGAAAAGAATTTGATTACCGCCATTGAAAAAGCCATTATGGCCGCCAATCTTGGTATGAATCCGGATAACAATGGTGATTTGGTGCGGATAAATGTGCCACCCTTGACCGAGGAGCGCCGTAAGGATTTGGTTAAAATGGTGAAAAAATTATCTGAAGAGTCCCGCATCGGTGTTCGAAATGCGCGTCGTGATGCCATAGATGAGTTCAAAAAGCTCAAAAAGGATGGCCTGCCGGAAGATATGGAAAAAGATGCGGCAGACCAGGCACAAAAATTGACCGATCAATATATGAGAAAGATTGATGACTTGCTCGAAAAAAAGGAAAAGGATATCATGACGGTATAATTGGTCGATGGTCCCATTTTTTTATTGTTGATAAAATCAACCAAAAACAAAGAACCCCCGGTCTGGCCGGGGGTTCTTTGTTTTATTGCAGGAAGGGGCTTATTCCCTATTATTTAACAGATTAGTAATAATGTTCGTTTTTATCTGATAAGAAACTTCTCTATCTTTAGGTTCAAATTTTCGATGTAGTCTTGAGTTCTCTCAAAAAACCGTTAATATGAAGCATTTTACACCTCTTTTTCGTCTGGTTTTATGGACTTTTTTAAGTGCCGGTTTTGGGTGGTCGGTGACCGCGCAGCAGACCATTGCCTATTGGAATTTTAATGGTCCGGATTTTTCCGGCAACTGGCCACAGCCGATAGCTGCGACTTTAGGTGAGGCCAGTATCAGCTATACTTTTAGTCAGACCGCCAGTTTTGCAGGCACCGGTATCAATGGTTTGGAGAATGAAACCAATGGCGGCAGTTTTTGTCCCCAGGGCGGTACCGATAACGAGAACAATGGTCGTTGGTTGCAGCTCTCGTTGCCTACCCTGACTGTTTCTGAGATGACCCTGACTTATGCCACCAGAAAAACCAGTACCGGTTTTTCCACCCATGACATACAATACACGGTGGATGGCAGCAACTGGGTCAGTTATCAGGTCAATGACCTTTCGGGCTACGAAAATAACTGGGTGTCCTCCCAGGTGGAGACGGTCATTTTTACGGGCATTGAGGAGATGACCAACAATGAAGATTTTGCCATTCGAATTGTGGTGGATGGCGCTACCAGCAATAATGGTAATACACGCATTGACAATCTGTTGCTGCAAACCTCAGAGGGGGTTATGCAGACAGAGGCCCGCTTGCAAAGCTTTCATATTGGTGACACAGATGTGCTGAGCCTAGCCCATATTGAGGTGGAAGATGTAAGTGCCGATGCCGGCGCCTTCTACCAGGTGGAAGATTTTTCCTTATTGTCAGGCATCTCCTTGAGCACCGTCAGTCATACGGCCACCATGGAAGTGTTTGTCAACTCCGTCCTTTTAGAACCATCGGCATATGCCGACCAGGTCTGGGATGCGGAGGATGTAATTGTGGTGACCGTGACGGCTGAAGACCCCCAATACGTGAGACATTATAAAGTTACCTTACTTCAATTGACTTTTCCCGAAGGTTTTAGCATTTCGGGCGAATTGTACGATTTTAAAGAAGTGGTGGTGGGCAACACCTCTGATGTGCAGTTTTTCTACCTGTCGGCAGGCGGATTGACCGAGGACTTGGTTCTGACCGTTCCCGATGGTTTTGGCATTTCGGTGGATTGTCGGCAAGCCTATTCCGGGTCGCTGACCATCCCTCATGCCGATGGGGATTTTATCGACAAAAGGGTGTTTGTGAATTTTGTGCCGACAGAGGTGAAAGACTACAGTGGCAGTCTGGTCATCCAATCCGGACAGGATGAAGGTGGACTGTTGTTGTCGGGCTCAGGTATCAGCAGCAATATCCCTGACGGCTATTACAGTGCTGCCACCGGCGAAAAAAAGGAATTAATGACCCGGCTTCATCAGATCATCAATAGCCATGATGTCATTTACTATTCGCAGATATGGACGGTGATAGGTGCAGCCGACCGGAAGTTTAATGATAAAATATGGGACATGTATTCCAGCTTGCCTTGCGCTGAACCGCCGTATGAATTTGAATACAGTGTGGATCAGGATAAGGGCATTGATACGAATACAGAGGGGATTTATTACAACAGGGAACATTCATGGCCTTCCAGTTGGTGGGGCGGAAGCGATACAGATACCATGTACACCGATGTGCACCACATTTTCCCAAGCGATAAGGTCGTTAATTCGCAAAGAGGAAACTTTCCCTTTGGCGAAGTAGGGGATGTTCAATGGCTTTCGCTCAATGGCAGTTTGCTTGGTGTCAATAGCTTTGGTTCGGAATACACCGGTGCCGTTTTTGAACCCATTGATGCTTACAAAGGGGACTTTGCCAGGGCCTGGTTTTACTTTGTCACCCGCTATCAGCATCGGTTGTTGGGTTGGTCGGACGATTATATGGTCAACCTTGTTTTAAATGGCAACGATTGGCCCGTCTTCAAACCATGGTTATTGGAAATGTTGTTGGAATGGCATCGCCATGATCCGGTAAGCCAAAAGGAGATCATCCGTAACGATGCCATAGCACTTTATCAGGGAAACCGGAATCCTTATATCGATCACCCGGAATTGGTTGATCAGGTATTCTCAATAGAAACCTCTGATCCCTTGTTTCAAATTGGAGATGTCCAGGCGTTTCCCAATCCTTTTGATCAGGTGATTCGCCTGTCGGATCTTCCGGATGCTTACTCAGGTTTGAAAGTCTGTGACGGGATGGGCCGAGAGGTGTACGCTACCAATGGCAGGGTAACAGATATTAATACATCCAATTGGTTGCCAGGCGTATATTTTGTGGTCATCTATGATAATGGCCGACCGTCCACCACCATTAAAATGATCAAATAACAAAGGGAGCCAAAAGTTCGGGTATGTTTTAATCCATAGAATCTGGGCCAACTTTGCCAAAGCAGGGCTTATCTTTATGGCCATTATATTTGCCCTATACGTCCTGATAGCCATTATTTTTGGGGCTACAATGCTTGCTGGTTTGAATATGTAAGTCATCCACTTTAAGAAAAAGGAGGATAGCCGGTTTTGCCGGCTATCTTTTTTTTATCTGGTTCTGAGCTACTCAATAAGGAAGGATTTTAGGCATATTCAAACAATTGCACTATTTTTGTACCGGAAATTTATTTTATTATCGAAGATACATAACATGGCAACAACTGCAGATTTTAGAAATGGGATGTGTATTGAGTATAACGGGCAACTGGTGACCATTGTCCAGTTTCAGCATGTAAAGCCCGGTAAGGTCCGGCTTTTGTGCGAACCAAGCTTAAAAATATCTCTACCGGTCGGATATTGGAAAACACTTTCTCCTCCGGTGTTAAAGTAACGGAAGCGCGTGTTGAGCACCGTCCGCATCAATTCCTTTATAAGGATGATATGGGGTATCACTTCATGAACAGCGAAACCTTTGAGCAAATGAGTATACAGGAGCAATTGGTGGAGTCGCCCGATCTGATGCGGGAAGGTCAGGAGGTTGATTTGGTTTACCACGTAGATTCAGAAACCCCATTGATGGTCAATCTGCCCCAGTTTGTGGTGTTTGAAATAACCTATACCGAACCAGGGGTGCGGGGAGATACTTCTTCTACCAATTCTTTAAAATCAGCTACCATAGATACAGGCGCTACCATTATGGTTCCATTGTTTATTGAACAGGGTGAGCGCATTAAAGTGGATACCAAGGAGCGTAGCTATGTAGAGCGTGCCAAAGAGTAAGACTTGGAGCCTTTTAGCCATCAAATATTGTTTAAGGGTCTGTAGATTATCACAAGAGATGAATCAACAGGCCCTTTATGTTTGAAAAAATTAAAAAATATTGATTTATCTTAAAGTGTTTTATTTGACTTCTGTTCTTTTTTTGTAAATTTAGAGAACTGCTATGAATGGGAAAATATGACAGATGATTACACAAACCAGAAAGAGAAGGATTAAGCTCTACAAGGACAGATTGAATATTCTTCTGGACCTTGCGCAAACCATCAACGAGGACCATAGTATCGATGACTTATTGTCGGAGTTTGAAATTCTGTTGCGCGAAGAGTTAGATGTGGGTAAGGTGCTGGTTTATACCTGTTCGGAAGGTGTTTGGCGCAATTTGCTCAATTCAGGTGTTACCTCTGAGGAAGTGGCAGGAATTGATGTGGCGCGTGATTTGTTAAAGTACCAGGGCATCGAAAATATCACGCTTTCTCCGCCAGACAATCTAAAAGGATTCGATGCTATTATTCCGCTCTTTCACCGGTTCAAGGCCATTGGTTATGTGCTGATAGGTGATGTGGATGAAGATTTTCAGGGCATCAGCCCCACCATTAAACACATGAAACTGATTCAGATTATCTCTAATCTGATCATTGTTTTTGTTGAAAATAAGCGCATGCACAATGCGCTACTGGAGCAAGAGGCCATGAAGAAAGAGCTGGAATTGGCTTCTCGTATTCAAAACCAGTTGATTCCGGGACGCGAAGATTTGCCACAGCATAAAAATATTTCTATTCATACGATTTATCAGCCTCACCTGGGTGTTGGGGGGATTACTACGATTTTATTAAGCTTTCCAGGAATACCATTGGGTTTTGTGTGGCTGATGTCTCCGGCAAGGGGATTTCAGCGGCTTTGCTCATGTCCAATTTCCAGGCGGTTATCCGTTCGGTGTTTTCCCCTCGGATAAGTCTCAGAAAGTTGGTTCATCAGTTAAACCGCAGGGTCAATGAAAGTGCCAATAGTGAGAAATTTATTACCATGTTTATTGGTAAGTACAATGTTCTAACCCGCCGGTTGACCTATGTTAATGCAGGGCACTTGCCTCCTTTGCTTTTTGAACCCAGAAAAGGTCATATGCTCTCTTTAGATAAGGGATGTATTGGCTTAGGCATGCTGGATGTAATTCCTGTTATTGAAGTGGGAAAAGTGTTTGTTTCCAAGGACTCTAAGTTTTTGGCCTTCACCGACGGGTTGGTGGAACTGGAGCGGGGTAATAAAATTACTTCAGGATTGATGTCGGTTGAGAAAATCATCTCCAATCAAAAAAACATGGATCAGAATATTGTTGAAATCAGGTCCTTTATTTCCAAGCATGTGGATATGCAATCGATTTTCGATGATATCTCTGTCATTGGAATGGAGTTTTAACGAGGTAATTAATCTGGCTGCCGGACTGTTTCTTCCAATTTCCCCGGCACAAATCTCTGGATGATTTCTATAAGCGTATTATAATTAACCGGTTTTGAAATGTATTCATCACAACCGGCTTCTATGGCCTGGGCTCTTTCGCCCTGCATGGCATAAGCTGTTTGTGCAATAACCGGAATCTTTGGTAATATTTTCTTGATGGCCCGTGTGGCCGTATAGCCATCCATTAGCGGCATTTTGATATCCATCAATACCAGGTCGATTTGCTTAATCTTTTTGATGACTTCAACCGCTTCCCGGCCATCTCTGGCCCATATCAAACTGGCGTTGAATAAGGATAAGGCTACTTCAAGATATCTAAAGTTGTCCTCTTCATCTTCCGCAATCAGGAAGGTGCGGCCTTCCCAGTTGACCTTTGCTGTAGGCCAAAGCTTCATTTTTTCATTGGCAGGAGAAACTATTTTTTGGAAAGGAATGGTGAAACAGAAGGTGGTACCCACATTGGTTCTGGGTTCTACCCAAATGTCACCACCCATATACCTGACCAAATGTCGGGCAATGGTGAGACCAATACCTGTTCCTCCATATAGCTTGTCATCATTGTTGCTGCATTTAAAAAAGCGGTTGAAAATTAATTCTTCGGTGCCTTCGGGTAGCCCTATGCCGGTGTCTTTGACGTAAAACAACATTTCTTGCTCGTTGTTGAGCGAGTAACCGAATTCCACATAACCTTTATCGGTAAATTTGATGGCATTACTGACCAGGTTACTCAATACTTTTTTCAAACGTTCGGCGTCGGTTAAAATTTGCAGCTTTTCATCGGAGAGTCCTTCTTTGAGGTAAATTTTCACGGAAGAGGATCCTTTTCTGTACAGTTCTTCTTCGTAGGTGCTTTTTACTTCTGTCAGTATTTGATGGATTTGACACGGTGCATTGCGCACTTCAAACTGGCCGCTTTCCATTTTTGAAATGTCGATGATGTCTTCCACCAAGGACATGAGGTTGTTGGCATTGTGTCGAATAAGATCGACAAACTCGCCTTTTTCTGATTCGTTAATGCTTTTGTGCGACAAAAGGTTGGAGAACCCCAGAATAGCATTCATGGGCGTTCTTATTTCGTGCGACATGTTTGAGAGGAAGGCCGTTTTTAGCTTGTCTGACTCCTCCGCTTTCTGTCTGGCCAGCACCAAATCCTCTTGCTCTTTGCGCAAGATGCGTTGATAACGTCGTTCTTTCTTGATGCTAAACATCATTCCATTCAAGAGCGAGGTTAAGGGCGCAAGGGTAACCGTGTTCAGCACCATGAAGCTGATGGACAGGTTAACGTAGGTATGCAATGAAACATCGGGAGGATCGGCGTGCACCACAGAGCCTGAAAACCAGTAGAAACCCACCGCCGTTAGGGTTATGGCATGAAAAAGTGTATACCATAGTCCTGTAGCTGCTCCTGACATGGTGACTGCCATAATAGAACAGGCAAACAGAAAGAGCATGCCAATATTGGTATGGGGGCCCATGAACAACAGAAAGGACCCGGTTAGGTAGAGTATAAATAAAACCCAGCCTACTTTAAACCGAAGTGGGATGCGTGGAACGCTTAAAGCAAAAAGGGACGTGACAAAAATAATGGTCGAGAAAGCAAGGAATTCATGTTGTTCTGACAGCAGAAAAAATAAGCCGTAATACAGGTAGAGCGCGACGCCAAAGAAAATAACAGCCAGCGAAAAATAATGAAATATTCTCTCCCGCCAATACTGAATGCCTTCTCCCGGTAAGGAAGACGGTCCCAGATGTCTGTTTAAAAAAGCTCTAAACTTTCTGAATAACAGGCTTTCAGATATTTTACCCATAATTACCTTGTCCTTGCAGATATGGCCTTGCTTGATTTTTTTTGCATAATCCAACTCTAAAGATATATATTTCAGCTATTCAAGATTTCCAAAACCTGATAAATATTGAAAAACTTATCAACAGCACACCCTGGGAGCTGTTTTTTACAACTGTCTACATCATGCAGTCGCTGTGCGTTTTTTAAGCGCTGATGACTCAATCTGGCAGTGATAGGGAGGTTTACGGGATACATAAAAATGAAAATAGTAAATAAAATCTTTATAAATTACAACCTTGGTAGTATTTATGCGTCTTAATGATAAAGTTATATAAATGATATCCCGATGAAAAGTTCATGTATTAAATCTGGGTTCATGCCCTTATTATTGGTTTTAATCACGTTGGGGGGTTGTGAGAAAGAGGACTTTACACTTCCGGTTGAGTTTACATTGAATTTTGGGCTGCTTAACGAGCCGGTTTTGGGAGGTGCGGTTGTTATTGATGAGGTGGCCATCGAATTAAGTGAGATAAGTATACAGGGTTACCGGGAACAAGGTAGTGATGTGTTTTTGTCAAGGAGCTTTGAACAAGGTAAAAGCTTTACAGTCAGCTCTTCTTCGTCAGCTTCTGCTGAAGTTCTGGACATTCCGCAGGGGGTGTATAACCCGATCTCCTTTTCATTTACTTTCAAACCCGATGAAGCGGAAGACGATTTAATGGAGGACATTCAGGATTGGCTGGAAGATCAGGCAGAAGGGGATGATTTGGAAGATTTGCAGGAGGATTTGGGCGATGTCATTCAGGATTACCTGGAAGATACCAGGCCTTGCCTGATGGTTAAGGGAAAGCTGAATCATAATGGGCAGATCAAACATATTGTTGTCGTGGTCAACGACCCCTTAACCATGCAGATTCATGGCAAGAGAAAAAATGGAAGCTCAGAGATCAGCCTTGATAAAAACATTGTCAATGAAGGAAGTCTGCAGTTCAATCCCTCCTATTGGTTTTCCGTCATCACAGCACCAATTCTGGATGAAGCATTTGTTGGTAGGATGGACGGAGAGGCGTATATTTTATTAAGCAAACATATAAATAGTCCCATTTATAATGCTGTCTTTAATCGAATTGAGGAGTCTACCGTATTGATAATTAATGAATAGACGGTCGCGCCATGGTGGGTAAATCGAGAGAGGAGGATTTGGAAATACTGAGAGGGTGCCTTGACAATGACAGAAAGGCGCAGAAACTGCTCTATCAAAAACATTTTAAAGTAATGTTTCAGATTTGCCTTTCCTATACGGGTGACAGAGACGAGGCGAAGGATATTTTGCAGGAAGCTTTTATCAAAGTGTTTACCCATCTTGAAAAGTTTAATTCAAAAAACTCTTTGGAAGGGTGGATAAGACGCATTGTTACCAATACGGCCATCGATTTCTTTAGAAAGCAGAAAAGACTCGTTTTCTTAGATGATTTCCCGGATGAACCGGACGATGAAGAAAGGGGGAGTTTTACTTTTCAGCACCTTACAAATGACGTGATACTCCATTACATCAAAAAGCTGCCAGAAGGTGCCAGGGTTGTTTTTAATCTATTTGCCGTCGAAGGACTGGCCCATAAAGAAATTGCAAAAATACTGAGTATTACAGAAGGAACTTCCAAATCGCAATACAAAAGGGCGCGCCATCTGTTAAAGAAATGGCTGAACGATTATGAATTGAGCAAGCAATGACAAAAAGCAAGTTTGACATAGCATACAATAAGTGGCTTCAGCAAGTTGACGTTGATGAGGGCGACAGCTTATGGAACGCATTGGAGGATGAGTTGGACTTTATGGAGACCTGGGATCATATCTCTGCCAAATTGGATGAGACAAAACCTCAGAAGGGCAGGTTGCTACCCATGAGATTCCTGAAAAGGATGGCGGCAGTCGCTGCCATTTTGCTGCTTCTCTTTTTTCCGGTCAGATACTTATTAAAACAGCCGGAGCAACCTAACATGGCAAAAGAGCAGGGTCAGGAGGTTTCGGAAAAGAAGATGGGTACATCACAAGAGGTCGGTCCTGTTGCATCAAAGCTGGGTGAAGCCGACGCTGAGGAAGGGTTGGAAGGCTTGGAAGTGGCACAAGTGACCATAGCCGGAATCCCTGTAGAAGCTGATGCTCTCAGCATTGATGCCTATAGTGAGGTGCCCTCACCCCGGCTCTCTGCTGATTTCATCCTAAAATCGGAAGACGGCGCCATTGAGGATAGCGTTATTCGTTTGGAGCGTTTAGCTTTAGAAGGTTTGCAAAGCCCATCTTTTAATGTCAAAAGGCTTTTGATCAGCCAGGATGATATGATCCTGCCCCATCTGACAGAAACAGATTATTCTTATTTTACATCGTCTGAAAAATCTCCCGAATTGTCAGTTTCCTCTTCCTCTTTGAGAATTGTTGATGCGGGCTTAGTGTATGGATATAAAAATACCTGGTTATTAAACTATGAGACCAGAAATGGTTTAAACCCAAGCAAATTGGGGAGCGTTCAGCCAACGTTCAGACAAGATATGGGTATTGCATCGACCTTTGAATTATTTAGGCGTCATCTGGTTGGTCTGGAGTTTTTTTGGAAGGCAGAATCTGGTCAGGACTATCAGCAATACGTCAATGCCCGTTTTGTGGATAAAAACATTCAACTGGATTACCTAAAGCTGCAAACCTTTTATTGTTATGAAAACAAGATGCTTCCCGGACAAATCCTTCTGGGCGGGTATGCTGCAAGGCTCACAATGGCCGAAGAGCAAATCGCGGAAAGTTCTTTTGGGGTTAATGACCGTTATAATGACTTTGATTATGGATTGCTGGCCGGGTATCAGGTGCATGTTCCCATCGCCAAAAGGATTGTATTTAAACCAAGTATTCGATTTAATTATAATCTGGTTAATATGTTTGAAGGGGATGAGATGATTCCCGGTAATTTAAAGGATACCCGAAACCTGGCGGCGAGCTTTAATTTTTCCTTATCTTATAAGTTCGACCTGTAGGGTAATTATTTTTTTTAAAATAATGAGTACACGCTTACCACCTTTCAAAATGTTCCCGTCTTATTAGTAGAAGCAAATGAATATTTTCTAACGTAAAACTAATAGAGATGAAAGCACTCAATGTATTTAAAGCCGTGATAGTGTTAGCTATAACGGTATTTCTGATTTCTTGTGAAAAAGAGGATGATAACCTTAAGAATCAAACAGCCATTAAATTTGAAGCCAACAGTCAAGCCCTTAAATCGGCTCAATTAAAAAGTGCCAGTGCGGCCGAAGTGGCGATTGAAAGCTTTAAAATCAACATTGAAGAAATTGAAATAGAGTTTAACGACGATGACCCTATGTTTTTGTCAGATTCTGTTGCTACCGATTATGAATTGGAAGGTCCCTTTGAGGTGGATCTTATGATGGATGGCAGCGCGCTTGAAACAACCGTTGTCAATAACGTCGAATTGCCATCAGCCGCCTACGATGAGATTGAGTTTGAATTCAGAGAGAGTGAAAACGCCATTTCCATGATGTATGGAAAATCCATATTGGTTGAGGGTACCATTGATGGCACGCCCTTTATCTTCTGGTCAGATGAAGAAATGGAGGTTGAAATTGAATTTGAAGAGCTCGTTGATCTGGATGAAGCCAGCAGGGCCGTATTAACGGTATCGTTTGATATAGCCTCCCTGTTTAATCCTGCTATGGGCGGCATAGATATTTCATCTGCCATGGATGCCAATGAAAATGGCATTATTGAAATATATCCTGAAAGCCCCGATGGAAACAGTGATTTGGCTGAAATGGTATGGGAAAAGCTCGAGGTCATCATTGAAGCCTTCGAAGACAAGTATGATGATTAGAGTTGGTTGAATTTCAATGAAGTAGTATAATAAAAGGCCTGACAATAAAAATTGTCAGGCCTTTTAAGTACCCAGAGCCGGGATCGAACCGGCACAGGGGTGAACCTACTGGTGTTTGAGACCAGCGCGTCTACCAATTCCGCCATCTGGGCAAACCTCTTTAAGATTTTTGCGTGGCAAAGATATGGTTTTGCCCCTTTTATTCCAAACAAAAATGCACTTTAGAAAGGGATTAATTTCATTATTTTTGCAACGGCTTAATAATCTGGCATGATACATAAATCAAGAGGAATTGTTTTAACCCATACGCGCTATGGTGAAACCAGCGCCATTGTGCATATCTATACCACTGTGTTTGGCATGCAGAGTTATATGGTGAATGGTGCCTATGGAAAAAAGAAGAAGGGGAATATTGTTTTGATGCAACCATTGAGTCTTCTTGATCTGGAAGTGTACCATCATGAAAACAGGGACATACATCGCATTAAGGAGTTTCGTCTGGGTAGGGTGTTGTCGCATATCCCCTATTCACAAACCCGGCGTGCACAGGCTTTTTTGCTGACAGAAATATTAAGTCGTGTGCTCAGGGGAGAAGGCATCAATCCCCCATTGTTTCATTTTATAGAAGAGTCCATTGGCATTCTGGACTCTGATCAGGCCGGATTGGAAAACTTTCACATTTGGTTCTTGTTTCAACTCACGCGGTTTTTGGGTTTTCAACCCCACGATAATTACAGTGAAGAAATGGCCTGGTTTGATTTGACAGAGGGCTGCTTTGTGAGTGGCGAACCAGCACATCCCCATTATTTGTCTTCCGAATTGAGTCTTCGCATGCACCGTATGGCCCATCTCGAGAGAAAGGATTTACCGGCCATAGCCGGTAATGTGAATGAGCGGCGACAACTGCTGGAAGCTTTGGTCTTGTTTTACGAGCTTCATCAACCTGGTGTGGGTAAGATTCGATCCCTCAGTGTCTTGAGAGATCTCTTTCAATAGCGCCTCTTTTTGGCAGGGCAAATGACGCCTTTTTTCCTGCAATTTGAAGAAAGCGTTGGAATATTTGACCAGTGACCCCTAATGGTGGTGTCATCTGAGTATTGCACAGGATAAAGGATGGTGATATTACGTGCAATTGTCCAAAAATGGCGGTAAATTTGTTTAAGGTAGCACACATCAAATACCTTAATCATGATTTATTCAAAACTTTTTTCCATAGATTTGGGCCTCGTGGCCACCTTAAGTGAAAATGCCCGATTAGCAGGAGCCATTGATTTAGCGGGTAATTACTTGTCGGACGATCTTCCATCTACTATTGCCTCTGATTTAAAAAATTTGCCCGATGATGTATTTAACCGGATAGTTTCCACTTACGGTCTGATTGAGTTACGCCAGGAAATTTCGCATAAGATGCGTTCCCAATATGACCGGGCCTACTGCCCCGAAACCGAAATCACCATTACCAATGGTGCCAATCAAGCCTTATTTGCGGCCATGACCGCCTTTTTGGGCGAAGGGGATGAGGTGATTCTTTTTGAACCGGCTGCCGAGAATTACTTGCCCATTATCATGTTGAGTGGTGCCCGCCCTGTTTATGTGTCGCTTAAAGGGCCTGATTTTCATATTGATTGGGAAGAAGTAACGCGCATGGTCACCGCTAACACCAAAATGATCATTATCAATACACCACACAACCCTACCGGCATGGTTTTGTCGGAGCTCGACATGTTGCGCTTGCAAAAGGTAATCAATGGTACCCGGATTTTGGTGTTGAGTGATGAGTGTTTAGAACATCTGATATACGATGGGGCCTCGCACCAGAGTGTGGCCTTGTATCCCAAATTGGCTGAGTGCAGCATCATTGTCAACTCCATGGCCCAAAGTTGTCGGGTTGCCTGGCCCGTGGGTTACTGTGCTGCGCCTGCCGAACTGATGAAACAGATTAGGTCCATTTTGCATGTAACCGATGGGGGACATTTTGCACCCCTGCAAATGTTGCTGGCGCAGTGCCTGGGTCAAAAAGACATCTACCGGGCTTGTCTCAGCACTATTGCCAGAAGCGCGACCGCTTTAATGAAATGATGACCGAGCGCACCCGTTTTGTCCCTGTTCCAACCAGCGGTACTTGCTACCAGTTGTACAGTTATGCCAAAATATCTGATGAGCGGGATAAAGATTTTGCCAAACGATTGTTTGATGATTATGGAGTGGCTACCGTTCCTTTCAGCACCTTCTTTCACGAAAAGCAAAAGCGGACCTTCCTTCGTTTTAATTTTTGTCGCCCCGATGATCTGGTGGATAGGGCAGTAGAGGCATTGAGCCGCCTTTGATACTTTCCGTATCAAAATTTGAAATCTTACGAAATTTACCCTATTTTTACACATCCCAAACAGCAGGTGAACTGCCCCGTATGGCCTCATAGTTCAAGGGATAGAACGGAAGTTTCCTAAACTTCAGATTCAGGTTCGAGTCCTGGTGAGGCTACAAAAAAAAGAGCTGCCCTTTGGGACAGCTCTTTTTTTTGAAATGACCTGAAGGTCTTAGTCTTTGATTTTGGCCGTTAAATACTCGCGGTTGAGGCGAGAGATGTTGGCCAGTGAAATGCCTTTGGGGCATTCTACTTCGCAGGCACCTGTGTTGGTACAGTTACCAAAGCCGAGCTCATCCATGCGGGCCACCATGTTTTTGGCACGGCGGGCAGCTTCTACTTTACCTTGTGGTAACAGGGATAACTGGCTCACTTTGGCAGAGACAAACAGCATGGCCGAGCCGTTTTTACAGGCGGCCACACAGGCACCACAACCAATACAGGATGCTGCATCCATGGCCTCATCACCTGCATCTTTGGAAATAGGCAGGGCATTGGCATCGGGCACACCACCGGTGTTGACCGATACGTAACCACCTGCTGCAATGATTTTGTCAAAGGCTGTGCGGTCCACGATCAGGTCTTTGATGACCGGGAAGCCGGCTGAACGCCATGGCTCAATGGTAATGGTTTCGCCATCCTTGAACTTACGCATGTGCAACTGGCAGGTGGTAATGTCATCATCGGGTCCGTGGGGGCGACCGTTGATGTACATGGAGCACATGCCGCAAATACCTTCGCGACAATCGTGATCGAAAGCGATCGGCTCTTTGCCTTCGTTGACCAACTGCTCGTTCAGGATGTCCATCATCTCAAGGAACGAGCTGTCTGTTGAAATATTATCCAGTTTGAAGGTTTCAAAGCGCCCTTTGTCGCGGGCGTCTTGTTGTCTCCATACTTTAAGTTTGATATTTATATTGTTTTCCATGATTAAACTCCATTAAATAAGTTGAATTGGCTGACCATTACTTGTAATTACGCTGAACCAGGGGAACCTCTATGAAATCGAGCTTCTCTTCATGTTTCACAGGCTCCTTGTCAGTTCCCTGATATTCCCAGCATGACACGTAAGCGTATTGCTCATCGTGGCGCAAAGCTTCTCCTTCAGGTGTCTGGTGTTCTTCACGGAAGTGACCGCCGCACGACTCTTCACGGGCCAGTGCATCCAGGGCCATTAGTTCGCCAATTTCAATAAAGTCGGCCACCCGGTTGGCTTTTTCAAGTTCAACGTTCATACCATCATTGGAACCGGGGATGCGGACATTGCTCCAGAATTCTTTTTTGATGGCACGAATTTTTTCAATGGCATTTTCCAGGCCTTCCTTGTTGCGGCCCATACCTACGAAATCCCACATGACCAATCCAAGCTCCTTGTGGAGACTGTCCACCGAGCGCTGTCCGTTAATGGAAAGCAGTTGATTCAGGCGGTCTTGTGATTCCTTTTCGGCTTCAATGAATTCTTTTTCTTCGCCCGTCATGCGAGGCGTGGCGATGTCATCTGCCAGATAGTTCTGTATGGTGTAGGGCAGCACAAAATAGCCATCGGCCAATCCCTGCATCAAAGCAGAGGCGCCCAAACGATTGGCTCCGTGGTCAGAGAAGTTGGCCTCTCCGGCACAGAACAATCCGGGAACGGAGGTTTGCAATTCGTAATCGACCCAGATGCCGCCCATGGTGTAGTGAATGGCCGGATAGATCATCATGGGGGTGTCGTATGGATTGTCGTCCACGATTTTCTCATACATCTGGAAAAGGTTGCCGTAACGGGCACGGATGGTATCCTCTCCCAAACGCTCAATGGACTCTTTAAAATCGAGGTAAACAGCCAGACCGGTGTTACCCACGCCATAACCCGCATCGCAACGCTCTTTGGCGGCCCGTGAGGCGACGTCACGAGGCACCAGGTTACCAAAGGCAGGATATCTGCGCTCGAGGTAATAATCGCGGTCGGCTTCTGCAATTTGGGTCGGCTTTAGTTTGCCGGCACGAATGGCTTCGGCATCTTCTTTTTTCTTGGGCACCCAGATACGTCCATCGTTACGCAGGGACTCTGACATCAAAGTCAGCTTGCTCTGAAACTCGCCATGTACCGGGATACAGGTGGGGTGAATTTGTGCAAAACAAGGGTTGGCAAACATGGCCCCTTTTTTATAGGCTTGCAAGGCGGCTGAGCCGTTGGAACCCATGGCGTTGGTCGACAGGAAAAAAGTATTGCCATAACCACCGGTGGCCAATACAACGGCGTGACCAAAGTGGCGCTGGGTTTTGCCGGTGATTAAATCACGGGTAATAATTCCGCGTGCCTTGCCATCTACCATAACGATGTTAACCAGCTCGTTGCGGGTGTATAAGGTCACGGTTTTTTTCTCCACCTGACGCATCAGAGCCTGGTAGGCACCCAGTAGCAATTGCTGACCGGTCTGTCCCTTGGCATAGAAGGTACGACTCACCTGTGCACCACCAAACGAGCGGTTGTCGAGCAAGCCCCCATATTCACGGGCAAAGGGTACGCCTTGAGCCACGCACTGATCGATGATGGAATTACTGACCTCCGCCAAACGGTAAACGTTGGCCTCACGGGCACGGTAGTCACCACCTTTAACGGTATCATAAAACAAGCGGTAGACCGAGTCACCATCGTTGGGGTAGTTCTTGGCCGCATTGATACCACCCTGAGCGGCAATGGAGTGGGCCCTGCGAGGCGAATCCTGGATGGTGAAGGCTTTGACGTTGAAGCCCATTTCTCCAAATGAAGCAGCGGCCGAAGCACCTGCCAGACCGGTTCCAACTACAATAATGTCCAGTTTTCTTTTATTTGAAGGGTTCACCAATTTTTGGTGAGCTTTATAGTTTGTCCACTTTTGGGCCATGGGGCCTTGTGGAATCTTTGCATCTATTTTTACCATAATCTCCGGTGATTAAAAAATTAACCTTGATAGAAAAAGTATTGTAACAGCGCGATGAGTGAAAAGCCAAGTCCCACTATCCAGGCATAGTATTGCCCTACTGTATTGAGGCGTGTGCGCCATAGTTCGTTGCTGAAACCAATGGACTGCAAGGAGGACCAGAAACCGTGAGACAGGTGAAGTGCCAGACCTATTCCGGCTACCACATACACAATCATGATCCAGAGATAGCTAAAGGTGGCATTAACCAGGCGGTAGGCATTTTCTACTTCTGTGTCAACACCGGCTATGCTCACGATCGTGTGATCGAGCAAGGGGTCTCCGGTGACTTTCATTTTTACCCAAAAGTGTGCCATGTGCAATACCAGAAAAGCCAAAATGGTGAGACCCAAAACCAACATGTTTTTAGAGGCCCAGGTCACGCCGGTGGTCTTGTTGCCGGAGGCATACCTGCTGTTACCACGTGCTTTGCGGTTTTGAATGGTTAGTACGATGCCCCATACGATGTGAACCAGAAATCCGACTCCCAATAGGGGCTCCATAATTCTAATGGCCGGATTGGTGGCCATGAAATGGGCAGCTGCGTTGAAGGTGTCACCACCATCAGGCACCAGCAAAAGCGAATTCACCGCCAGGTGAACCAGCAAAAACATCATCAGGAAAAGTCCTGACAATCCCATCAGCAACTTCTTCCCGATGGAAGAACTCAGTAAACTGCTCATAAAGATTCTGTTTAAATTTATTATGTCTATTGTTTAATTGTTTTGTGTCTTTCGCATTTGTTCCCTTTGCCAATGATGGCTCGTTTTAGTTTCAAAGGCCTGTTGGTAAACGAATGGCATTATTTTAATTGGTCGTCATTCGGTTATGGCATGATTGCAACATACACGAGCCGTTTGGCGCTGCAAATGTACTCGCTTAGCGCACTATTTAAAAATAATATAAAGAAAAAGTTCTTTATTTATATCAGGTCTAATTTGATGGCGGAATCGCTGAAACACATATTGGATTGAGTTAACATATTTTGGGATTAAGAGGTGGTTTTGTGACACAAATCACAAAAAGGATAAAAAAGTCCGGTTTAAAAGTAAGGTTTTTTAGGGATTGGTCAAAGGATAAAAAAATGTTTTGCAACAGAAAAAATGGACCCTTACCAAACGATGTAGGACAAGCCTAAAGTCCATAAGGTATTGTACTGTCCGTAATTGTTCCAGGCGGTTTCTCCACTGGCATGGGGACGAATGGGGGTGATGGAGTTGGAATAGCCCACCTGGAAGTAGAGGGCATCACGGATGGGGAAAGAAAATCCCAATAGTAAATTGAGTTCGGCAGGCTTGTATGTGTTTGGCTCCGAAAGCAGAACGTAGCCATCTTCCGTCTCCTTGTGCCGGGTCAGAATGGAAACAGACAGGCCGCCGTGCAGCAGGAGTCGGGACAAGTAATTGTTGTTGGTGAAGCGCGCCATATTCTGCACATACAGTATGGGCATTTCGACGTATTGCAGGGCAAAGCGATAGTCGTAGTAATCGTTGTGCTTGTTGGGTACCGAACGGCTGCCTTTTTGGATGTACATAACCTCCCCTTGTAAATGGGCGTAAGGGCCAACGGGCAGAAAAGAAAACGCGGAGGCATAAAAACCCAGTTTGTTGGGACCTGCCAAATGGTCGCCCGATACCTCTGAGGCCACCATGCCCCCTTTGAATCCTCCGCCAAAATTTTGTCCGCTAAGTGGGGAGGCAAATAAACAGATAAGGACAATGCTAAAAAAGCCGGAAATGTGTCGCATGTTTTTTCTGTGAAGATTTACAGCACTAAAGTAAGCTTTTTCGGCTTAATACGATATTTTTTCGAGTCGGGATAACTCTCTGATCCAGGCATCCTGAAAGCGGTCGTTGCTTTTGAGGCTCTTTAAATACGACTCGGCGGCTGACGGGTCGTCAAAGTAGCCGATGACATAGCGAAGATAACCGTCTTTTCCTTTGTAGGTTTTTATATCGGTGGTGTCGAGACCAGCTAAATACTGCTTGTTGGCTTGCTGACGTTTTTTGAGGGCCAGGATTTGAATGGTATAGGGCTTAGCCAGGGATGTCGATGTCTGTGTGGCAGGTTGAGTAGGCGTAGTATCCCTGGTGGTTGAAGCGGGTATCCGGGCGTCAAAGGCTGTCCGTTTTTCCTCTGTGTGGGTCGCCCGATGGTTGTCAGGGGATGGTTGCGCTTCAAGCGGTTCTTCAACGGCCGCCAAAAGGGTTTCCGGTTCTTCAAATTGTCGGGGAATCAAGGGCGAGAACATCTTGACATCTTCCACCATTAATATTTTATTTTTATGGTTGAGGGCCACTTCCCGGGAAATGTGCAGGGTGTCGATATCTCTGACGACCTCAGGCGTAGCCTCCTGTATTCTATAACTTTCCTCGGCATCTAAAACCAGCAAGTATCTACCGGTATGCGGGTTGGCACGGAATTCCCCTACTTTGTGGTTGTCCGATTCGCGCCAAACCAATATTCTTAAATGCTCCAGAGGAAGGTTGTCGGGGTTTTCCATGGCCCCTTCAATAACAGTTAGAGCACCACCGGGCGCCTCTTCAAAGGTTACATGGTAAATGCTGGAGTGTCCGTGACTATCTGAATACCGGAAGGTGGTTAAATAGGCCTCACTTTTATCCAGAGTGGGCAGAAAAAAGAGGTCGTCGTCGGGACTGTTGACCGGATAGCCCATGTTGACAGCAGCGGCCCAATGTCCATCAGCCATTTTCTGACTGTACAAAACGTCGAATCCTCCCATGGAGAAGGGGCCGTCAGAGTTAAAGTAAAGGGTTTTGCCATCGGGATGCATCATGGGCGTTTCTTCATCATAGGGCGTATTGATCGCGGGGCCAAGGTTGTGGGGTTCTCCCCATTGACCATATTTGTCTTTTTCTATTTCATAGATATCCAAACCACCATAACCTCCCGGGCGGTTACTGGTGAAATATAGGGTGCTCATGTCGGGCGACAGGCTGGCGTGTGTCTCGTCAAATTCAGAATTGATGGGGGCAGGGAGCTTTTCGGGATCCTGCCATTCGCCATTTACGCGTTGACTGACAAATAAATTCCGGGTAATGCGACCCTCATCTTTATATAAAAACAACAGGTTGCCATCGGCT
This sequence comes from Geofilum rubicundum JCM 15548, assembly GCF_000974365.1. Classification (GTDB taxonomy): domain Bacteria; phylum Bacteroidota; class Bacteroidia; order Bacteroidales; family Marinilabiliaceae; genus Geofilum; species Geofilum rubicundum. The sequence goes on from NZ_BAZW01000008.1 coordinate 130,977, forward strand.
GAAAGGGACAAAATGGAGAGGTGTTCGTTGCGTTTAATGAGTTCATCCACCGCCACCGGGGTTTGCCAGCCGTCTCCCTGGTTTTTGGATTGGAAGATGTTTTCAAAATATTGATTATCGGGCAGCTTACGGTCTTTGCCCAGGGGCCTGCGCGAGGTGAAGTACATTTCTTGTCCGGTAATGTTAACGAGCGGACTGTGATCGTCAAATTCAGAATTGACGGCCGGTCCCACATCTGTGATTTTTAGCTTGATGGGATTGTCGAGCAGGATGATGGCGTTGGCGGTCTGCTGGAGTTCAAGATCCACTTCTTCTTTTATATCTTCAAGTTGAACCGAATCCTTTATGTTGTTGAGCACAGCAAGTGCCTTACGTGGCTGGAGCATAAGATTGTAGGTCCTGGCTTTTACCTGATGCAGGTAAATACCAAAGGGATCATAAATATCTTCAGGGGGTATAAGTGACAGCACCCGGTCGAACAGCGTTATAGCGGAATCCAATTGCTGATTCGATTCCATGTAGGTAACGCCCAACTGGGTTAAGGCATCTATGTGATCGGGCGTTTCGCTGATTATTTGCTGGAAGTAGTCAATGGCTGTGGTATAGTCGCCTTGGTCGGCGGCCGTAATGCCTTTACGAAAGGTATTGTGGTGCTTGTCACGCAGAACAACCTGGCCCTGGATGCTGACCATCTGACCCGCCATTATTGCGATAATCAAAATAAGTTTGAATAATATATTTATGTGCATAATTGGCTAAAGCTTGTCATACCCTTTAAACAGAGTTGATATACAAAATGTTACGAAAAATTCGACGCTTTATTTAAATTTTATTTTGAGCGTAGTGTTAGATTACTGAAAGCCAAAGGTATAACAAATTTTTGTAATTATTAAAATAGGCGGGAAAGCCGCTGAATATATGCTAAAGGCGGTCGATACTAAAACGGGATCAAAAATTATTTGACGTAATTATACGTCAAATAAACTTTGATTTGTATATTTGCCCAAGAAAAACATTCAAACGATGGTGAAGGCTAAAAAAGAATTGTTCGATCAAGAGTTGCAGGATGCTGCCCGCTTTTTTAAGTGCCTGGGTCATCCTGCCCGTTTGGCCATTTTGCAGTATCTGGCATCGACAGATACCTGTATCATGGGGGATCTCTCTGACGAGTTGCCTTTAAGCAGAACGACCGTTAACCAACATCTGAAAGCGCTCAAAGAGTTGGGCATAATTAAAGGAGAGGTGGAAGGTGTACGCGTCAATTATTGTTTGAACGGGGACGTAATGGAAAGGCTGAAGAAAATGAGTATCCATTTTCTGGATTCTATTCATAGCTGTTCCTCAACCAGTTGTTCATAAGTAAAATCTAAATTTTATAAGCTGATGAAAGTGTTAATTCTTTGTACAGGAAATAGTTGCCGCAGCCAAATGGCCCATGGCTTTTTGCAGTCGTTTGACGATCGTATTGCCGTTAGCAGCGCCGGAACTGAGGCTTCCGGTCGCTTAAATGAAAAGGCCGTTCAGGTCATGAAAGAGGTCGGTATTGATATCAGTCACCACACCTCCGATTCGGTCGACAAATATTTGGGCGAAGCCTGGGATTATGTGATTACCGTATGCGGTGGGGCCAATGAGGCTTGCCCGGCTTTTATGGGGCAGGTAAAGCACCGCTTACACATTGGTTTTGATGATCCCTCGCATGCCGAAGGCACGCCTGAATTTATCATGAGTGAATTTTATCGTGTAAGGGATGAGATCAAGGCCGGCTTTCACAAGTTCTACACCGAGCAAATTAAGCCAGCCCTTTAATTTAATAGGAAACCTTATGAATTCTTCTAAAGCTTCGGGTGCTGGTATTTACAGTATAACCATATCAGCAAAAAAATAATTCGATTATGGCAGAAAAGAGAAAAATGGCATTTTTTGAAAAATACCTGACGCTGTGGGTGGCGTTGTGTATTGCAGGTGGTATCCTGCTGGGACAGTTGGCGGGTGATACCATTGAATTGTTAAGCAGTTGGGAAATAGCCAATGTGAATATTCCGGTAGCCATTCTTATCTGGTTGATGATCTACCCCATGATGCTTCAAATTGATTTCTCCAGTGTCAGGAAGGTAGGGCAAAAGCCAAAGGGCATCATTCTTACCGTGATTGTCAACTGGCTCATTAAGCCCTTTACAATGGCTTTTTTCGCCTGGGTTTTCTTTTCTAAAATCTATGGGGCCTTTATTGAGCCTGAACTGGCTGGTGAGTACATTGCCGGCGCCATTATTCTGGGGGCGGCTCCTTGCACGGCCATGGTGTTTGTCTGGAGTTACCTCACCAATGGGGATCCCAACTATACCCTGGTGCAGGTTTCGGTGAACGACCTGATTATTTTGGTGGCTTTTGTCCCCATTGTCGGTCTGCTCCTGGGAATTACCAATATCACCATACCTTATGATACCCTCGTGGCCAGTGTTATCGTATTTGTCGTTGTGCCCCTGTTGGCTGGTGTGATTACCCAAAAAATACTGATTAAATCGCATGGTGATAAGTGGTTCAAAGAGGTTTTTTTACAGAGGCTGCGTCCGGTGAGCATTGTGGCCCTGTTGGTAACCTTGCTGTTGCTGTTTGCCTTTCAGGGACAAAACATTGTCAATAATCCGCTGATTATATTGTTGGCAGCCATTCCGCTGGTCATACAGACTTACTTTATCTTTTTCCTGGCCTGGTACGGTGGCCGCTGGCTCAAGTTGCCCCATGCAGTATGCGCACCGGCTGCCATGATTGGCGCCAGTAATTTTTTCGAACTGGCTGTAGCCGTGGCTATTGCATTGTTTGGCTTACATTCGCCAGCCGCCCTGGTAACTGTGGTGGGCGTTTTGGTGGAAGTGCCGGTGATGCTGTCTTTGGTGTGGTTTGCCAACCGAAAAAGATATTAGCGTCCAGCGGTCGCGCCCTTTATGGTTTGTTGCGTTTATTTAACCTTGCGAATGAAGGTGCATAGAATCAAACAATTAAGAATCTGGGGCGGATGGCCGTACCCCGAGGTCCTATTAATTAGATGGATATTTTGGGGATATAATTCATAACTTTGCCGGATATGAAAATTCGATCGCTTTTCCATCCGGCAAAGTTTCCATTTTTTTATGGATACCTAGTTTTACTTGTTGGCACTATTGGTGTCTGGGCCAGTCTGCCCGGACAAACAGTGGGTGTTTCTACTTTTACCGATCCGGTAAAAGATGCACTGGGCTTGAGTCGCGACCAATTTAGTACGGCCTATATGATAGGCACGATTCTGAGTTCCTTTTTTATCAGCGCCGCCGGGCGCTGGTTCGACCGCTACGGTGCGCGCATAGTGGCTGCCGGATCGGCGCTTGTATTGGCTCTGGGTCTATTTATTGCTTCGTTCGTTGATGTCATGTCTTCCGGCATTCAATCGCTCCTGTCTGTCCAGCACTGGTTGGTTCCCTTTATTTTAATGGTGGCCCTCTTTTTTGTCTTTCGTTTTTCCGGACAGGGCGTTTTAACCATGTCGTCGCGCAACATGGTCATGAAGTGGTTTGAGCGTTACCGAGGTCGGGTCAATGCCTTTAGTGCCCTGGGAATTTCTTTGGGCTTTGCGATTGCACCGGTATTGATTGACCGCTTGATTATTGGTTACGACTGGGACGGGGCTTGGCAAATAATGGGCCTGGCCTTGCTGCTGATAACTGTTATGATCTTGCTTACTTTTAGGGATAGTCCCGAGAAATACGGATTGCTGGCCGATGGAAAAAAGGCACGTAAAGACAGTAAGGCCGTAGAGTCTAAGGAGCTGCGAAGTTTTGAGCCGCATGAGGCTTTCAAAACCAGGGCTTTTTGGATGTACTCCTTAATCTTGTCTTTTAACTCCTTTTTTATTACCGGTTTTACTTTTCATGTCGTTTCTATATTTGAATCAACGGGATATGCCCGGGCCGAGGCCATAGCCATATTTATCCCCATGTCGGTGGTCTCTGTGGCCGTATCGCTGTTTTTTAATTTCATATCGGATTGGTTACGTCTGAAGGTTTTGCTATACATCATGATTTTCGGTAGTTTTTTGGCAGGTGTCGGACTAATAGGGATGGGCCACGGATGGGGCTTGTACCTGCTGATTGCGGGACAGGGAATTTCCGGAGGTATGTTCTCTGTGCTAAATGCCGTAGCATGGCCGCGCTTGTACGGGCGTAAGTATATCGGGACTATTTCAGGTAAGGCCATGTCGATGATCGTTTTTGCCAGTGCCCTGGCACCGGTGGCTTTTAGCTTATCCTACACCAAAATTGGTTCCTATGCCTTTGTGGCCATACCGTCTTTAGCCTTTGTTTTGTATTTGTCCATCGCCTCCCTTAAAGCCAATAATCCCAGATTGCCGGAGACGATTAAATAGAAACTTTTCTGTTCATTCTTCCGTTATAAATAGCGTCAGAAAGAATTCGGATCAGCTATCGCCTTTTCTTGCCGGAAATTGAAAGATTTTTTTGGCGGGTAAGCGGCATTTGTGAAACGGGGTATGCATTTTGTATGTACCGTTGGTGGATAGAACAGTAGCGGTAATTAATTGAAAAAGGAAAACGATGATGCAGCAAAGGATGGTTCTTTTAATGGGAATGTTTTTTTGGATGGTAACGGCTCAGGCCCAGCAATTGGATGCCGAAGTGATGTTACAGGAAGTGAATAAAGCCAGAGGTCAAAAGTGTAAATGCGGCCATGAAAGACAGTCTGCCGCTCCTGCATTGGTTTGGGATGAAAAACTGGAGCGTGCCGCTCAAAGGCATGCGGATGATATGGCCCGCAAGAATTTCTTCAGCCATACCGGGTCCGATAAATCGACTGTGAGCAGTCGCGTCGACAAGGAAAAATTTGTATGGATGTTGGTGGGGGAAAACTTGGCCGACGGCTATAAAAATGAAGCCGATGTGGTTGCAGGCTGGATCACCAGTCCGGGCCACTGCAAAAACATCATGAACCCCGAATTTACGCACATGGGTGTAGCGGTTAGTAAGGATGGCAGGTACTGGGTGCAGGTGTTCGCCACGCCGATGGAATAGGTTAAGAGGTTGAGAGGTTAAGAGGTTGAGAGGTCAAGAGGTTGATAGGTCAAGAGGTTGATAGGGAAGGATAGGGTTGATGGGGTCGGATGGGTAAATAGGGCGTGAAGGTAGATAGGGATGGGAGGTGCAGCGTAGCGGAATCCCGCAAGGTGTTACGAAGGGTGGTTACCCGAAAAGCTCGATGCCTTTTAGGGTGAGGTAGCCCCACACGGCGTATCTGGCGGCCTTGCCGACCAGCATCCAAAGGGCGGTGGGGATAAAGCGGGTTTTGATGAGCCCCAGAACCACGGCAATGGGGTCGCCGATGACCGGTAGCCAGCAGAAAAATGCGATCCAGCCTTCTTTTCCGGCAATTCTTTGTCGGAGCCGTTCAATTTTTTCGGCCTTAATTTTCAGGTATTTCTCAATCCACGCCCACTTTCCCAGCCAGCCAATCCAATAGGAGGAAAGTCCGCCCAGCCAGTTGCCGGTGGTGGCGACGGCCAGACTGATGTAGGGATCAAATCCGGCTACCAGCATGCCCGACAGCACCATTTCTGAGCTGAAGGGCAGTACAGTGGCCGCCAGAAAACTGGCGGCAAACAGGGCCAAATATCCCAATTCGTTGATCATGCTACAAAAGTAATCTTTTAGTTGTTGGGTATCTATAGGTGTTTTTGCTATTTTTAGGACAAGTCCGACAGAGAAGGCATCTTTAATGCTACTTTTGTAGGGTTTAAAACCCAGATTCTTTGTTATGAAATAGTTCGTTATCGTTTCGTAAATCGTTAATATTATCTGACTTGTGCTGGCTGGTTGCAACAACATAACCTGCTGAATATTATGGGTTTATTTTTGTCTATCAACCTAATAATCTATTAACCTATCGATCTATTGTGTTATGGTATCTTCAAAAAAGGTGTTCAAGTTTCTTTTGTTCTTTTTGTTGTTGGGGCCGATGTTGCACAGTCAGCAACTCTTCTGGCATCCCGTGGTCCGCGATTCTATACCTGCTCGCCAACCGGGCGATCTGACTTTTAAAATGGCCTCCTCTTTTGTGTTTATTAACAATGAATTTTTTGGAGATATTGTGGAGGGCTATACCTTGCCCGCTTATCAGCTTGAACCTACAATGGTTTATTATGCCGGTGAGCGCTTTCGGCTAAGGGGGGGACTGCATTTGCAACAGTTTTTTGGTGAGAATGAAAGCATGACGGTCCGGCCCGTGATTTCCGCCACTGTTTTATTCTCTGATCAGCTGCAGCTGACCATGGGGGCCATTGACGGACACCTCCATCATGGATTGTCGGATGCGCTGTTTCATTACGAGCGGAGCATTGTTAATCCGGTAGAAAACGGTTTTCAGTTCCGGTATGAAGATGATAACTGGTGGGGTGATGCCTGGATGAGTTGGGAACAGTATATTGAGCAGGGAGATAGCATTCCGGAGATCTTCACGGCCGGCATAAGTGCCCGAAGGCACTTATTGAACTCGGATTCCGGATGGAAACTGGATCTCCCGCTTCAAGCCCTTGTGATGCATCGGGGCGGACAAATTAGTGATTTTGAGGAAGCTGGAGCCAACTTTATGAATTTATCATCGGGATTGGAATTAGAAAAGCGGCAGTCGGGGTTTGTCAAAAAAGCCGGATGGTTTGGACATTTTCTGGTTTACAATGAATTGAAGGAGGCCCATCCTTCCGGTATCAATAAGGGGCACGCTTTTTATACAGGTGTGGTTTTAGAATCCTCCCAAAACAGCTTAATGTTAGGTTACTGGAAGGCCGATCGCTTTCTGTCATCGCGGGGAAACCCGATTTTTCATTCTGTTTCCGATTTTATGGAAAACACCTGGTGGGCCGACCGGTCCATGCTGACCGGAAAGCTGTTGTGGCATAAAAAGGTGCTGCCCGATGTGGTGTTCTCTTTGCTGGTGGATGGCTATTATGACTTGAGCAGCGAACAGTTCGACTATGCTTACGGCATCAGAATTGGTTTTACCCCTGAGTTATTAATAACGAATATTCTACCGCTCAGGTAGTTCAGCGTTACAAATGACCTATCCACCTAACGGTCCATTGATTTTTAGTATTCCGTTTTGTGGGGCAGGTTGGCCCACTGTTTAAAAGTGGCTATGGCTTCCTCCCCGAGCATGGGCTCCATTAGAATGCTGCGTTTCTGGAGGGGCAATTGTATTTCTTTATATATAAAGTCGTCATCAAAACCAATTCCTGCTGCATCCTGGCGGTTGTTGCCAAAAAACACGTGTGGGATGCGGGCCCAGTAAATGGCACCCAGACACATGGGGCAGGGTTCGCAGGTTGTGTAAAGGGTGCAGTCGCTCAGGTTGTAATCGTTAAGATTCTGTGATGCCTCCCGAATGGCCAGAATTTCGGCATGGGCGGTGGGGTCGTTGTGGTTCGTTACCTGATTGGAACCGGCGCCCACCACTTCGTTCTGGCGCACAATGACTGCCCCAAAGGGGCCGCCGCCCATCTGAATGTTTTTGTTGGCCAGGTCAATGGCCATGCGCATGTATTTCGTATGATTGTGCATGATATTTTTGGCGTAGGTAACACACAAAGATATAAAAAATAGGGCTAAGGTTTATTTCTGTCATCGGACTAAAAACTTTGCTAATGCATTGGTAGTTACAAAAAAATCGCGTACTTTTGCGGCCGATTATTATCCGAAAAATAGGTGTAATTAAATTGGAATCAGGTCATTGTTCACCGCCTTAGTAGTCACGCCCGTCTGCTGAGGTGCCCGCCTGGCGCCGTTTGTACACCGGCAAATTGTTTTAATTAATGTAGGTCTCATTTAAATTGAAGAAAGACTGTGGATACTTTAAGTTACAAGACCAATTCAGCTACGCCTGCAACTATTCAGAAAGAATGGTTAGTGGTAGATGCTACTGACAAAGTGTTGGGTAGGCTGGGTTCGGAAGTGGCAAAGCTCCTAAGAGGGAAGCACAAGCCAAATTACACACCCAACCTTGATTGTGGTGATAATGTAATTATTATCAATGCCGATAAAGTAAAATTGACCGGCAAGAAGTGGGATGACAGGGTATTCTTTTACCATAGCGGTTACCCCGGCGGACAAAGAGAAGTAACACCAGCCATGCTTTTTGCAAAAAGCCCTGAGCGTCTGGTAGAACGTACTGTCAGAGGTATGTTGCCCAAAACTAAATTGGGTCGTGAACTCTTTAGAAACCTATTTGTGTATGCAGGCCCTGAGCACAAGCAAGAAGCTCAAAAGCCAAGGGCTATTGATTTAAACACCATTAAATAATCGTTATGGAAGTAATTAATGCCATTGGAAGAAGAAAGGCTGCCGTTGCCCGTATTTATCTAAGTGAAGGAAAAGGGCAAATCACCATTAACAAAAGAGCGTTGGAAGTTTATTTCCCGGCTGCCACTTTGCAGTATGTGGTGAAACAACCGCTTGAATTGTTAAATGTTGCCGGCAACTACGACATTAAAGTAAATCTTGACGGAGGTGGTATCAAAGGACAAGCCGAGGCTTTACGTCTGGCCATTTCCCGTGCACTCGTAAAAATTAATGCAGAAGACAAATCTGCTTTGCGTCAAAGCGGTTTCATGACTCGTGACTCACGGGTGGTTGAAAGGAAGAAGCCGGGTCGTCCAAAAGCAAGGAAGAGATTCCAGTTCAGTAAGCGTTAATAATACAGCTCAGGTGCGTTTAGTATCTAAATCGGTAAGATTTCTGCAGAGGAACTACTTATCGGTTGCCTGAAAACAAAGAATGTAAACGACTTTAAAAATTAAGAAATGCCAAAATTAGAATTTCAACAGTTACTTGATGCCGGAGTACACTTCGGTCACTTAAGAAGAAAGTGGAACCCGGCGATGGCTCCCTATATTTTTATGGAGCGTAACGGCATCCATATTATAGACTTGCATAAGACGGCTGTTAAAGCCGACGAGGCTGCCACAGCATTAAAACAAATTGCTAAATCAGGACGGAAAATATTATTTGTAGCTACTAAAAAGCAGGCCAAAGACATTATTGCCGACAAAGTAGGGTCAGTGAACATGCCTTATGTTGTTGAGCGTTGGCCTGGTGGTATGCTTACCAACTTCCCAACCATTCGTAAAGCGGTTAAAAAGATGACCTCTATTGACCGTATGATGGGTGAGCAAAGTTGGATCAGTCTTTCTAAAAGAGAAAAATTACAGATTGCCCGTCAGCGTGCTAAAATGGAAAAGACCCTTGGTAGTATTGCTGATCTTAACAGATTACCTGCAGCGATGTTTGTAATCGATGTTATGAAAGAGCACATTGCTGTTAAAGAGGCCATCCGTTTGAACATCCCGGTATTTGCTATGGTGGATACCAACTCAGATCCCCGCAACATTGACTTTGTGATCCCAGCCAACGATGATGCTTCTAAATCCATAGAAGTGATTATTGGTGCCATGACCGATGCCATTAAAGAAGGCTTGTCTGAGCGTAAAGCCGACAAGGACTCCGATGCATCAGCCAAGGAGAAAAACGCAGCGCCAAAAGCCAAAAAAGGCGAAGGACGTGCCCGCGTTAAAGCCCGCAAAGAAGATGAGGGTGAGAAAAATGAAGCTGAGAAAGAAGAAGTAGAAGGAGCGGTTAACGAAGCGGATAATACTGCCTCTGACGAGGTTAAGGAATAGTTATTCGGTTATACTTTGTTTATTAATCTTATTTAAAACAACAATTTGGGGAAAAGGAGGCATCCTTTCCCCAAATGTTTTATTTCTAAAAAGAAAAAATTATGGCTATATCTGCTGCTGACGTAAGTAAATTGAGAAAAACAACCGGTGCCGGAATGATGGACTGTAAAAACGCCCTAGCCGAAGCCGATGGTGACTTTGATAAAGCTATTGATATCATTCGCAAAAAAGGTCAGGCCATTGCCAATAAGCGTGCCGATCGTGAGGCTACGGAAGGTGTTGTGCTTTCAAGCGTGTCTGCCGATGGCAAAAAGGGGGCATTAATGGTTTTGAATTGCGAGACCGACTTTGTAGCTAAGAACGAGAGTTTTATTGCTTTGGCAGAGTCTATCCTGAATTTGGCTTTGAACAGCGATGCCAAATCGGTGGACGACGTTAAAGAGCTTCAATTGAATGGTGTGGCTGTTAAAGATGTTATCACTGAGCAAATTGGTGTCATTGGCGAAAAGCTGGATATGCCTTATTACGACGTGGTAAATGCTGAAACAGTAGTGGCTTACATTCACCCGGGTAACAAACTGGCCACTTTGGTTGGTTTAAATCAGGCTGGTGTGGATGTTCAGATTGGTCGCGACGTGGCCATGCAGGTGGCTGCTATGAACCCCGTTTCTGTTGACCGTGATTCTGTTCCACAGGAAGTGATTGACAAAGAACTGGAAATTGCCAAAGATCTGACCCGTCAGGAAGGTAAACCAGAAGACATGGTTGAGAAAATCGCCATGGGCCGTTTGAGCAAATTCTTCAAGGAAAGCACCTTGCTGGATCAGGTTTTCGTTAAAGACGGAAAAATCAGCATCCGTGAGCACTTGCAGAAAACCGACAAAGGGCTTACTGTAACTGAATTCAAGCGTTACTCATTGAGCAACTAATAAATTCCAATACCTTCGGGTGTTACAATATCAAAGAGGCTGCCTGTACGGGTGGCCTCTTTTTGCTTGAATCCGAACCAAATCAAGTATTCCAACCGGCTTTAAAACCTTCAATGATATCAGGTAGATTATTATAAACATAAATGATGGCAGCAATGATTAAAAAGGCAGTTAAGTTAGCCGACATTTCGTTTTAGTTTTTTATTCTCCTTCAACAGAGACTCCCAATTTTCATTATTTTCCTTCATAGATGTAATGATATAGTTAGTAAAACTTCTTACTTTGACTAATAAATGATGAAATCTTAGTGCTGATGCATTTAATTTAATGTCCTATTTCGATTGCCAAATTGAACCTTATTAACTAATGGAGAATAAGTCAATTAGGGTAATTTGTGCTTACCAAGAATTAATTGTAATTTCAAATTCCCTAAAAAGAATAAGCCCTATAGGTCAACAGAATCAATGGTTCTCGATAATTATTCAATAATTAACGCATCACTAGTAATGAAGTCTTATTCGATGTTTGTAAAAACTTCGCTTAAATGCCCCCACTAATTTAAGAACTACTATGTTTTGCTAATTCCTTAGCAATATGCGAAAATAATATTTTTTATTGCGTACCAAGATAGAAATTATTTAAAATTTTCAACATTGGCTCTGCACCGATTGCAAATCGGTGCGAATGGAATAATCTCTGCATATTTTTTAAAGTCATCCGTTTGTGATAGCATTCGTAAAAAAGAGTACAATGTACGTTTTGGTATTTTTAAAAAGGCAATACCGCATTGTAACGGTATTGCCATCATAAAGAATAAACAGTATGATTTAGAGCCAAGCCATACCGTCATAACAGGAAGCGTCAGGTCCTGAATTTATAAAATTCCATGCCGATCTTGCTCCTCTGCCAAAACTATAACATAGGTCATACAGGAAGTTATCACCTCCATCGATATTCACACAATCTTCGAGGCTCATTTCTTTGCAGCCAATATTCATTAGATTATCCATAGTAATTTCGTATTTTAAAAATATTAACTATTCCATCCTGCTTTAAAGCCTTCAACCATATCGCTCTTATTATTATAAAGATATATAATAGCTCCTGCTATTGCAAGGGCAGTTCCTATCCCTCCGCCATTTGTTAGCTTAACTTCGAGAGGATCCAGTTCTTGAAGATTTTCATTGCCAAATTCTAAACTTTTCATGTTAATGTATCTTGTAATATTTCCCAACCATCATCGGGCGTTGGCGGTCTCCCAATCATGGAGGTTATCTGTTTAGCTAGCATGCCAGAAAACCTCCAATCATACTGCTAAATTAGTGCTGCTGCGTGCAGAAAAAAAGCACGGTAGAAATTTGACACATTTTCCTCCAATGGTTTTTGTGTTTTCTTCAGTTTCTAGCACTTCTAGGTTAAAGTGGATTTTTAGTTTCTTATTGTTGTCAAAATAGAAACTATTGTATTTTCGGGAATAGCCAATTTCCATTCCTAAGTCTTTTAATTCTTCTAAATAGTTATAGAGTTGACGCCTGCTCAGGTTAAGTCGATTTGCCAGTTCTTCTGGAGAACCAGTGTTTTGTTCATGAATGAGCTTGTTAAGGATCTGAAATCTTTCAATTTGCTTTACGAAGTTCATGGCGATGGGGGGGGAAGTTAAACATCAGAATGGATTAATTCACTTAACACAGGAATTTGTCTTTGCCACATATGGTAATATTTACCTTTTTGATAGTATAGTTCTTGGTGAGTTCCTTCTTCCAATAATTGGCCATTTTCCAGTACTACAATTTTATCGGCATTCATTACAGTGCTTAAGCGGTGCGCAATTACAATTAGCGTTTTTCCTTTATTTAAAAGGTCTTCCAAAGTTTTCTGAACAAAAATTTCTGACTCTGAGTCCAGCGATGAAGTGGCTTCATCAAGAATCAGCACATCCGGATTTTTATACAATGCCCTAGCTATGGCCAATCGCTGTTTTTGTCCTCCTGAAAGCGTGGCCCCGTTTTCTCCAATATACGTTTCAAAACCAGCTGGTAGCTTTTCAATGAAGTTTAGTATTCCAAGTAATCTGCATATTTCCAGAATCTTTTCCATATCAGGTTGGAATTCACCAATGGCTATGTTTTCAATGATATTGCCCGCGAACAGATCCAGTTTTTGGGGTACACTGGAGATGATATCCCGCATGCTTGAATTGGTGAAGTAGTTGATGTTGTGATCTCCGATATAAATAGCGCCATTATTGATTGGATATAGTTTTAATAGGAGTCCTGCCAGGGTTGTTTTTCCTGAGCCGCTTTCACCTATGATGGCGGTCATCATGCCTTTGGGGATGGTCAGATTAAAGTCTTTGAACACTTCAACTCTGGTTCCATAACTAAAACTGATATTTTCGAATCGGATGTCTCCCAAAAATTCTTGTCGGAGGTCAATCTTGTTATCGTCTGATTCCCTTTCCAGATCCATTATCTCAAAAAGACGATCTGCTGCAATCAGAGCGTTTTGGATGGTTTTATTCATTCCGATTAACCCGGCCGCAGGGCCAGTTAAATAGCCTAGTATTGCATAAAAGGAGAGGAGCTCTCCTGGCGTTATGCTTTGGTTGATAACATAATAAGATCCAACCCATAGAAGGATTATGGTGAAGATACGATTGAGGAATTCAGACGAATTGGATGAAAATACTGAATTTATACCCGAACGATAAATTGTTTTTAATAAGGTAATAAAACGTACTTCTGTTTTAACATTGGCATACTCTTCCAATCCAAATTGTTTGATGGTTTTTACGGAATTTAAAGATTCTACCAACTGGCTTTCCAGCTCTGCCGCCTGCTCCATCAGTTTTCTTTCCCTTTTTTTGTTGAGATTGTTGGTGATGGCATAAACTACAACATACAATGGCATTATTATGGCCATTATAAGTGCCAGCTTCCAGCTATATATAAACATCAAACCAAATGAAAAGGCAACTATAAAGACATTTACTATTAAAGAAACAGCTGTGTCGTTGATGAATGCTCTTATTTTTACTGCATCGTTTATTCTGGAAATGATTTCACCGACGCGCATGGTATCAAAAAAACGCTGTGGAAGTTTCAGCAGGTGCTTGTAATAGCCCAGAATGAGTTGTGCATCAATTTTCTGCCCGGTTCTAAGCATTAAGATGGTTTTAGATACGCCGATAAATATCTGGAATATTAATAAAACAATCATCGCGACGCTTAGGAGGTTTAGCAGGTTTGTATTCCCACCGACCAAAACGTAGTCCGTAATTTTTTGAATGTAGATGGAGGTGGAAAGTCCAAGTAAGGTATAAACAATCGCACCGATTAGTGCTTGCGTTAGTATGCTTTTGTGAGGTTTAAGTAAAAAGAGGAATCTGCTGATGTTTGAGATTTTTTCACTTCCGGTTTTGAAACTTTCTCCGGGGACCAGAAGCATCAGGACTCCTGTCCACATATCACTAAACTCCTCAATTGTGCGTTTGTGCATTTGTCCATCAGCCGGGTCCATATATTCGACCCCAGCATCAGAAACTCTGTAAAGGACGACGTAATGATGCAGAACCTTGTTAACAATCACATGGGCAATGGCTGGCAAAGGGATTTTGGGTAAAGCATCAGCTCCTCCTTTTACCCCTTTGGCTGTAAATCCAATCTTCTCGGCTGCTTTTATCATGCCTAAAAGGTTGGTCCCTTTCTTGTCTGTTCCCGCCATCTGCCGGATTCGGGCAACCGGTAACTGAAGTTTATAGTGCGAAGCTACTGATGCAAGGCAAGCCGCACCGCAGTCTGTTATATCTCTTTGCTTAACTTTAATTGACATGCTTATGCATTTTGGAGTTTAGGGTTTAGCCAGTTATCTACTTTGTCAAACAGTAACTGGAATAGGCTTCTTTTGGTGAGGTCAAAACGACTTGTAATCGTCATCCCTTTTTTGAGGAGGCCCTTGTGGCCTGTCTTTAAAGCTAAATGATGCTGATTTATTTTGCAGCGAATCCGGAAAACCGGGTTGTTTTCAAAAGAAATAATATCTTCAGAAATATGTGAAACTTCACCATGGATAAGCCCCCATTGGTTGTAATTGAAAGCATCAACCTGGATTCTTACAGGTTGTTCTATAAATATAAAGCCAATATCCTTTGGTGAAATATAGCATTCAACAATCAGTTCATCGTCTGGTGAAATTTGAGCCAAAATTTGCCCTGGATTTATAAAACTGCCGGTCTGAATGCCCGTTGTATGACTCAACACCCCAGTAGTTGGTGCAGTTATAATGAATTGCGTTTTTTCTTCTTTTAACTGTCGGATGGAGGACTCAATCTGTGCACTTTCTCTAATGATTTTTGTCCGTTCTGATTCCCAGCTGTTTTTAGTTTGTTTTTGATAGAGGTCTAGTTGGGATTGAAACAGTTCATATTGATTTTTTACCTGCAAGTATTCCATTTCGGCAGTGACTTTCTCGTTGTAAAGATGTTCTGCCAATGTGTATTCCTTTTCAATCATTTGAAAAGTAACACTCATCTCTTCGAGTTTGGCTTTATATTGGCCTGCTTCCTGCATAAACCTTGGTGATTGAACGGAAAAACGCCCAGCCAACAAAGCTTTTAAATCATCTATGAACTCTTTGTTCTCTCTACTTTGCTTCTGGTAATAACTGATTTGTTCATCAACCCTGTCAGCTCTCAGCATTAACAAGGTATCTCCTTTTTGAACAAATTGGCCTTCATGGATATTAGAATACCGAACTTGCCCATAGATGGAGACCTGGAGGCTAATGTTCTCATAATAAGTACGAACAATCCCTCTGCCTTGCGTGCTTACAGTTACTTTAACTAGGGGGAGCAAAATTAATGTGAGCAAAATAGCCAAAACAAGTCCCACATAAATCAACCTGAAGCGTTTATTGTTTTCTACAAAATGGCTTTCTGCGGAGAATTCTATTATTTCACTTGGGAATAGATTTTTTTTATCCATTGCAGGTCAGGGTTAGGAATTGAGGTACAACAATAAAGTCAACAAGATGGTATCACTTGTTTTTATTCAGATTTTTGAATTTGATGGTGCTGAAAAATGCGCCAGAAAACGCAGATATCGATGGCTTGTGTTGAGTGGTGAATGACATCTTTTGCCATTCTTAGAACTGGAGAATTTGATTTGTTAGGTTTCATCTGGGTTAGGTATGAATTGATAATTGTTTGCAAATTAAACGAATTTGTGATAAAAATCATATAGATGGGGGGGTAAAATTTATTAATATTTGTCGCTTTTTGATTTAGAGTTGATTGTAAAGTGCAATTAGCCTACCTTAAATCAATTATTTGTTGTCGCTACCGAAGACCTAGAAACACAATATAGAAGCATCAAAAGCAAAATATGGAGCACCTCTCACGACAAAAACCGCCAACAAATTATATAATCGCTAAAAAAATGCCTTATTTTTGAAGCTCAATTCTGAATCATAAAGAAACCAATCATGCAATACAAAAGGATACTCTTAAAGTTGAGCGGTGAGTCGCTCATGGGCGAACAAGGCTACGGCATTGATGCCAATCGTTTAAATGATTATGCGGAACAGATCAGTGAGATTGCTGCCCTGGGTGTCCAGATAGGGATTGTGATTGGGGGAGGAAATATTTTCAGG
>NZ_BAZW01000007.1 GCF_000974365.1 Geofilum rubicundum JCM 15548
AAATTAATGCTATACGCACTACCCGTTATTAGGTTAGATACAAAGGAGCCGCTCGGCCTAGATTCAAATGTATAACCCGCCTCAACAAATCGATTGCTTGCATAGATATTCATATTTGTTATAACCTGATTACTTGTGGGAATGTACGGTTTTCTCAATAGTTGTTCCCCATTTCCGTCAAGAGTTTGAATACTTTCGGTTATTCTGGCATCAAGCTGATTAAGGGTGGGTAGTTTTAAAAGGTCGTCAAGCTTATTTGAAGCATTCTGGGCATTTTTAATATCGGCTTCATCACAATCCTTTTCTTCTGGTTTGTCTGTTGGTTTGTCTTCATCAGGAGGATTATTTGTTGTCCCATTAGATATTTCCTCATCACAATCGTCATGGCAAATACAGGGGTCAGTGCAATCATCATCCTCTTCTTCTGTGTCAAAGTCATCGTTAGCGGAATTGTCGTTTTGGGAGGTGCCTGTATCTGAGGATCCGGATGACCCATAGGTCGTGGCTGTAGGAATATATCCGTTCCAAGCATAATCCGAATCATTGCTGTCCTCGTAATCAATACCAGATAGGGCATCGAAATAGGAGTCTACGGCATTGTCTGAGGCGTTACCCATAAAGTCGTTAAAGTCATCGTAATAATTGATGTCTATATCGCTGTCCCCATAGGTGTCATCGATGAAATCCCACCAGTTGGCCTGAGCTGTGCCGAGACAAAGGAGAAGCACAAGCGAAGTTACAACGCCGCGTTGTAACTTTCGAAATTTTCTTTGAAAACTTCTCATAACGCAGCTCCCTTTTTAATGATGACTTCTGATTCTGAAATGGTGCTGCCGGTGACCTGGACAAAATATACACCGGGTGTTCCACCTTCTAATTTTATTGGGAAGTCGTGCGTGCCTTTCTTGAATAGGAAGGGTGCTTGTTTGTAGACGCTTCTTCCTTTGGCATCAAAGACTTCAATAGTGAGTACTTCTTCGCTATTGAGTTTTATTTGTAAGCGGAATTCGTTGTCGAAGGGGTTGGGGTAAAGGGTTAAGAGTCTGGTGTCTTGTATATTGGAGGCCTTGGTTGGTTGAAGGGCAAAGGCCGAGGGAGGCATCCGATCTCCTGTATGGTTGGAGTACCTTAGGGCATTTCCATATAGAATCTTTTGATCATTTTCGGACTGGAGGGTCAGGCGCAGTTGGCGGAAATCAAAGTTTGGCTTTGCGTTGGGGTTCAATGGAATCATCTCTTCCACCTTCCAGCTGTTTTTGTCTTTGATCATTTTTAATCTGAATTGCGATTGTTCACCAAAGTTCCAGGTAAGCCAAAGTTCTTCTCCCGCAGATTGGGCTGATATTTGAATGGGCTCCTCTTGATCCAAGGCTTTCCCTGCCCAATCATAGGCATAGAACGTCCCTGCCCAGTCACCTTCCAGTTCTTCTGCTTTCGCATTGTTCTCAAAATTTACAAGGGTGTCTAATTTAGAGGTTGTTCCACTTTTTAGTTTACGGTGTCTTTTTTGGTGTTTGGCCTCTTCTTTTGAAAATTCGTCATTTTCTATGAGGTCTTCCACCCATCCATGTCCTTTATGCATTGCCTTTTGCCTTCTCGTAATCTAAGGTCCGGTTGATGCCCAGTAGGGCTGCCAATGCGTGCTTCATTACAGCAGTATCTGAGGGAGCCGCTGAGGGTGTCTGACTTTGTGCGTTGGTTGTGAGAAAGGACAAAGCAAGCACTAAGGCTGCAAGGCAGCCAGATATATAGTTTTTCATTGTTTTTTTATTTGGTGATTATTTGGTCACAAAAAGTGACTCTTATTTTTCCCACTTAACTTTGCCATTGTTGGTGCGGCCGTTATGTTTGAGCTTACGATGGGATTCTGCAGCTTTTAGGTATTGGGGCTGAATGGCTTTTAGGCGATGGATGTTTTCTTTTTGTTTGCTAACATCGTGCTTGTCACGCATGTAAACTACTTTTTCGAGCATCAGATAATTGAAGATTTGTTCTTCTATTTTCTTGAGTTCTGCCTCGTTGTAAGCCCCCGTTTCCCGCAAAAGATTTAATTTGTCGGCTGTTTTTCTCTTAACATCCGCATAGCCTTTGTTGTAGGCGTATTGCGTTGTTTGCTTGTCTGTAAGAATGGTGTAGAAAGTTTGTGTGAACTCTTTTTCGGCTTTGTTGATTTTGTTTACATAGCTTATGGGGTCGTCTTCAAAATACAAAGCGGAATCCAGATGGAGCTGATAAGTCATGCAGAGTTGCTGAAATTCTGATTCCTGCGCAGACGACAAATCGACAAGCTTTTTAATTTCGGTCATTCTTCTTTCAGCTGCCAGTCCTGTTGTTTCAACTTCAGGGACTTGTGCTCTGATCATTGTTCCTCCAAGGAGCATTATTCCCAGGAGCAAACACATTTTTGTGTCAATTCTCATAACTTTGGTTTTAAGGTTAATGTAAATCGACACAAATTTAGCTTTGTTAAGCTTTTGGGGGGGTAGAAATTAACCAAATATAGCAGACGTTTTGGTTTAAATTTTCAAAACCGAAGATGTTTTAAAGGTCAAATCTCTGCTTTAAACAAATAATTACTGCCTAGCTAATGTGTTTGTAAAAACCATCTGCACGGTTTTGGCCTATCTTAAATACTCCGTCAGCAATTTAATTTCAATGGCCGGTGAAATGCGCTCGTAAATAATGTTGTAGACCGCGTCGGTGATGGGCATGTTCACCTTGTATTTGTCATTGATTTCCTTGATGCTTTTGGCCGCATAATAGCCTTCCGCAATCATCAACATCTCCAGTTGGGCACTTTTAACGGAGTAGCCTTTCCCAATCATGGTGCCGAATGTCCGGTTCCTGCTAAATTGGGAATAGCAGGTCACCAACAAATCGCCCAGATAGGCCGAGCTTTTAATGTCGCGTGGGATGGGATGTACGGTGTCAACAAAACGCTTGATTTCCTGGATGGCATTCGAAATCAATACCGCCTGAAAGTTGTCGCCATAACCTAAACCGTGACAGATGCCGGAAGCAATGGCCATGATGTTTTTCAAAACGGCCGAGAATTCCGTTCCGTAGATGTCGTCGGTGACCACCGTTTTGATATAGCTGCATTGCAGGCGTCCCGCAAAGTCCCTGCCTTTTTTGATGTCCTGACAGGCGATGGTGAGATAGGACAGGCGCTCCAGCGCGACCTCTTCGGCGTGGCAGGGGCCGGAAATAACGGCCACCTGGTGCAGCGGCACCTGGTGGATTTTGTGAAAATAACTGCCAATGACCAGGTTGTCGTCGGGCACCAGACCTTTGATGGCCGACACAATAAACTTGTCTTTCAAGGACACGGTTAAATTGGCCAGCGTCTCTTTTATAAAGGCCGACGGATTAGCAAAAATAAGGATGTCCGACTGCTCCACCATTTCATTGATGTCAGATGAAAAATCAATCTGGTCGGTATTGAAAGCCACAGAAGTCAGGTAATTGGGATTGTGTTTGACTCTTTTGAACTTTTCAATATGGTCCGGGTTCCGGAAGTACCAATTGATACGCTCCGAGTTGATTAATACCATTTTGGCAATGGCTGTTGCCCAGCTTCCACTGCCAACGACTCCTATTTTTGACGTTGTTACGTCCATGGTTGTATGTTTTTCAAAAACACTGATCCGAGTTATTTGCTTATCCAGCTCGCCACCTCTTCTTTAGATGGATTGGTGAGGCCCAATTTGTTTTTCTTATTCACCCCGCATAAATCCTGATGCAATTTATTGGGATTTTCCACCTCAAGCAAATCTTTTGTTCTGTGAAAACCGGCCTTGCGAATGGCAGGCACCCATTCTGCAGGAATGCCCAAGGCAATGAACTTGTTGTCGTCATCCTTCTCCGCCTTTTTTTCGGGGCGCATTTGCGGGAAGAAGAGGACTTCCTGAATGGACGACTGGTTGGTCATGAACATGGTTAAGCGGTCAATTCCGATACCCATTCCCGATGTAGGAGGCATGCCATATTCCAGAGCGCGCACAAAATCCTGATCGATAAACATGGCCTCATCATCTCCTTTTTCCGAAAGCTTCAGCTGATCCTGAAAACGGCCCAGCTGATCAATGGGGTCGTTCAGTTCGCTGTAGGCATTGGCCAATTCTTTGCCATTTACCATGAGTTCAAAGCGTTCGGTCAGTTCCGGGTTTTCCCGGTGTTTCTTGCAGAGGGGCGACATTTCAACGGGATAGTCGGTGATAAAGGTGGGCTGAATGTAATGCCCTTCACATTTTTCGCCAAAAATTTCGTCGATCAATTTGCCCTTGCCCATGGAAGCATCTGTTTCAATACCCATTTGCTTGCAAACCTCATGGAGCTGTGCTTCATTCATCCCGGCTATATCGATGCCGGTGTGCTCCTTAATGGCGTCCAGCATGGTGATGCGTTTGAAGGGCCGCTTAAAATCAATTTCCTGGTCGCCCAGTTTCACTTTGGTACGGCCATGCAAGGCCAAAGCCACGCGTTCTATCATCTCCTCGGTAAAATCCATCATCCACTTATAGTCCTTATAGGCCACATAGATTTCCATGACGGTAAACTCCGGATTGTGGGTGCGGTCCATGCCCTCGTTGCGAAAGTCCTTGGCAAATTCATACACCCCTTCAAAACCCCCTACAATAAGGCGTTTCAAATACAGTTCATTGGCAATGCGCAGGTAGAGGGGGATATTCAGGGCATTGTGGTGGGTCGCAAAGGGACGTGCTGCTGCGCCACCGGGGATGGCTTGCAGGATGGGAGTCTCCACTTCGAGGTAGCCCTTTTCGTTGAAAAACTGGCGCATGGTATTGATAATTTTACTGCGCTTTAAAAAGGTGTCTTTCACCTGGTCGTTCACAATCAGATCCACATAGCGCTGACGGTAACGTTGTTCAGGGTCGGTGAAAGCATCATAAATTTGACCATCCTTTTCTTTGACAACCGGAAGCGGCTTCAGGGATTTGGCCAGAACGGTCAGTTCGGTCACATGAACCGATATTTCTCCGGTCTGCGTTCTAAAAACATGTCCTTTTACCCCAATAATGTCCCCAATATCAAGCAAGCGTTTAAATACCGTGTTGTACATGGTTTTGTCTTCGCCTTCGCAGATGTCATCGCGACGGATGTAGATCTGGATGCGGCCTTTGGCGTCTTTGATTTGCGCAAAAGAGGCGCTGCCCATGATGCGGCGGCCCATGATGCGGCCGGCCAGACAGACTTCGGTGTACTGGTCTTCATTGCCCTCGAAATTCTCTAAAATATCTGTAGAGTAGTGGCTGACAGGGTATTCTTCGGCCGGAAAGGCGTTTATGCCCAGTTTGTTGAGTTCGTTCAGACTGTCGCGACGTATTTGTTCCTGCTCGCTCAATTCAAGATGATCCATGTGTTGGTATATTATGTGTCAAATGTTCAAAACGGATGCAAAGATAACTTCAAATTACGCAATATAAAAAAGTAGAGGAAACTTTCACCTGTGAAAATTCTTTTTAAATAATTGGTCAGTTGGAACTTGCAGGGACAATCTTCAGCCACCCATGTTTTGCTCCTTCGGAACTGGCAGGTAAGGGCTGAAATTTCAGGTTTTGAACAAAGGATGGACTGGGACGTTATGCACGTGATAAAGTAATTGTCTTCTCTGCAACACATTTGGAAGGAGGAAACTTTAACAGCTTTCCAATTTATGTTACTTTTGCAGAGGTGTAGACAGCCTATTAAGAAGCTTGAAGAAATTATGGAAAACGTAAAAAGACGCATATCTAAACCCGATTGGTTGAAAATCCAATTGCCCAGTACCGGCAATTATAACTGGATGAACAAAACCATCCGCGACCATAAATTGCACACGATTTGCACCAGTGGTAAATGTCCCAATGCCGCAGAATGCTGGGGTAATGGTACGGCTACCTTCATGATATTGGGCGATATTTGCACCCGGGCCTGTAAATTTTGTAATGTGAAGACCGGTAAGCCGGGGCCTGTCGATTTCAAAGAACCAATTCGTATTGCCAGATCCATTCAAATTATGAAGCTGAAACATGCGGTAATTACGTCGGTGGACCGGGATGATTTGCCGGATGGTGGTGCGGGAATCTGGGTGGAAACCATTCAAAAGGTGAAAGAAATGAACCCGGGGACCACCATGGAGGTTTTGATTCCAGATTTTCAGGGGATGACCAATTTGATACAGCAGGTGATGGATGCCCGGCCGGAAGTCATCAGCCACAACGTTGAAACGGTGCGTCGTTTAACGCCGCAAATTCGCTCCAGGGCCAAGTATGATGTCAGTATGGATGTTTTGAAGTACATTGCAGCGGCTGGCGTGGTGGCCAAATCGGGCCTGATGCTGGGTCTGGGTGAAAAAGAACAAGAGGTACTGGAAACCATGGATGATTTGGCAGCCATAGGTGTCAGTGTCCTGACCATTGGTCAGTATCTACAGCCCTCGCCCGAGCATCTGAAGGTGGAGGAATACATCACACCTGAACAGTTTAAGTTTTACGAAACCGAAGGTCTGAAAAGGGGTTTTAAATTTGTGGAAAGTGGCCCCCTGGTACGATCTTCCTACCACGCCGAGCGTCATATTAATGCACTGAAGAAATAATGAGCGTACAATTTGATTTCAAAGATCTGGCCTTATTGATTACAAAGAAGCCTGGGATTTACAAGAACAGTTGTTTGAAGAGGTGGTGGCCGCCAAACTCTACAACCGCGAGAACCCCGCGGCTAAAAAGCCGGTGGTTAATCACCTGTTGTTTTGTGAACATCCGCATGTTTTTACTTTGGGCAAGAGCGGCGCACCTTCCAATCTGTTAATAACCGATGAACTACTCGAAAAAATTGAGGCCAGATTTTACAAAATTAATCGTGGAGGTGACATTACCTATCACGGGCCGGGGCAAATAGTCGGCTATCCCATTTTTGATCTGGAGGCATTGGGAATCGGAATTAAGGAGTACATCCATTTGTTGGAGGAAGCGCTTATTTCTGCGCTGGCCGATTTGGGCATAAGGGCCAGTCGCCTGGAAGGGGCGACCGGTGTTTGGCTGGATGTGGATCAACCCCAAAAGGCCCGTAAAATCAGTGCCATTGGCGTACGCGCCAGTCGTTTTGTCTCCATGCATGGCTTCGCCTTCAATGTGAACACCAATCTGGAATATTTCCGGCACATCAATCCCTGCGGCTTTATTGATAAAGGCGTAACATCGCTTGAGAAAGAGCTGGGTGCTCCGCAATCCATGGAAGCGGTGAAAGACTTGCTGTTTAAAAAGCTGTCTGCTGCTTTTGGGTTAACGCTGGCCTGATATTCTCGGCCCTACACCAAGTCTTTTTTTCTTGATAAGTATTCTGGTCTATTCTATGACAGCCGTTTCAAAAAAGTTACCTTTGAGGGTTAAACTGTTGTACTAAAAAATGGAAAAGCGCTGGACCGTATTAGAAAAAACCGATGAGGCACTTGTGGATGAACTGGTGAGGACCATTAACGTGGATCCTATTCTGGCTAATTTGTTGGGGCAGAGAAATGTGACGGACTTTAATTCTGCCAAAGCCTTTTTTCGTCCGGCCCTGGAAGATTTGCACGATCCCTTCCTCATGAAGGATATGGACATCGCCATTGGGCGTTTGAATTCGGCCATCCGCAACGGGGAGAAAATCATGATTTATGGTGATTATGATGTGGATGGCACTACTTCTGTGGCATTGGTCTATTCTTTTTTGCGGCGCTATTATCCCAATCTGGAGTTTTATATCCCCGACCGGTACAAGGAGGGCTACGGCGTATCCTCCCAAGGCATAGAAACTGCTGCCGATGCCGGCTGTCGGTTGATTATTTCCCTCGATTGTGGCATCAAAGCCATCAACAAGGTGAAATATGCCGCCAAATTTGGGATTGATTTTATTGTGTGTGATCACCATACACCCGGAGAGCACTTGCCCGAAGCCGTGGCTTGTCTGGACCCCAAGCGGCCCGACTGCCCCTATCCTTTTAAGGACCTGTCGGGTTGCGGTGTAGGCTTTAAGTTCATGCAGGCTTTTTGTCGACACCATGGTTATCCGGAAGAAGAATTGTATGAATACCTGGATTTGGTAGCGGTGAGCGTGGCTTCTGATATTGTCTCCATTACCGGTGAAAACCGGATCATGGCGGCTTTCGGACTATTGCGCCTGAACACGACCCCCCGCACTGGCTTGCAAAGTATCATCCGCATTGCCAATATGGAAAAGCGGGAGTTTATGTTGAGTGACATCGTTTTTAAAATTGGTCCGCGCATCAATGCAGCCGGGCGCATTGAGTCCGGTCGCGATGCGGTAGAACTGCTCATCAGTGATGATGAGTCGCTGGCCAAGCGGATGAGTGATAACATCAATGTCCACAACGAAACGCGTAAGGATTTGGATCGGCTGACCACTCAGGAGGCTTTGGAGATGCTCAACAGCCATCCGTCAGAGCGGGAGAAAAAATCAACGGTGCTTTTTAAACCTGACTGGCACAAGGGCGTCATCGGTATTGTGGCGTCTCGCCTGACCGATCACTATTACCGACCCACGGTTATTCTGACCGAAAGCCAGGGGGTCGCTACCGGATCGGCGCGCTCGGTCCATGGTTTTGATCTCTACAGTGCCATTGAATCCTGCAGCGATTTGTTGATTAATTTTGGGGGACATATGTATGCGGCCGGATTAACCATGTCCATTGAGCACATCGAACAATTCAAGGAACGTTTTGAATCTTATGTGAGTCGTCACATCCTGCCGGAACAACTTGTTCCGCAAATAGAAATTGATGCGGAAATCTCATTGAAGGACATCAACAGCAAATTTTTTCGCATCCTTAAACAATTTATGCCCTTTGGTCCCGGCAACATGAAACCCTTGTTTGTTACCCGCCGTGTCATCGATTATGGCACCAGTAAGGTGGTGGGAAAAAACCGGGATCATCTGAAATTGGAGCTCATTGAAGAAAATTCGAGTTCGATTATCCAGGGAGTGGGTTTTTCTATGGGCGCACATATCGATAAGGTGAAAAGCGGCGACCCTTTTGATGTGGTATATTCCATTGAAGAGAATGTGTTCAACGGCAAAACCTCCATTCAGATTATGGTAAAGGATTTACGTTTCCCGCATTAACTTTTCTTTTTCGTGCACCAACGGCCAGAACCGCCCCAATCAGAACAATGATGGCGCCCACATAGGCCAAAGGGGCCATGGCCGGTGAATCAAACCAGTGTACATTGCCCCACAAAAGAATTTCCAGCAATATAAATGTGATGATGGGATTCAGGGTGACGATGATGCTGATTTTATTGGCTTCTGTATATTTGAGCGCCATGGATAAACTTCCGTAGGCCAGGAGGGTGTTGAAGGCTAAAAACAGGAACAGCAACCAGATGGCTGCAGAGTGTGCCTGAAACAAGGCGCCAAAGTCGGCCAGAGGAATGTAGAGCAGCATGGGAAGGCCGTAAAGAATTAAATTGACTTGCATGGGCGGGGTTTTACGAACCATCACTTTATTAATAATGGCATAACCCGTCCACGTAAAGGCCCCGATGACGGTCCACAAAACACCTATTTGCAGGTCTGTTTTGGCGGGCAGTGACTCGAGTTGCGCGTGATAGAAAAAGAAAAACCCCACAGCTGCCAGTATAAAACCGGTGATGCGCACAGCTGTCACGGCCTCCTTAAAGAAGAGAAAGCCGGTTAATGCCAGAAGAACCGGACCAGCCTGTATAATGATTTGGGTCACTGCGGGACCGGAATAAAAGACCCCTTGCTGGAAGCCGATAAAATTAATCCCCAGGAGCAAGCCGGCCAATAGCAACAACCAGGGTGGACGTTTTAATATATTGAGAGAACGGGGATTCCGGATGCCCATAAAAACGGCCAGCGTGAGGAATGATGCGGTAAACCGCCACCAGACAATGGTGTAAGAATCGATGTAATTGAGCGCGACTTTTAGCGCAATGGCTAAAACGCCCCACATGATGGCAGTGGTGGAGGCCAATAATATTCCTTTGGTGGAATTGGTCATATTTAAGAACCGTTGATTATGCGTTTGCAAAAATACAACAAGGCTGCACAAAATAAATTATTATGAGTTATATTTGTAGAAACAATAAAACAGTCAATATTATGAGACAACTCTTTAATCCCAAAAGCATAATCGGTCTTTTAGCCATAGGCGTCTTTTTGCTTTCTGCCTGTAACATGCAACGCAAATCCTCAGGAGACAGTGGTGAAAGCGGCGAAAAACTTGAGAAAGCGCGTGTTGAGCAGGATGTTCGTGAGTTTGTATATCCCTTGCCAACTACCTTTGAAGTCACCGAAATGCTGAATCGCATCGGTGCTGCCTATATTCTTACCTTGTCCAATCCCGTATCCAACGTGGAGCGTTACCTGACGGAGAAAGCCAAAGCCATCAACCTGGGGGTTTATAGTGCCGACCTGAGTTATGCGAGTACCTACAACCAAAAGCAGGCCACCATTGATTATATGGATGTTTCCAAGAAACTGATTGACGCCTTGAATATCTCCGGTGCCATCAGCCCCGATATTGTTGAGGAAATTGAAGCCAATCAGGACAATAAGGATGCCCTTGTGAATTTGATCACCAATACTTTTTACGATACTTATGAGTACCTGAACCAGGCCGACAGAGGTTCTGTTTCAATGCTCGTTCTGGCTGGTAGCTGGGTAGAGGCTTTGTATATCGTGACGCACATTTCCGAAGACACTTTTAATAATAAGGAGATGGTCAAAATTGTGATGGACCAGAAGTCTTCATTGAATACCCTGATGAGTTTGATGGAAGTGGTCAAGGAAAAACCGGCCATTGCTGAAGTTATGGCTGATCTGAAACCCGTTCATGACATCTACAACTCGGTGGATGCCGGATCCATTACGGAATCCCAAATGGAGCGTATTATTCAGGAAGTGAATATTGTCAGAAGCAAAATGGTAGAGTAGATTCTCTGATTCTATCCTCTGTTAAATAAAAAAAGCTGCCCTGAGGCAGCTTTTTTATTTAATAGACTGTAACTTCTGATCCTGTTTCTTAGGCTATTTCTGTTGCTTGGCTTGAAGGTAGATGACAAGCGGTTCATGAGCTCCTTAATGTTCAGCTTTTCCAAAGTTTGTTGGGGTGCTGCTCCTGCAATTTGTGTTCAATCCTTTCTTGTATTCCAAAATGGGGGCTTTTTTTCGCCAGTATGTGCTGGAGACCTTGGTCGAGCATTCCGATGTTAATAAAGGTTAATAAAGATGGAATAATATAAATTTTTGATAAAAAAGTATTAGTCTTCTCAAGAAATGGGTGCTAATTTTGAGTCGTCTATAAAAGTGTATTTTTAACACTAAGAAGAAAATTTAGACCCAAGGTATAAAGTTTATGATTCTAACATACCCCGATGATGATGTACGGATCAAAAGATGAAAAAGCACTATGCTTGAAACTTAAAATAGCAAATATTAGCATTTTGATACATTTTCATGTGTTTTGTTTTGTGAGCCAATTTCAAACCTTTATTCAATTAAATTAAATACTTATGACAAAAAATCTGCGTTTGTTGTCTGTTTGTGTTCTACTCCTGAGCCATTGGATGGTTTTTGGGCAGACAAGGACAGTCACTGGAACCGTGACTGACAACACCAGTGAACCCTTACCCGGTGTAACCATTGCCGTTGAGGGGACCACAACTGGTGTGGTATCTGATATGGACGGAAATTACAATATTGTTATGCCGGAAGGCAGTGATGTTTTAATTTTTAGCTTTATCGGTTTTAAAAATCAAAGAGTGGAAGTAGCTGGCAGGTCCGTGATCCATGTCAGGATGGAAAGCTCTGATTTGCGACTGGATGAAGTGGTCGTAGTGGGGTATGGTACCATGAAAAAAAGTGACCTGTCAGGTGCTTCAGTTTCTGTTGGAGAAGACCAAATCAAAGGGTCCGTTATCACCAATATTGATCAGGCCTTGCAAGGGCGTGCTGCCGGTGTTAGCTCAATGGCTACTTCGGGGGCTCCCGGTGCTTCGGTATCAATAAGGGTGCGGGGCCAATCGACCATCAATTCCGGTGCGGAGCCGCTCTATGTGGTAGATGGTGTGATCTTACAAGGTGGAGGAGCCAGCGGCGCTTCTTTGGGTCTGGGTGACAGACTCGGAAACGGTAACATATCTGCTGTCTCACCCCTGTCAACGCTTAACCCTTCCGACATTGAGTCTATGGAGATTCTTAAGGATGCCTCTGCTACCGCCATTTATGGTGCCCAGGGTGCCAATGGCGTTATTCTGATAACCACTAAGAAAGGTAAGTCTGGTCAGGCCAAATTTGTTTATGATGGCATGTATGGCATTCAGCGGCAGGTGAATCGTTTGGATATGATGAATTTGCGGGAATTTGCCGATTATAGTAATACAGTGGCCATGGATTTCAGAACCACGGATGATCGGCCAGAATTTCAGGATCCATCTCTATTGGGGGTTGGTACCAACTGGCAGGATGCTATTTTTCAATTTGCCCCGATGCAACAGCATCAGGTTTCCGCACAAGGCGGCGCTAATGGCGTCAGTTATTATGTGTCCGGTTCTTATATGGATCAGGAGGGAACCATTATTGGTTCTGAATTCCAGCGTTATTCTTTCCGGGTTAATCTCGAAGCAGAACTCAAGCCCTGGATGAAGTTGGGACTGAATACGGCCTATTCAATGACGGATGAACGCTTAGGTCTGGCGGAAGGTACCGAAGGTATTATTACTTATTCTTTGCTGACGCCTCCCGATATACCTATTTATAACATCGATGGGGGATATGCCTCCGAGGTGAGAGAAGGATATACCCGAATCAATCCCATTGCCAAGGCGCAGGATGAGGATCTGTTGCTGGAGCGGGATAAGCTAAATGGGAGCATCTATTTGGATATTAATCCGATAAGTAATCTGACCTGGCACTCTGAACTGGGCTATGACATTGGCGGCTCCAGAGGAGAAGTGTTTCTACCGGAGGTGACTTACGGTAACTGGACCAGAGGCATTAATGAGAGTTCTATTCAGCGTAATAACAATACCTACTATCAGCTTAAAAATTACCTGACCTATGCGGATGATTATAATTCCCATTCCTATTCGCTGATGGTGGGACAGGAAGCCTGGGAGTCAGAATGGGAACAGCAAAGGGTGATCGGACTGGGCTTGCCTGGCAATGAGGTGCGGAACCCGGTGTTGGGAAGCGAAGCCAAAATAACTTCCGGCTTTGGCAGTTCCGCCATGGCTTCTTTCTTTGGTCGTTTGACATATAATTTTGATAGTCGCTACTATCTGACCTACACTTTCCGTCGGGATGGCTCGTCTAACTTCGGACCCAAAAATCGCTGGGCTAATTTTCATGCTTTTGCAGGTTCCTGGCGCTTTACCGAAGAGGCTTTCTTTCAGGACATGAGCCATGTTCTTAGCAACGGTAAGCTCCGCTTTGGTTGGGGACAAACAGGTAATTCCAGTATTGGTGGTTACGCCTGGGGATCTGCTATTAGCCGGATGCCATCCGGCTTAGGTATGGGCTTTAGACAAAGCAACATTGCCAATCCCTATATTAAATGGGAAACACAGGAGCAGTTAAATCTGGGTCTGGATTTAGGCTTGTTCCGTGATCGCATCAATTTGGTAGTGGACGTGTATGACAAAACATCTGAAGATATGCTGATGGATTTGCAACTGCCATCTTATATGGGCACCCGTGGCAATCAGTCTTCTGCTTTGGCGCCTCCAAAAGGGAACTATGGAACCATTAACAATAAGGGGATCGAGGTATCTTTGAATACCCGCAACATAGTGGGCGCTTTTGAATGGGAAACGGATATCCAGTGGTCTGCCAATAAAAACACCCTGGAAGCATTGGATGGCACTGCCAATGCGCATATTGAGGGGTACGGACAGTGGAGCGATGTGGTAACTGTCACGAATATTGGAGAACCGCTTTACAATTTTTACGGATATAAAGTGGTGGGTGTTTATGAAGATCTGGCCGATTTGCAGAATTCTCCCAAACCGGCCAAGTATCCGGAAGATGGTGTCAGTTTTGACCGTTATAATACTGCTTGGGTGGGCGACTTGAAATTTGCCGATGTCAGCGGACCGGACGGAAAACCCGATGGTGTGATTGATGAGTATGACCGCACCAATATTGGTTCTCCGATGCCCAAATTCACCTTTGGTGTTACCAATTCCTTCCGGTATAAGAACTTTGATTTGGCCTTGTTTCTGAATGGCTCTTATGGGAATAAGATCTATAATTATACAGCCATGCAGCTCTCTAACATGAAGAGTGTTTGGGACAATCAGCTGGCTTTGGTGACGGACCGGGCGCGTTTGGTGGCCGTGGACGCCAACAAGAGTTATCCGGCGACAACCATCGACAATGCATCTATTGCATGGGCGTGGAACGAGGATATTTCTAACGTGCGTGTGGCCAATCCGGACACCAAAATTCCAAGAGTCATTGCCAATGATCCGAATGATAATGATCGCATCAGCGATCGCTACGTGGAAGATGGTTCTTACCTGCGTATTAAGAACATTACCCTGGGTTATACCATTCCGGGACATTTGACCCGTCGTTACAGTGTGGACAATGTTCGTGTTTACATGAATATACAAAACGTTTATACCTTCACCGAATATTCGGGCTATGATCCGGAGGTAGGTGTGAGTACATTGAGTAACAATGTGTACGGTCTGGATAATGGACGCTATCCTGCCCCTCAGGTATTCACTTTGGGATTGAATTTGTCATTCTAGTAACCAAAAAAACAATCAGATGAGAAAAAATATATTAAGAAATGTGACATTGGCCATTTTCGTTCTGGTGGGCGCAAGTTCCTGTGAGGACTTTCTGGAACGCCCAACGGAGGATAATTACAATGTGGATAATTTCTACCAGACAGATGAGCAGTGCTTTCAGGCCGTCAACCCTATTTATAGTTCGCCCTGGTATGATTTCCAGCGCGGGTTCTTTAAGGTGGGTGAAGTGCTGGCAGGTAACTATTATTGGGGGGATCTTCCTATCAGACTTTTACCATTAACTCGACGGATGAGGATTTGGTGAACATGTCGGCTTCTTTGTGGTCGGTGAATGCCTATTGTAATGGTATTATTGAAAATATTGATATGAAGACAGGTCCCGAGGTGAGCGAAACCACCAAACTAACGGTAAAGGGTGAAGCGCTTGTTTGGAAGGCCATGACCTATTTTTACCTGGTTCGTGTTTTTGGAGAGGTGCCCATTGTGCACAACAACTCAGCCGAGATCGCTTCCGGAACCTATAATGATAAGTATAAGGCGACCATACCCAATGTCTATGATTACATTGTCATGACACTGGAACAAGCCATTGAGTGGCTGCCAGAGGAAAATGCACCTGGTCGAATCGACCGCTATTCTGCCTATGGATTATTGTCTAAGGTGTATCTGACCAGGTCGGGTTACGGAATGGATGGAAGTCGCGATCAGTCCGATCTGGATCAGGCTGCTGCTTATGCTTTGAAGGTGATTGAGGAAAGCGGTCGGGAATTGGTCCCCGTCTTTTCTGATGTTTTCAGATTGGAAAACAATCAATCCTCTGAAAGTCTCCTGGCCTGGCATTGGCGGGGTGACAGGGATCCCTGGACCCAGCAAAACAGTTTGCAGTCAGATTTGGCCTTGACCGGGTTTTCTGAATTTGGTGATACCTGGGGTGGTTATGCCGGACCTTCTGTGGATTTGCAGGATGCTTTTGGGGAGAATGCTTTGAGTTTGGAGCGACGCAATCGGGATACGCGCCGCAAAGCTACCATGATGATGTATGGTGATGTCTATGACTATTTTTGGGCAGACAAGGGAGGCTTTGACTGGGCCGACTATGTGCTGAATGTTCAAGGAGAGATTCAAACGCCAACGGGTGCCAATCAGGTCAAGCATTTGGTGGGAAATAACAACGACCATGTATTGGGCCTGGGTTATGGAATGGCCAATATGGCGACTGGTTTAAGTACGCATTTGCTCCGACTGTCGGATGTCTATCTGATATATGCGGAAGCCGTTTTGGGTAATCAGTCTTCCACTTCTAATGCCAAGGCTCTAGAAATGGTTAACCGGGTACGTGCCCGTGCATTTGGTAAGCCATATGAGGAGTTTTTGGAGACAACTGATTTCTTAAGTGTGCTTACCTTTGATGATATTTGGAAGGAGCGGCGTTTAGAATTGGCTACCGAAGGTGACCGGTGGTACGATTATGTGCGTTTGCATTATTACAATCCCTCCCGGGCGATTAATGAGCTTAAAGCTCAGCGACGCAGTACTTATAACGGACTGATGGCTTTTTATGAAAGTGGAACGCTGGATCCGGAAGTGACCTATTACAATGAGGATACACCGGCACCGAATGTGACCGATTCACATTTTAAACTGCCCTTCCCGGATACGGATCTGACCATGAACAAACATTTGTTGGAGGATGCGGTAGAAGTAGATATCAGTCAGTTTAGCTATTAAGGCCTTGAGATTTTTTATTGAAATACTTAAAGAAAATTTTATGAAGCTATTAGATATAAATAAATGGGGTCGATGGTTGCTGGTAATACTGGTAACCACGATGGGGATTACCTTCCAGTCGTGTGAGGAAGAATACCCTGATGCATATGAAGCCACTGACGGTAGGCCAGAAGTGTTTTATGTGCGGATGCCCGCACCTGAGTCGGCCGACTCACTCATAACGGCTGCCTTTATGGAGAGTACGATTGTTTTGGTTGGGAACAACCTGACCAGTATTCGGGAGATGTATTTTAACGATCAAAAAGCCATTTTGAATAGCAGTTTTGTGACCTCCAATACGCTTTTTGTGAATGTGCCCAAGAATATTCCGGAAGACGTAACCAATAAGATTTATATGGTTACCACCGCTTCGGATACGGTAGCATATGATTTTTCGGTACTGGTTCCTGCCCCTGCTGTAAATCGTATTTCCAACGAGTATACCTTTGATAATGATGAGGCGGTGCTGTATGGAGATTATTTCATTGATGACCCCAATGAGCCTTTGGCCATTACCATGGCTGGTAATCTTTCAGTCCCGAGTGAAAATATTTTGAGTGTTGAAAAAACTCAGGTACGTTTCATCGTTCCTGAAGGTGCGCAAAAAGGTTATATCAATGTGACCAGTATTTATGGAACCAGTCGTTCCAAGTTTCAGTTCCGTGACGACCGTGGCATGATCCTCGATTGGGATAATTTGAATGCCAATGGCGGATGGCGCGCAGGAGTGCTGCGTGAGGAAGATCCGGTGGAAGGCATCGACGGAAAGTACGTTTATTTCTCGGGTAATATTCCGGGCGATTTAAGCGACTGGAATGAGGATGGTTTCTCATTTAACTTGTGGGGTACGGCCAATGGACGTCCTGCCGGTGATTTATTTGATGTCGATCTGGACAATGCCTTGTTGAAATTTGAGATCAATGTACCCGAAGCCTGGTCGGGCAATGCCTTGCAAATGATTTTTACGCCCCATTCAACCGGTGGAACCAATAGCTATATCGCCGATGGGGTAACGCCCCGGGGCTTGTGGTATCCCTGGAAAGATGAAGGATCCTACCAAACAGATGGTTGGGTAACCGTCAGCTTTCCGCTGAAGGACTTTAAATACGACCACACAGGAAGAGAGATTGGCGCAGCCGGTCCAGGTAACTATGGGGGGCTCACCTTCTTTGTGTATGGTGGCGGTATTGAAGGAGCGCCAAGTTCACCTAAGATTGCCATCGACAACATTCGTGTTGTACCGGCCGAATAATTGCTAATTCAAAATAATGAACCATGAACAAAAAAAGATATAGTTGGTCAGCATTTCTGCTGATGTGCCTGCTTGTCGTTGGCGTTGCCTTTACCGGTTGTGACGAAGAAGATAAGGCAGACACCAATCAGATGAATACCGGGGCCATTGCATTGAATGCCTTCGGTCCCTCCCCTGCCATTCGCGGTGGTGAGTTGCGTTTTATCGGAACCAACCTGGATAAGGTTACCAGCATCGACTTGCCAGGAGCCGAAGGTATTACCGATATTACTGTGGTGGGGAATTACGAAATAAGGATCACCATTCCTCAAACGGCACAGCCCGGTTTGGTAGTCCTGAACACTCCGGATGGGAAGATCACTTCGAAAACGCCCATTGGCTATTCTGAACCCATTTCTATTTCAGGTATCGCTCCACTGGCTTTAAAAGCAGGCGAAGTGCTTACCATTGAGGGTGATTACCTGAATATTGTTGAAGAAATCATTTTTGCAGACGGTATTCATGTGCTAAAAGCTGATTTTGAATCGCAGGCCCGGGCTAAAATCGAGGTAAAAGTCCCCATGGAGGCCCAATCGGGCAAAGTAATTGTATCCGATGGTGCCGATTTGCTGTCAGATGGAGAAGAGATTCCTGCCTGGGTGTATTCTGAGGAGGAGCTGGATGTGACCTTGCCGGAAATAACAGCGGTAACACCCAATCCTCTGAAAGCGGGTGGTGTTTTAACCATTACAGGTGTCGATTTTGATCTGGTGCATAAGGTTATTTTGCCGGGCGGCGCAGAAATCGTGGTTGAAGATGCCACAACATCCATAGTTGTGGAAGACACTCCTGCCGATATCAAAGAAGGGATCATCACATTGGTGGCATTTTCCGGCGTAGAAGTCGAGTCGGAAGCCCTGGAGTTGGTGAAACCTGCCATTGCTTCCCTGTCAGCCACGACCGTTAAAAACGGCGCAGCTTTCACCATCAGTGGTACCCATCTGGATCTGGTAACCCGTGCGGAATTTCAAAATGGGAGCGTCGATGCAGCAGACTTTGTGGCCCATTCAGCGGAGGCCATTGAATTGACTCTGCCATTAACTTCAACCGACGGTGCTTTTGTTCTGCATACGGCTTCAGAAACCAGCACTTCTGGTGAAGCGCTTACGTTTGTGGTGCCAACACTCGCTTCTTTTGCCCCTGTAGAGGCTAAGCCTAATCAGTCGGTGGTGTTAACCGGTACCCATCTTGATTTGGTTTCTTCGGTGTGGTTGGGTGATACCGAGGCTGATATTAGTGGACAGACGGAAACAGAATTGACTGTAACCATAAATGTGGGGTCTGAGAGTGGTCCGATAACTGTTCTAACCGTGAATGGAACCGAAGTTAATTCGTCCACTGATTTCACCGTTTTAACCAATTTGCCGGATATCAGTGGTTATTTGCAATCCAAAGGGGTTCCTGGTGAAATTTTAACCATACAGGGAACAGATCTGCTTCTGATAAAGGAGTTGATATTCCCTGATGACATTTATGCCACGGCTTATGGCAGCAAGAGTGATACTGAAATTGAAGTTTACGTACCTGAAGAGGTCGTCACAGGAATGGGGACCATCCGGATGATTACCTATGAGGGAGAAGAGGGTAGTTTGCCTGAAGTTTTCCTGGGAGGAACCGATCCCGTTCAGGATGCCAGCTATGTCTTCTTTGATTTTGACACAAAGGGCTCCTGGTGGGGAAGTTACGGAGCAGTTGAGTCAGATCCTGCCCTCATGTTGAGTGGCAACTATTTCCGCATCAATGCTGACTTGCCGGGTGGCTGGAATGATTTCTTCTGGAGAAATGGTCGCAACGACTTTAAAACAGAGGATGTAACTGTTGCAGATTGGGTCATTAAGATGGATGTTAATGTTTTAGGAGATAAATCTCAGGATTTCAAATTCCGTCTCAATGGTTCGGATGGCGATTTTTGGGCCATCATTCCTGGATTTGAAAATAAGGGTGGTTGGTATACTGTGACCATCCCTTTGACCGATTTTTATGACCAGGATGGAACGGGTACGAATCAGTTACCCAACGTGCAAAACATCGATGCGGATTTCGGTCTGGCTACGCAGGTGCCGCTGGAGCAGTCAATATGTGCATCGACAATATACGCTTTGAAAGAAAATAGGAGCACCCTTCTTTAAGGACTATAGTAATAAAGAGCTGCCTCAGATGACCTCTAAGGCAGCTCTTGTCAATAATGGAAGCACTTATTGCTAATTGGAAAAATGGAATAATTATGAAATTTTGTTGGAAGCTTATTGTTGCTTTGCTTTTGTTGGTGGCTGCTTGTTCCAGTGAGTCAGAGATGAAGCATGAAGCACCCCTGTTCAAAAGCAGCTTTCCCGTCAACGGTTCAATGGATGTCCCGGTGGAGAGCCAGGTCACGGTCACTTTTGATGAGGTGGTAAAAGTTTCCGCCTCCCATGGTATTACGGTGAATGGCCATGCCGTCGAGGCCGCCGTCTCCACCGTGTCAATGACGACCATTGTGTTGGATGTTGCGATAGAACATGGTATGGAATATGTGGTTCGTGTCCCTGCAGGGGCTGTTGTCAATACCTTTGGAGTGTCATTGGAAAACCCGGTTGAGTTTAAATTCACAAGTAAGGCGGAAGTTGTTTTCACAATAGATGAGCACTTGGCAGTTTCCAACCCCTCATCCGAGGTCGTTAAGTTGTATAACTTTCTGAAGGAGCACTATGGCACCAAATCACTTTCCGGAGCCATGTCGCACGTCAGCTGGAACGTCAACGAAGCTGAATGGGTGAAACAACACACAGGTAAGTATCCGGCCATCGCTACGGTGGACTATATTCATCTCAATTATTCACCGGCCAACTGGATTGATTACCATCAAACGGGATTTCTGGAGGACTGGTGGGCGGCTAACGGATTGGTCAGTGCCGGTTGGCATTGGGTGGTGCCGCAGTCTGAAGCGGTTAGGGATGACCCATCTAAATATACTTATAAGCCAGATGAAACCACCTTTAGTGCGGCCAATGCGCTGGTAGAAGGTACCTGGGAGAATGAGTTGGTGAAAGCCGATTTGGAAGAAATGGCGGATTATCTGCTTTTGCTCAAAGAGAAGAACATCCCTGTGATATGGCGACCCTTGCACGAGGCCGCCGGCAATATTTATGAATACAACAACGGGACCGCCTGGTTTTGGTGGGGTGCCAAAGGCGCCACCCATTACAAGGCCCTTTGGATATACATGTTCGAGTATTTTGAATCACGGGGCCTCAATAACTTGTTGTGGGTATGGACCACCCAGACCAAGGACGACCCGTTTTATCCCGCGATGCCTATGTGGATATGATTGGACGGGATATTTATAACAATGGTTCCGAAACCGACATCGCTTCTCAGTTTAAGGCCATTCAGGATAGTTATCCGAATAAAATGGTCACTTTGAGCGAATTCGGAAATGTGGCGACTTTCTCCAGGCAGTGGGAGGCCGGTTGCACCTGGTCTTTTTTCATGCCCTGGTACGATTATAACCGCACACTGGAGCCTGGCTCTGCGGCTTTTGAAGGTGAAGACCATGAATTCGCCCCTGCTTCCTGGTGGAAAAATGCTGCTGCACATGAGGCGGTCCTGTGGCGCGAAGACCTGCCGGATTTAAAGTGATGAGGCGGCCAATCTTTCGTACAGCTATATTTTTGACCTGAAGGTGTTGCGCAGCAATAAAAAGTTTGGGTTTGAAGGTCATTTTTAAGGCGCAGATTCGTAGACTGCTTCCAGAGTGTAGGTGGGGTCATCGTTGGTGACCGCCCTGACCATCAGTTCAACAATCTCCTGGCCGTTGTTGATGAAGTTGCCGGTGGTGTGGTTAATGATGCCGAAGCATTCTTTGCCGGTATCGGGACTGCCGTTGTCCCAGTAGAAGGGGGCCATGCCGTAAGTGCGGGCGGCTTTGCAGATGTATTCCAGGTAATATTTTCTAAAATCCTCCGCACGTTTGGTACTGCGGTGTACGCTGCCCATTTCGCCGATATAAACGGGGATGCCACGGTCGATGTATTTATTTTTTAACTGGCTGAAAATTTCCCGGACATGGGCTTCATCGCCGGATTCGGCTTTTTTGTCGGCGGCGGCTGTGTGTCCCCATTCTGAGTATTTGTCCTCAATGGCATATTCATGGGGATCGTAATAATGCACCGATACGAGCAATCGGTTATTGACGGCATCGGAGGGAAGCTTCATGTGGTGGATGGTTAGATTCGGGCTGGTTACGTAGCCGGGTATGCCCAGGTAACGGTCGCTGTTAAGGCCACCGGTGGCGCGCACGGCATCGACAAATACTTGATTCCATTCATTCAGTACGGTATATTGTTTTCCGTTATCGGTAAGGTTGGCCCCCCAGCCCCATCCGCCGTCATGGATTTCGTTCATGGCTTCGAAAATCAGAAAGTGGTCTTTGTCCCTAAACTTTTCGGCTATCTGCGTCCATACCGCCCCGAGTTGGTCTTTGATTTGCTGGTTGACTTCGGCGTTGGTGGCGGCTTCTTTGATATTGAGCCAATGCTTGCTGTCGGCGCCATCGTGATGGATGTTGATGATGGCATTGAGACCGGCGGTTTCTGCGTAATCAACGACTTCTGCCACACGGTTTAGCCAGGCTGTGGCGAGGATGTAGTCGGGGGCCGGACCAATGTGGCCCAACCAGGTGATGGGGATGCGTACGGACCGGATGCCGGTGGCGGCTATTTTATCAAAGGCTTCCTGAGTGGTGGCCGCATTGCCCCAGATGGTCTCGTTGGCCACTCCGTTGGACCAGGCATCCAATTGGTTGCCCAGGTTCCAGCCCATGCCCAGATGTCGGGCAAAAGCCATGGCTGCTTCGGCGTTTTGGCCGGAGGGCTGACCCGCTTGTTGAACGACCAGATCTCTGGCATATTGATGGCCCAGGAGGGTGATTTTTGTCTGGCGGACTTCCTCGTTCTCATTGGGAGTGGTGCTGATGCTATATTGCTGCTCCTCGGAGGATTTGGCTTCCATAGGGGTTACGGTGCACCAGGCATCATTTGGACTGCTTATTTCGAGGGGGATGTTGGTTCGAATGGTCAGCGTTTCTGTTCCTCCGTCATGCGGGAAGGAGAATTCGGTGGGTGTCGGAACCACTTCGGGGGTAAGCAAGGGGTCATCTTCAGAACAGCCATGAATTAGAAGCATGGCAGCGACCAGAAGGACGCTTATTATAGGTCGCGCGTTTTGGATGGTTGGCGAGGTGGTCATAGTAAAAGCATTTGGTTCGACGAAGATAATATAATGGACGGGATGTAGGGTCTTTTTAATGTGTCTTCTTAATAATTGTGTGTTACAAATGCTTAGCTTTGCAAACATTTTTCTATGACCTATGCTTTCAATAAAAATATTTTTTAAGGAGCGGAAGTATTTTGCCCCTGCTTTTTTGTATGCCTGCTTTGCACTGGTCTTCAGCACATGGATCATTTATATTCCCTTTTTGGCTGAGAAACTGCAAATCAGTGAGGGGCAAATTGGGACCGCCCTGTTTTTTGGCTCAGTGGGTTCATTTGTGATGATTCCGGTGAGTAACCGACTGACGGATATATTGGGGGTGGGACGACAGTCTTTTTGGGGATTTATTCTTTATGGCACCTCCTTGTACGGGATTTTTTCCGCACCTACCTATTATTGGTTTTTAGCTGCGTTGTTTTATTATGGTATGATGAGTTCGGTGTTTGC
The DNA here is from genome assembly GCF_000974365.1 of Geofilum rubicundum JCM 15548. Classification (GTDB taxonomy): domain Bacteria; phylum Bacteroidota; class Bacteroidia; order Bacteroidales; family Marinilabiliaceae; genus Geofilum; species Geofilum rubicundum. The sequence continues at coordinate 23,539 of NZ_BAZW01000007.1, forward strand.
CATTGCGGTAAATTCGTTGGTGGCAGAGGTTGAAAAACTGGCGGACAAATACATCATGACGGGGAGCCATGGATTTTGGAGTTTGGGGGGAATTGTGGGGGCTTCGACCGGAGGTTATCTGGCTGGTCGTTTTGGCATGCCAATGATACACTTAACGGTGCTACTGGCCCTATTGATAGGCGCGCAGATTTTTTTGCGACGCGAATACATGTCCATTAAAGGTGAAGCCAGAAAGAAGGGTGAAAGGCGTCATACACCCTGGAAGCCCTTGATGTTAATAGCGCTGATTGGTATGCTCATGATGGCTTCGGAAGGGGCCATTGCCGACTGGAGCGGACTTTATCTGAAGCAGGAGGTGCTGGTACAGGCAGAATTTTTGGGACTGGGTTATGCTTTGTTTGCGGGCGGTATGGCGGTCGGTCGGTTTACCGGGGATGCGCTGAGTTGGCGCTTTGGATCGTGGCGGCTTTTGCGGTCGGCCATAGCCCTTAGTCTTCTGGGTTTTGCGCTGGTGCTGACCACACAAACCCTGGTGGTGTTTGCCGGGTTTTTGGTAATCGGACTGGGTTTCTCGATTATTGTTCCGGAAATTTACCGCCTGGCTTCTAATGTGCCCGGAGTCCGCGCCGCCGATGGCATCTCTTTAATTGCGGCTTCTTCCAATGTGGGCTTTTTAGTGGGGCCGGTGGTGCTGGGTTTTGCGGCTGAATTGTATTCGTTGTATGCCAGTTTTATACTGTTGACGGGTTTTGTTCTGGTGGCTTTGTTATTCGCGGCCATACAGAAAAGGCGGTCGTAAATACCTTCCTGTTAATATGAACATGGAATTCTGTGAGATAGCGTATAAGCCTCAAAAAAGAGAAATGAGTTTGGGTCAAAGACTTCTGCGGATAGAATCAAAAGTTCTGATGTGTTGATATCTGCCGGGACAAGGGTTTACTTTACTGTACGCTTCAGGGTCTGGTAGTGGTACTGGAGGCCTGTTTTTTCGTCGGTAAAGGTTTCGGTTTTTTCTGTCTCGATCCATTCTTCCGCTTCAATGCCGGGGAACCAGGTATCGGTCTGTTCAAAGGCGTGATGAATGTGGGTGAAATAGAGGTGGGTGGCCAGTGGCAGAAAGGCTTTGTAAATTTCACCTCCGCCAATGATGAATATCTTTTCCTGATGTCGGGCCGTCCTTAGGGCTTCTTTGGCTGAGTGAACCACCGTGCAATCGGTCAACTCCAATGCGCTGTTTCGGGTAATAACAATGTTCTGTCGCTTGGGCAAGGCGCCCTTAGGCAAGGCCTTGAAAGTCTTTCGTCCCATGACGATGGCATGTCCCGTTGTTAATTGCCTAAACCGCTTTAGGTCGGCACTTATATAAGCGAGCTGATCGCCCTTGTTCCCAATGGCAAATTGTTGGTCAACGGCTACTACAATGGCAATTTCCATGCGTTTCAGTTGTTTCTAATGGTTATACGGCAATGGCTCCCTTGATGTGCGGGTGCGGATCGTAACCGGTGAGGGAAAAATCTTCATATTTAAAATCATCGATGGATTTTACCTCCGGATTGATCGTCATGGTGGGTAAAGGACGCGGTTCGCGGGTCAATTGTAATTTGACTTGTTCCAGATGGTTGCTGTATATATGGGCATCGCCCAGAGTATGGACAAAGTCGCCCGGCTGCAGTCCGGTGACCTGTGCCATCATCATGGTCAACAAAGCATAGGAAGCGATGTTAAAAGGAACACCCAAAAACAGATCGGCGCTGCGCTGATAAAGCTGACAGCTCAGTCGCCCATTGGCCACATAAAACTGAAACAGGATATGGCAGGGGGGCAGTTGCATCTCATCGATTTGTCCCACGTTCCAGGCACTTACCAAGTGCCGGCGCGAATCCGGGTTGTTTTGAATGGATTGGATGACCTGCTTGATTTGGTCAATGTGCCCTTTGTGATAGTCGGGCCACGACCGCCACTGGTAGCCATAAATGGGCCCCAGTTCGCCATCTTCCTTGGCCCATTCGTTCCAGATTCGGACGTTGTTGTCCTGCAGGTATTTAACATTGGTGCTGCCCATCATGAACCAGAGGAGTTCGTGAATAATGGACTTCAAGTGCATTTTTTTGGTCGTCACAAGCGGAAAGCCTTCAGAAAGGTTAAAGCGCATCTGGTGACCAAACACGCTGTAGGTGCCGGTCCCCGTACGGTCTTCCTTGTGTACGCCTTCGTCAATGACTCTTTGTAACAGGTTGAGATATTGCTGCATCTGATGGTATTATTTATCCTTGTTATTTGGCGGGTTGAAGGTCGATGACGGTGGATATCGGGTTGTGATCTGAATATTGAATCGGAAATGTTTCAAAATTATAGGCGTTGAATTCAGGGGCGTGGAAAATATAATCGATGCGGAAGGAGGGCAAGCGGCCATTGTAGGTTCCTCCGAAGCCTGAGCCCGATTCCTTGAAGGCGTCTTTGAGCGGCCCCCGCATGGTTTGGTAAACATAGGAGACCGGTGTGTCGTTAAAATCACCACATACGATGACCGGATAGGGCGAATTTCGGATGTGCCGCGCTAAAGCTTCTGCCTGATTGGAGCGCATATTGAAGGCCCGTGTCAACTTGGTGGAGATGTTGAGTAGCCCTTCTTTCTGGCTTTTGCTCATGATGAAGTCCAGACTGTCTAAAACGTTGAGATCATCATCCTTAAATCCAATGGATTCCAGATGCGTATTGAACACTCGGACAGTGGTGCCTTCTATATCGATGTCTGAAAAAATGGCCAGATTTCGGGAGTGGTCAAAGCGAATGGCCCCACCATCAATAATGGGATATTTGGAAAAAATGGCCAGTCCGTAACCGGTATTGCTTTATGCGTTTGCAAATATTCCACCCGTTTGTGGGGATAGGTTCTGAATTTGGCCGCCATGGCATTGGGCGCATACTCATCTCTTCTGAGGCTGGTGAAATATTCCTGAAAACAGATGATGTCGGGTGCTTGTCCCAATATGAAGTCAAATATTTTTTGAGGTGTTTCGGGCAGGCCGGAATGGTCATAAAAATCGAACATCCTGGTGTTATAGGACATGACCGAAATGGGTTTTTGCAGACTGCTGACAGTATCGATTTGGCGGGCTTTTAGCTGGAACACATCGGTCCAGTGCGAATAGGTGAGCGTTAACGCAATGGCGGGAATCAGAATCAACCAGCTTTTTCTAAAAACGAGCCATATGATTAAACCCAGATTGATGAGCCAAAGCGCCGGGAAAGCAAAGCCGGCAAAGGCTAAAAAGTGCAGTTTGGCCGGACTTAAATAGGCCGTACCCATGGAGCCCAGAAGGACGAGGGCAGCCAGAAGAACGATCAGGAGCGATATGGAATAGAAAAATTTATTCAAAGTTTTGTTGGCTTTGGTGGTTCTTTTAGTTTTCAAAAATCAGGGTTGTGGTCAATTTTCTTTACTGGCTTCAAACAGGGTTTTCTTTTCTGTGGCGCTCAAACTGTCATAGCCACTGATTTTTATCTTTTCGAGTATTTGATCGACTTGTTTTTGGCGGCGTACTTTTAAGGCATTGTATTCCAGATCAGACATGGGGCGTTTGTGGGTAACCGATAGTTGGCTCTTTTTTTTGAAGGGCCAAATGGGACCTTTGGGAGATTTTCCTGGTTGAGCGGTGCTCATCTTATGCACCGGGGCGCCTTTGGTGGCCCATTGCCATCCCAGCCAAAGGCCGGCTGCCGCACCGCCCAAATGGGCGAGGTGACCACCCGTGTTACTGAGATTGGAGATGCTGATTAAGTCGATAATGAGCGCAAAAAGGGCGATGTACTTCAATCGGACCGGTCCTATGAGTACCAGATAGACGGAAAAATCTGGCTGATACCGGGCCACTGCAAACAAGATGGCCATGGCCGAGGCGGAAGCGCCCATCAGTATGGATGTGTTGAAGCTACTGTAAAAGGCCGGTAGGAAGTTGAATGCCAGAAAATACAATAAGGCTCCCGATAAGCCGCCAATGATGTAAGTCTTTAAAAAGGGGCCCGGACCAATAATTTGTATAAACAATCGTCCGAACCAATACAGATATAGGACGTTGAACAGGAGGTGCAGAAAATCGAAATGCAGGAACATGTAGGTGAATGGCGTCCACGGGTGCGTTAAGAGCCGCACTGGTTCGGCCGGAATGCTGAAAAAAGCCAGCCATGGTTGCACCATGTCGGGCGAAAATCCGCCCAGCAGCATGAACAACTGGATGAATCTAAATGCCAGAAATACCCCTATGTTGATGTAGATCAACCGTGTCAGGATGGTTCCATGTCTGAAGGATGCCTTTATTTCACTGATTATGGACATGTCTGCAATTTAATAAATTCCTTTTTTTTGCCAGTATTTTATGAGGATAAAACCAAAAAGCATGCCGCCCAGGTGGGCAAAGTGGGCCACGTTGTCGAAAGAAAAATTGGCCACCCCCAGGAACAATTCTGCGATGCCATAAAAAATGACAAAATATTTGGCCTTGATGGGAATGGGAGGAAACAGCAGCATCAAACGGATATTGGGAAAGAGCATCCCAAAGGCCAACAGTATACCAAATACCGCCCCTGAAGCACCAACGGTCACCTGAGCATTGAGATAGTCGGTCCTGAATTGCATCAGCGATTGGCGGGCCACCTCCGGATTTAAGGTCTGGTTGGGTTCCAGATGGAAGAATACCTTAAGATTATCATAGGTGGGGTTGTTCATGGCTGTGGTGATGTCCTGCAGCATGGGCATGATCTCAATGTACTGGGTAATGATTTGAATGGTTGCGGCCCCCACACCGGTGGCCATATAGTAGATTAAAAATCGTTTGGAACCCCAGGTCGTTTCAAGCATGCGGCCGAACATGAACAGGGCAAACATGTTGAAAAAAACATGCCCAAAACCTGGGTAGGCGTGTAGAAACATATAGGTAATGAGCTGATGGGGACCAAACTTGTCGGCCATGGGCACATGCAGCCCCAGGTAATCCTCTATCCGGATGCCGTAAGAACTGTTGAGCATGATGCTGGCAAAAAAGACCAGCGCATTGATAATAAGCAGGTTTTTAACGACCGGGGTCATGCCGCCGAATGGTGAAGCTCCGTATCTCATTTTTTAATTATCTAAAAGGTTGTTGAACACCAACAATTAATGTTCCATTTAAGTTGTGTAAAGATAATGGAAGTCTGATTTACTTAAACCGTTTTTCCATTTCTTCATTCTCAATTATTGAAAAAACGGTTTGTCCGGACGATGTATACCCCGGCATACTGCATTGAAACAACTGTCCCACCAAATGGCTCATTTGGTCGCCCGACAGTCTTTCCCCAGCTTTCATACGCGCATTGCGGGCCATTATGGCCGCCATTTGTTCTTTTACTTCACTGGCGGCATCCACTTCCCCCGTTTTATAGGCTTCCAGCAAGTCCTCGAGGAGCTGGCTGGTGTTGACCTTGTCAAATTCTGAAGGAACACCTGACACGGTGAAGGTGTTGGTCTGGTTTTCTTTGATGTCAAAGCCGAAAACGGCCAAATCCGTTTGAATGTCGCGAATGAGTGCCGCGTCATCGGCACTGAAGTTAATGGCTTCGGCAAAGAGGACCTGCTGGGTGGTTGATTTTTGGGTTTGTATGATGCTGAGAAAGCGTTCAAACAAAATGCGCTCATGGGCCCTGCGCTGATCAATCACCATCAAGCCTGATTTAACAGGGGTTAATATGTAGCGGTTTTTTATTTGAAAATAGGTCGAATCCTGAATGGGGCGGTCTTCGGTATTATCGACAAATGATTCCTGCAGCGGGGTGTCGTTGCCCCTGGAAGCCAGCAGAATGGTTTCGGGTTCCTCATGGGTGTCCAAATGATTCGTTTCGGTTTGGAAGCCCTGATAAAGACTTTCCCAGTCTTTGGACGTCACCTCCCGCTCCCGGGTTTGAGCGGGTTCGGTATCAAAGGGATTGTAGTGCGGATTCACATGAATGCGCGGGGCAGTAACTTCCGTGTTTACACGTGAAGGAATGTCAATTTGTCCTTCGGTATCAAAATCAATGGAAGGCACAATGTTGTGTTTGCCTAGACTCTCACGTACGGAGGCGTTCAACACTTTCCATACCAGCTTTTCATCTTCGAATTTAATCTCCGTTTTGGTGGGATGAATATTCACATCAATCATTTCAGGGTCGATGTCGAAATAAAGAAAGTAGGAAGGATAGGCATCCGGTTGAATCAAATTGGCAAAGGCGTCCATGACGGCCTTATGCAGATAAGGATGCCGCATGTAACGGTTGTTGACAAAGAAAAACTGGTCGCCGGCCGTTTTTCTGGAACCCTGAGGGGTTCCGATAAATCCGTGAATGGAGATGACCGTGGCTTCGGTATTGACCGGAATGAGTTGGTTGTTGATGTGTCGGCCCATGACCCCCGCAATGCGCTGCCGGTAGTTGGCGGCAGGTAAATTCATCAATGGCTGGTCGTTGTGAGTTAAAACAAAGGCCACCTTTGGATTGGCCAGAGTGATGCGCTGAAATTCATGGATAATGTGGCGCAATTCCGTGGCGTTGGTTTTTAGGAATTTCCGACGTGCCGGCACATTGAAAAACAGGTTCTTAACCAGAAAGTTACAGCCGGTATCACAGGATATCGGTTCCTGCTTTTGAATACGGGAACCGGCTATTTCAATGTGGGTACCTAAATCATTATCCGGTGTTTTGGTTTTTAATTCTACCTGCGCAATGGCCGCAATCGAGGCCAGGGCTTCTCCTCTAAAACCCATGGTGCGCAGGGCAAAAAGGTCCACGGCCGCACTTATTTTTGAGGTGGCATGGCGCTCAAAGGCCATGCGCGCATCGGTTTCGGTCATGCCCGAACCATTGTCGATCACCTGAATAAGGGTGCGGCCTGCCTCTTTAACGATTACTTTAATTTCCGTGGCTCCGGCATCTATGGCATTTTCAACCAACTCTTTAATGACCGAGGCTGGTCGTTGTATGACCTCTCCGGCAGCAATTTGATTGGCTACCGAATCGGGTAACAGTTGAATAATATCCGACATGGGCGATGGTCTCTTTTTATAAAAACTGGCTGTACCAGTCGTATCCGGCATGTAAAAGGTAATAAAAAAGGGCCATAAGAGCCATTAAAATGATAATCAAACGGATGTTTGATTTCTTTCTGGCGCTTCGTGCCACTTCAAAATGACCCTTAATGCGACGGCCCATTTTTCCTTTAACCCGGTCTTTGAATTTTCCGGCTTCCTCTTCGTCCAGGGGTTTTAAACCCAATTCAATTCTGATATTTCGCTCTCTTTCCAGGCGTTCCTCTTTGGCCGAATCGTAGTAAATGGGTTCCGGACTGAATTTTCTGTGCTGGGGCAGCTTAATAAATGTAAACCTCATAATAATCGCATTTCTTTTTACAAAAATACAAAATAGTGGCGGGCTTTCCTGAAATAAATAATTTTATTAAATTGTGCAGAATAATTCTAACCCACATCAAAATGCTAGTTAAAACATTTGGAGCTGCGTTAACCGGAATCGATGCCATACTCATCACCATTGAAGTGGATATCTCGCGGGGTATCCGTTTTTTTATGGTCGGATTGCCCGATAATGCGGTTAAGGAAAGTCAGCAGCGCATCGAATCCGCTTTCAGGGTGTTCGCTTACGAATGGCCCGGAAAGCGGATTGTTATCAATATGGCTCCGGCCGATACCCGTAAGGAAGGGTCGGCTTACGATTTACCCCTGGCCATTGGTATTCTGGCTGGTGATGAGCAAATTTCACGCGATAAAGTAGCGGATTTTATGCTGATGGGGGAGTTGTCGCTCGATGGCAGTCTGAAAGCCATTAAGGGCGCATTGCCCATGGCCGTGCGGGCGCAAAGTGAGGGTTTTAAAGGACTGATTCTGCCCCGTGTCAATGCCCGTGAAGCAGCGGTGGTTGAGGGTCTGGAGGTTTATGGGGCAGAACATATCGGTGAGGTGGTCGGTTTTTTGAATGGAACGGGAAGCCTGGAGCGCACCATCGTTGATACCAACGCCGAGTTTCAAAAAGGGATGGCCACCTGCGACCTGGATTTTTCGGATGTAAAAGGTCAGGAAAGTGTCAAAAGAGCCTTGGAGGTGTCTGCGGCCGGTGGCCATAATCTACTTTTGATCGGAAGTCCGGGTAGTGGAAAGTCCATGTTGGCCAAGCGCTTACCAACCATTTTGCCGCCCCTGCAGTTGAAGGAGGCCCTGGAAACCACCAAGATTCATTCGGTGGCCGGTAAAATGGCCGGAAATGCCGCCTTGCTCACCCAAAGGCCCTTTCGGTCGCCCCACCATACCATCTCTAGCGCAGCCATGTCCGGTGGCGGGACCCATCCCCAGCCGGGAGAGATTTCTCTGGCGCACAACGGGGTTCTTTTTTTAGATGAGCTGCCGGAATTCAAGCGCTCGGTCTTGGAGGTGTTGCGTCAGCCGCTGGAGGATCGACAAATTTCCATTTCCCGGTCGCGTTATGCGCTGGACTATCCGGCCAGCCTGATGTTGGTCGCCAGTATGAATCCTTGTCCCTGCGGTTATTACAGCCATCCCGAAAAAGCATGCATCTGTTCGCCGGGTGTGGTTCAAAAATACCTGAGTCGCATTTCAGGTCCATTGCTCGACCGGATTGATTTGCATGTGGAAGTGGTGCCCGTTTCGTTTGAAAAACTGGCTGAAGCTCCAGTTTCTGAAAATAGTCTGGCGGTTCGGGACAGAGTGATGAAGGCCCGGAATATTCAATATAAGCGCTATCATCCTTACGAGGGGATTCATTGTAATGCGCAGATTAGCACCAAAATGCTGCGCCGGTTTGCAACACCTAATGAAGCCGGCGGTCGCCTGCTGAAAAATGCCATGGAGAAGCTGGATCTTTCTGCCCGGGCTTACGATCGCATTTTAAAAGTGTCGCGGACCATTGCCGATTTGGAAGGTTCAGAAGACATTCAGGCGCACCATGTAGCGGAGGCGGTTCAATACCGGAGTCTCGACCGTTCGGGCTGGGCCGGGTAAGTTTATTGTTTCTTAATATAAAAAGGTAGCTTTAATGCTTAAAATGCCTTTATTTTGCATTTTCAAATCATTGTATAATGCGTAAACCAAATAAAGTAACTCAAAAAGATATGTCTTCAAACAGTTTAATGGACCCGATAGGCCGTTTAATGGGGCTTCGCTATAAGTCACATCCCTGGCACGGTATAGATATTGGTAATGACGCTCCTAATTCCGTGATGTGTTTTATTGAGGTGGTGCCTACCGATACAATTAAATATGAAATCGATAAGGTGAGCGGGTATTTGAGAATCGACCGTCCTCAGAAGTATTCCAATGTGGTGCCTTCCTTGTATGGTTTTATTCCCCAAACCTATTGCGGCACCAATGTGGGGAAGTTCTGTGAAGAGAAAACAGGCAAGAAGGATATTAAAGGGGATGGCGATCCGCTGGATGTCTGTGTGCTCACCGAGAAGGATGTGATGCATGGCGATATTATTGCAGAGGTGATACCTATTGGCGGGTTTCGGATGATTGACGGGAATGCCGCGGATGATAAAATTATTTCTGTCTTGAAGGGGGATGTGGTCTATGGAGGGGTTACCAACGTGACAGAGCTTCCGGAACTGGTGCTGGAACGGTTGAAGCATTACTTTTTGACCTATAAGGACATGCCGGGCATGACCCGGGAATCTGAGATTACCCACACTTATGAAGCGGAGGAAGCGCGCCAGGTGATTAAGGAGTCGATGATCGATTATGAAGCCCGTTTTGAATCACTGAGAAATGCCTTGTCATCCTACTAAGAGCTTTTTGGGGACGATGGATCTGGTCGGTTGACCGAGCTAACGTTGTAACCATTAGATATTAGAAAACACAAAACCCCGGAATTTTCCGGGGTTTTGTGTTTTCTGGCAAGAGGCCTTCTTTCTGTTTTTAAAAATAAAGGGTCAAGGACAAGGCTTTCGAAGTTTTTGAATCCAAGGAGTCGCAGCATAGCGGAGTTCCGGTTCTCGGAATACAACATTTCGTAAATGACTGTTTCAAAAACTAGAATAACGTAGTATTTGGCGCTTTATTTTTAAAAACTAGGTGCCCAATCGTTGCAGACGCTTGTTCAGCCTTCTCAGTTTAAAGGTCTCAAAGTAGTGGATGATGCGACGTAAAATGTCCAGATACAGGGTGACGTAGAGCAGCAATACCCCCATCCACATGACCAGTACATTGAAAATTCCGGTGGGAATGAGTATGGGTCCCATTCTTTTGGAATGGGCGTAAAAATGAGCGCGGCCCCATTTGCTGGCGGGACTCTTGTATATGGGGTGCTTCCTTTGAATGTAATGGTCTTCATAGAACTCCAGTTGTCGAACCTCTTTTCTGTCCAGCACCCAATCGGCCAGGGCCTCATTGAAATGCTTTTGTTTGAGTGCCACCAGATGATCTATGGAGCCCTTCTCTTTTACCAGCTCTTCTATTTTTGAATCTTTGCGTGTTGAGTAATACTGGTACTCCCTGTTGTATTTGTTTTGAGCACTCAACAGCGTGTTCTCTATGGTGTTGCGCAAACTATCCGGATAGCTGCTGAGCTCTTCTTTGATTAAATCACGGGGCACCAGGTTGGGAATGTCCTTGTGGAATTGTTGCAAGGCTGCTGCCAGTGTTTTGCTGTGTTTCTTCACCGTTGAGGCATCGTTGCGTTCCGAAGCCCAATGGCAGGCATCATTGAGTTTAATGAGTTCAGGAATAAGTGTGCTGCCATAGTAGGAGCTCTGGCTCATGGCTTTTTCCTCTTCAAAAAAGTGCCTCTGATAGCGGTTGTTTTTGAATTGGGTGACCGCCAGTGCTTCGTAGGACCACCGGGTGATCATCAGGTCGCCAATCCGCGGCACAAATTCTTTGGAGGCGATGGAGGTGTGCAGTTTGTCGTAGTTGACAATGACACCGCTGAACAAAAGGTGGGGGACCAGAATGAGGGGAATGAGCACATAAATAGCGACGACTGAATTCAGACCACTGCTGATGTTGAGACCCAGCATATTGGCAAAGCAGGCGGTGGAAAAAATAATGGCCCAGTAGCTCAGGGTCATTCCTTCAATTTCAAGTATGGCGTTACCTATCAGGACAAAGCTCAACGATTGAACGGCCGATAGAATGAAAAGAACAAAAATCTTGCTGTTGAGGAAGCTAAACCGACTTAGATTAAGAAAAGATTCTCTTTTTCTGAGTCTTCTGTCGCGAATGATTTCCTCGGCACTCACGTTGAGACCTATAAACAGGGAAACAACTACGCTCATGAAGAGATAGGCCGGGACATTCACATTCTCCGAAAACAGATAAAGTTTGGGATCGTCCGGTGATCCAATCAGATACTTGGTAAAAAATCCCAGGATTAAAGCCAACAGGGGGGCCTCCAATATATTGATGGCCAGGTATTGCTTGTCCTTTAATTTCGACAGCGCGTCACGCATGGCAAAAATCCAGAACTGCTTCTTACGGTTGGGTATGCTGAACCAGTTTTTGGGAAGGGGCTCTTTTTTGGTCAGGTCGCGCTTGGACTTCCATTCAAATTTCTTTTCAAAATTCTCGAGGTACAGTTTGTACCAATCTTCGGGACTGACCTTGCGCTTCCGTATGAGCTTCCCATAGGGATTGACAATGCGGGCTTCAACAATCCGCAATGGCTGTTCCGTTTTAACATTGCCGCACACATAGCACTCCCGCTCCTCAGGATTAACATAGTTGGCCTCCCTTTTGAAATAGGCAATGGCATCCATGGGATTGCCGTTGTAAATAATGCGCCCCCCTTTGTCGATCATCAACAGTTTATCCAGCAACTTGTACAAATCGGAGGAGGTTGGTGAATGTTGATAACCACCAGCTTTCCTTTTAATACCTGACGTTTCAGCAGGAGCATGACCTTTTCTGAATCCATTGACGAGAGGCCCGAGGTGGGTTCATCCACAAACAGGATGGAGGGCTCGCGAATTAATTCAAGGGCAATGTTGAGGCGCTTTCTTTGTCCCCCGCTCAATATTTTATTCAATGGGGTTCCCACTACCAAATCCCGGGCTTCCACCAGATCAAAATCCTGGAGGGCATCCTCTACCAATTTCATTATTTTGTCCTTGGGGAGATCGCTGAAACACAGGCGTGCATTGAACCAGAGGTTCTCGAATACGGTGAGCTCTTCTTTGAGCAGGTCGTCCTGCGGCACATAACCGATGAGGCCGCGAAGCGACTCTTTTTCCTCAATCAGGTCAAAACCATTGATGATTATTTTGCCTGAACTGAGTTTGAAGTTGCCATTAAGTACGTTGAGCAAGGTCGATTTTCCCGTTCCACTGCCACCGATAATGCCCACAAGCTGACCGGACCGTCCCGTGAAACTAAAGGGATGGATGCCTATTTGGTTGTTGTTGAATTTGTAGGAAACATCAATGGCCCGGTAAATGATCCGGCCGGTTTCTTTTTGATGAATGAATTTCTCAGATACCCGACTGTAATACACAGGCGGCATCCGGGAGGTTTTGATCACGGACCCCACTGCAAGGGTGTAGGGGCGGTTGCGCTCAATTTTGTGTCCGTTCAGGTAAAGGTTTCTTTCTCCCGCATATCTGAAAATGTAAGTGTTGGTGCTGGTAACGTGCAACACCCATACAACGACCTGTTGTTTGGGATTGAATAAAAGTTTAATGTCGGGATGCGGTTTTTCATTTTCCCCGCTGACCAATAAGAGTAAATTCTTGTCGGGAACATCCAGGGGCTCCCGCAGTATGAAGTTTTTAAGATTGATATAGTCGGAGGGCTCAATTTTAAATTTGTTGGCCAGTAAATCCACAAAACGCACCTCTGCTTCCCCAATTTCCTCATCCTTTTTTAAAAAGTCCAGCAACTGGGAAAACAAAACGATTTTTGGTTCCTGTTCCAGTTCGGCATTGATTTTTGTGGCAATATTGTGAATTCTGGATTGATTGTCGTTGGTCTGCTTGTTCTTAAGTTCCTGGTTGTCGCTATATACTTCTGAGTGGTAGCGATTCAGGTAGACTTCAAAGCGTCCCAGATATTGCTCCACATATTCCTTGTTGAAGTGCTTGGAAAGAAAGTCCTGCACCAACAAATACCCACGACCGGTCTGCCGCTCCTTCTGCACATCGGTCAGGAGAGCAAAGAGTTGCATTAGTGCTTCCAGCAGGGTTTCACTCATGGTTGGAGTTGTGTTTGCAGGTAATTATTCCGGTTCCGGGGTGCCACAGAAACGGGCCCCTGTTTCAAACGGTGAAGTTAAGAAAAAAACAACAAAAAGGCGGTCCTTTTTGGGGACCGCCTTTTCAAAACTGTTCAGAAGCAACTGCTCTTTGCTTTGCTTTCTGTCAAAAAACCGGAGGGTGTCCGGTATCTTATTTTATAGAACGTTCAATGCCCATTTGAAGGCCTTCCAACTCGGCCAGACCTTTGAGTCGACCAATCAACGGATATCCCGGATTGGCGGGTTGGTTATAGTCATCCAGCATCTTGATGCCATGGTCGGGACGCACAGGCATACGCGTATCTTTTCTGCCCGACCGGATTCTTCGCCTTTGTTCCACTAGCAAGGCCTTAACCACTTCATACATATCCACCACGCCATGGATGTGTCCGTACTCATGAAAGCAACCATCCGGCAGTAATACGTTGTTGCGTAAATGTAGGAAGTGAATGCGGTCTCCGAACGATTGTATCATTTCCACCAGCTTGTCACTGCTGCGCACCGATAGCGAGCCTGTACAGAAATTGACGCCATTGGCATTGGCCTTATACTGATTGAGAATCCATTCAAAATCTTCCTGGGTGCTCACGATTCTGGGCAGTCCCAATACCGGAAATGGCGGGTCGTCCGGGTGAATGGCCAGATTTATGCCGCTTTCTTCGGCCACTGGTACCACTTTCTTCAGAAAATGGGCCAAGTGTTCGCGCAGCTGATCCCGGTCTATGGCTTTGTAGGTATCGATAAAGCTCAAAAAGGCCTTTTTGTAATCCGGCGTAGCGCCATCCACTACCCCATCGATAAAGCCTTGTGTCACCACTATGATGTTGTAGGCCAGTTTTTCGGCTTCCTCAGCGGTCATTGTTTTAAAGCGGTCACGTGCTTTTTCCACGATTTCCGGGGGATAATCGGATTCGGCACCGGGCCGCCGGAGGATGAAAGCATCGAAAGCCACAAAGGTGGGGAAATCGAAATACATCACTTCCCCTCCGGAAGGCAGCGTGTAGTGCAAATCCGTTCGCACCCAGTCCAGCACCGGCATAAAATTGTAGACCACCGTATCGATGCCGCACTGTCCCAAATTACGCAGTGATTCCTGATAATTGCTTATCAGCCGGGAACAGTTGGCCGATTGGGTTTTAATGCCTTCCGATACCGGAAGACTTTCCACCACGCTCCAGCGCATACCATGTGCCTCAATGAGCGATTTGGTTTTCATGATTTCTTCAACGGGCCACACTTCTCCGTTGGGGATGTGGTGCAAGGCCGTCACGACCCCTTCGATCCCCATCTGTTTCAAATCCGATAGTTTTACAGCGTCTTTTTCGCCAAACCATCGCCATGTTTTTTCAAAAGCCATATTGGATGCTGTTAAATTAGACCCCGCTGAAAGCGCTGAAGCCTCCGTCAACCGGGATGATGGTGCCAGTGATGAAGCTGGCTGAATCACTGCAGAGGAATTGCACGATGCCGTTGAGCTCCGTGATGTCACCGAATCTTTTCATGGGCGTACGGGCGATGACTTTTTTGCTGCGTTCGGTGTAGCTGCCATCGGGATTGATCAGTACCGCCCGGTTTTGGTCGCCGATGAAAAATCCGGGCGCAATGGCGTTGACCCTGATTTTCTCATCAAATTGGATGGCCATTTCCATGGCCATCCACTGGGTGAAAATATTAACGCCGGTCTTGGCCACCGAATAACCGGGAACCCTTGTAATGGCCGAGTAGGTGGCCATGGATGAAATATTGATGATGCTGCCCTTGCCTTGACGGGCCATGGCTTCACCAAATACAATGGACGGATAAACCGTGCCGTTCAAGTTGAGGTCGTTCACTTTGTTGAAATCTTCAAATTTCATATCGAAGACCGTTTGTTCTTCCGTGAGGGTGGCACCGGGCATATTGCCACCTGCGGCATTCACCAAAATATCGATACGTCCCCACTTGTCCAGAATCTGCTGGCGTACGTTTTTTAAGCTGTCCCGGTCCAGCACATTGCAAACCAGGCCGATGACTTCACCGGCATCTTTTAAATCGGCTATTTTGGCGTCCAGGGCTTCCTGACGGATATCCAGAATGACGACTTTGACACCTGCTTCCAGAAGACTTTTAGAAATACTGCTTCCCAAAACACCTCCACCACCTGTTACTACCGCAATACGGTCAGCCAGATCAAATTGGTTATTGCTCATAATATGCTAATTTTAGTATTTGTGATGTTAACCTGAAAATTTCGTGATGAAAATTAATGAAACAATGGACGACTTAGTCAAAGGAAGATCAGCGTAGCCTGTCATCAGGTTGTCAATTTATTGCTAACTGTTTTTGCCGTGAATTGTTTGGGCTGACAGGCTCTACAAAGATAGGGGTTTTGCTATGTCGGAACAAATACTTATTTTGCATCCAGTAATGAATTATTTGCCAAAAAATCTATCATGCCGAAAAGTCCATCCACGATCATGCACGAGCAGGTGCTTTTACCCGGCAACAGCCCCATCAGGGTCAAGTGGAATGATTTCCCCCATTTCACCTTTCCCTGGCATTTCCATGATGAAATGGAAATTGTGTATGTGTTGAAAAGTCAGGGCACCCGTTTCATTGCCGATAGTATGGAGTCCTTTGCCGAAGGCGATTTGGTGATGGTGGGCAGTCAGGTCCCCCATTACTGGAAGAACCATCAGGAATACTACCAGGAGGCATCCGGTTTACGCGTGAATGCGGTAGTGGTGCAGTTTGCCAAAGATTTTATGGAAAAATCAATTCAGAATTATCCCGAAATGGTACATCTTAAACATCTTTTTGACCGTTCCATGCTGGGCATTCATTTTGCCATGCCGGCCAACCGTGAAATAGGAGAAAAGGTGAAAGCCTTATATGGTTTAAAGGGCTTTAGGCGCATGATGGGGCTGTTGGAAGTTTTGGACGCCATGGCCCATTCAAGCGACTATCGTTTACTGGCCACGGCCGATTATCATTTAAACCCACTAAATGTGAATGATTTTAGAATTGAGAAGGTTTTGAATTATATCAACCTTAACTATACCGGTAACATATCTCTTTCAGAAATGGCCCGTCAATTTGGTATGAATATTTCTTCCTTCAGTCGTTATTTTAAATTAAAGACCGGGAAAACGCTCATTCGCTACATCAATGAAATGCGTATCGGATACGCTTGCAAGCTTTTGCAGGAAAATACCCAGTCGATTTCCCAGGTGTGTTATGAAAGCGGATTTAACAATGTATCCAATTTTAATCGCTTCTTTAAGGAGAAGATGGGGGTCACACCAAGAGAGTATGTTTCTGCATTTCAATAGGATAATAGTGTTTTGGTAGATTTTAAAGCAAAAAAGGTGATGGATCTCCCGGGTTATATCAAAGGATTTGTTTATCCCCATTAATCCTTATCTTTGTATCTTACCGCAAAACAATGATCTGACCGGAATTAGGAAGACGCATTCCTTTTAATGGAAAGCGCCTGAAAAATTTATCGGGTATTAGGGGGACATTGCTTTGTATATCTAAGTCGGAACAGATAATTTAAATCACATTTTGAAATGACCAGAACGGAATTATTACATAAGGCCGCCCGGGAGCGCATTCTCTTGTTGGATGGAGCCATGGGGAGTCTTATTCAGCAATATAAGTTAACGGAAGAAGGATTCAGAGGTGAGCGATTTACGCAGCATCCCTCAGCTGTTCAGGGCAACAACGATCTCTTGTCTTTGACGCGACCAGATATCATTTCAGCCATTCATGAGCAATATCTGGAGGCTGGTTCAGACATTATAGAGACCAATACCTTTAATGCCAACAGCATTTCTCAGGCCGATTATCAGATGGAGGATCTGGTTTACGAGCTGAACAAAGCCTCAGCGGCCCTGGCCGCAGAAGCTGCCAGGAAGTTTTCCACGGCCGACAAGCCCCGCTTTGTCGCCGGTCCATGGGACCCACCAACAAAACAGCCTCGCTGTCACCCGATGTGAATAATCCCGGTTACAGAGCCGTGACCTTTGATGATCTGGCCGATGTTTATGGTGCCCAGGCCGCCGGTCTGCTCGACGGAGGCGTGGATATACTGTTGCTCGAAACCATTTTTGATACCCTCAATGCCAAGGCAGCGCTCTATGGTATCCAGCGCGAATTGCGTCGTCGCGGAATAGAAGATTTTCCCGTCATGGTATCAGTGACCGTAGCCGATGCCAGTGGCCGTACCTTGTCGGGTCAAACCATGGAGGCCTTCATTATTTCTGTTTCGCACATGCCTCTCTTTTCCATAGGACTGAACTGTTCCTTTGGGGCATCGGACCTACGCTTGTATGTGGAGGAACTGGGTCGTAAGGTGCCCTTTTATGTGAGTGCCTATCCCAATGCGGGACTGCCCAATCAGTTTGGGGAGTATGATGAAACGCCGGATGAAATGGCGCCACAGATATTGGATTATCTGAAGCAGGGACTGGTGAATATTATTGGCGGATGCTGTGGTACAACACCGGAACACATCGCTGCTTTTGCCAAATTATTGAAAGACGGAGAACCGCATGTGCCCACACAGTTAGAGAAAACGACACGGATCAGCGGACTGGAGCCCTTGGTCATTGATAAAATGACCAATTTTGTGAATATTGGTGAGCGGACCAATGTGGCGGGTTCCAAAAAGTTTGCCCGTCTCATTCGGGAAGAAAAGTATGAAGAGGCCCTGACCGTAGCTCGTGATCAGGTAGATGGCGGTGCACAGGTGATTGATGTGAACATGGATGATGCCATGCTGGAAGCCAAAAAAGAAATGGTGACCTTTTTGAATCTGATGGGGGCTGAACCTGAGATTGCACGCCTTCCGGTTATGATTGATTCTTCGTTGGGAGGTGTTGGAGGCCGGACTAAAATGTATGCAGGGCAAATCGGTGGTTAACTCCATCAGTCTGAAAGAAGGCGAGGCGCAATTTCTTGAGCAAGCCTCTGTGATTAAAGATTATGGTGCCGCAGTGGTCGTGATGGCTTTTGATGAATTGGGGCAGGCCGACAGCTATGATCGCCGCATAGAAATATGCCAACGGGCTTACGATCTGTTGACGCAAAAAATCGGCTTTCCGCCGGAAGACATCATCTTTGATCCCAATGTTCTGGCGATTGCTACGGGTATTGAAGAGCACAACAATTATGCGGTGGATTACATTAATACCGCCCGTTGGATAAAAGAAAATCTGCCCTATGCCCGCATCAGTGGCGGTGTAAGCAATCTATCCTTCTCCTTTCGTGGTAACGACCGGGTTCGGGAAGCCATCCATTCCGTCTTTTTGTATTATGCCATTCAGGCCGGTATGGACATGGGAATTGTGAATCCGGGCATGTTGCAGATTTATGATGAAATTGAACCGGATTTACTGGAGTTGGTCGAGGATGTGGTGCTGAACCGTCGGCCGGATGCCACGGAAAGACTCATCGAAAAGGCCGAAAGTTATAAGGCTGAGAAGGATGGTACTGTGGCAGCTGCCAAGGATGCCTGGCGTTCGGAATCACTCGAGAAGCGACTTCATCACAGTCTCATTAAAGCATTGCCGATTACATTGAAGAAGATTTGGCCGAGGCGCGCACCAAATATGAGTTTGCCCTCGATATTATTGAGCAGCCCCTCATGGATGGCATGAACATCGTGGGGGAACTTTTTGGTTCTGGAAAAATGTTTTTGCCCCAGGTGGTCAAAACCGCCCGCGTCATGAAAAAGGGCGTAGCCTGGTTGCAGCCCTACATTGAAGAGGAAAAGCGGGCCTCTGGCAATGCGGCTAAAAAAGCCGGACGCATTTTAATGGCCACGGTAAAAGGGGATGTGCACGATATTGGTAAAAATATTGTGGGGGTTATATTGGCCTGCAACAATTATGACGTGATCGACCTCGGCGTGATGGTGCCCACCGATAAAATCCTTCAGGAGGCCATCGATCAGGAAGTGGATATTATTGGATTGAGTGGCTTGATTACCCCCTCCCTCGAGGAAATGGTGAATGTGGCCAGAGAAATGGAGCGTCGAAAAATGAAGCTGCCCCTTTTAATTGGTGGCGCTACGACCTCAAGTGTGCACACGGCCGTCAAAGTGGACCCGGTGTATTCGGGACCGGTGGTTCATGTGAAAGATGCCTCCAAAAGTGCCCAGGTGGTTGGTGCCCTGCTGTCGGAACGCGACAACAAAGGTTTTACGGATAAAGTCGCCGCAGATTACGAACAGCTCCGACAGGCCAACAGCAATAAGAAACAACGCCAGTATCTCTCATTGCGTGAGGCCCGAAATAGGAAATATGAGATTGATTGGGCCAATACCACTTTGGTGACACCGCCAAAACCCGGTCTTCATGTCTTTGAGGATTATTCCATTGCAGATATTGTTCCTTTTATCGACTGGACCTTCTTTTTCCATGCCTGGCGGCTCACTGGAAGCTATGATGGCATGGATGCGGTGGTGGATGAAAAATCCAGAAAGGAATGGCTCAAACGATTTAGTACAGAAGAGTCCAGAGATAAAGCCAATGAAGCCCTGAAGTTGTATGCCGATGCTCAAGCGATGCTGGAGCGCATGCAGAAGGATAAAATGGTCACACCACGGGCCGTGTTTGGCTTGTTTCCTGCCAATGCTGTTGGGGATGATATAGAGGTATATAGCCCCGACAATAAAGCGGAAGTGCTGGCCACCTTCCATCACATTCGTGAGCAACAATCCAAACCCGGCAAAGAGCACTATTATTGTCTGGCCGATTTTGTGGCGCCTAAGTCCAGCGGCCAAACCGATTACATAGGCGGCTTTGCGGTGAGTGCCGGTCACGGCATTGAGCCATGGATAGAGGCGTTTGAAGCCGATGACGATGATTACAATGCCATCTTGCTGAAGCTTTGGCCGATCGTTTGGCGGAAGCGCTTGCTGAATTGATTCATTTCAGGGTTCGTAAAGAGTTCTGGGCTTATGCACCAGACGAGGTTTTCAATCACGCTGATTTTATCCGGGAGCGCTACCGGGGCATACGACCCGCCTTGGGCTACCCCGCTTGTCCCGATCACAGTGAAAAGCGCACGCTTTTCAATCTGTTGAAGGCAGAAGAGCAGGTCGGCATTACCCTGACCGAGCATTTCAGCATGTTTCCCAATGCATCGGTGAGTGGTATTTACCTGGCCCACCCCGAAGCCATTTATTTTGGCGTCGGAAATATTCAGAAAGACCAGGTGGAAGATCTGGCCAGACGCAAAGGCGTTTCCGTCGAAGAAGTCGAGAAATGGCTGCCCACCAATCTGGCTTATTTGTAGCACATTAAAAACCGTTTTATGTCAACTGCCGCCCAACTTATACGTGAATTAGATCAGCCCGGTTTTTCCTTTGAGCTCTTGCCGCCGTTGAAAGGGAACAGCATTAAACGGGTGTACCGAACCATTGATGCGCTCAGGGAATTTAACCCCCTTTTTATCAATATCACTTCGCACCGGGATGAAGTCGTTTTCAGAGATGTGGAAAAAGGGCTCTTCGAGCGTAAGGTGACACGTAAACGGCCCGGCACCGTGGCAGTGGCTGCTTCCATCCAGCATTTGTATGGCATTAAAGTGGTCCCGCACATTATCTGCAGTGGTTTTACCCGCAGTGAAACAGAATATGCGCTTATCGACCTTAATTTTTTGGGCATTCACGACCTGCTGTTAATGCGTGGCGATAAATCCCAGCGGGACCGTTTTTTTCAGCCCTCAGAAGAAGGCCATGCACATGCCATTGATTTGATTCATCAGGTCAACCATTTGAATAAAGGCGTTTTTTTGGACGAAACCCAATCCGAGGCTTTTGAAACGCCCTTTAGTTATGGTGTGGCAGGTTACCCCGAAAAACATGAGGAAGCCCCGAATATGGAATCGGATATTTACTGGTTGAAACAAAAAGTAGCCGCAGGTGCCGAATACGTGGTGACCCAAATGTTTTTTGATAACGACAAATATTTTGAGTTCGTACGCAAATGTCGGGATGCCGGCATTACGGTGCCCATCGTTCCGGGATTAAAACCGCTGACGTTGTTGAATCAATTGACCGTACTGCCTAAGATTTTTCATGTGGATATGCCGGAGGCTTTTGCCGCAGAATTAAGAAAGTGTAAGACCGATGACGCTGCCGCTCAGGTTGGTGCTGAATGGACCACCATGCAAGCCAAAGAGCTACTGGCCAAAGGGGTTCATCTCATTCACTTTTATACCATGATGGCGACGCAGAGTGTTAAACAAGTGGCTGCCCATATTTACTGATATTTTGGACGAGTGGTTGTTTAAGCCGTCTCTTTTTAGTAATTTACTTTTTTGTGGCGAATGGTAATAATTTTAAGAAAGCGATTATGCGTTTAAAATCGATAAACCCGGCCACGGGTGAATTAATCAGGGAATATGATGAACTTCAGTGGGATGATGTAGATAGCGCTTTGGATCTTTCTCTGGAAGCCTATCGCCAATGGAAGCGAAGTGCTTTTACCAGAAGGGCAGAGTTATTATTGGCCTTATCTGATAAACTTCTTGAGAAAAAGGAGGGCTTGGCATTTACTATTTCTCTGGAGATGGGTAAACCCATTAAAGAATCCCGGTCTGAAATTGAAAAATGCGCCTGGGTTTGTCGTTATTATGCTGAGAATGCAGCGTCTTTCCTCGCTCCTCAGGTGGTCCCGACAGAAGCCAGTCAATCTTATGTGGCTTTTAATCCATTGGGGCCTGTTCTGGCCATCATGCCATGGAATTTTCCTTTTTGGCAGGTGTTTCGCTTTGCTGCTCCAGCCCTTTTGGCTGGCAATACGGTGTTGTTAAAGCACGCCTCTAATGTGCCTGCCTGCGCCCTGGCCATTGAACAGGTCATTAATGAGGCCGGATTTCCGGTTCATGTTTTCCAGACTTTGTTAATTAGCAGTCGTAAGATTGATAATGTGATATCAGATCGGCGCATTCAGGCCGTTACCTTTACCGGAAGCACACCGGCCGGCAGATCCGTTGGGGAAATTGCCGGGAAGTATTTAAAGAAATCGGTGTTGGAACTGGGGGGAAGTGACCCCTACATTATATTGGCCGATGCTCATATAGAGGCGGCTGCTGAGATTTGCGTCAAGGCCCGCCTGATGAATGCCGGACAAAGTTGTATTTCGGCCAAACGTTTTATTGTTGAAGCCCCGGTGTATGAGGTCTTTTCAAAATTGGTGGTTCAAAAAATGAGTGCCGCTGTAATGGGGGATCCCATGGACGAAAAGACGGATCTTGGGCCCCTGGCCCGAAATAATTTACGTTTGGATCTTGAAGCACAAGTGAATAACAGTGTGGCCAAGGGGGCCGATTTGTTGTTGGGAGGTGTGGATCCGCAGATACCCGGTGCCTTTTACCCGGCCACGGTGTTGGGGAATGTGACAAGCGGGATGCCGGCCTACCATGAAGAACTTTTCGGGCCAGTAGCGACCCTGATAAAAGCTGCCGATATGAAGGAGGCTATTTCCATAGCCAACGATACGACATTTGGATTGGGTGCTGCCGTTTTTACATCTGACATTGAGAAAGGTCGATACATGGCCGAGCATGAACTGGAAGCGGGTTCCTGCTTTGTCAATGACTTTGTGAAATCGGATCCGCGCCTGCCTTTTGGGGGAATTAAGGAGAGTGGTTATGGCAGGGAACTTTCCGTGTTTGGACTGCGAGAATTTATGAATATAAAAACGGTGGTTGTTCGCTAATGGATTTTCAAAAAGCTTATGACAAAGCCGCGGCTGTCTGTGCCCGCCAGGAACAGTGCCTTTCCATGGTGCGTAATAAATTGCTGAAGTGGGAGGTGGAGGAGGCCGACATATCAAAAGTCCTTCAGCGGCTGTTGGAGGAAAAGTTCATTGATGAGCATCGATATACCGGTTTTTATGTGCGTGATAAGGCCCGGTTTAACAGATGGGGGAAAACCAAGATTGTGTGGCAACTTCGCCAGAAAGGCATAGCTTCAGAGGTGATTCAGGAAGCCCTGGATACCATTCCGGTCGCTGAATACCAGGAGAATTTGTTGGATTTATTGCGGCAAAAGAAGCGCCAGCTAAAAATGGATGATCCTTATAAGCGTAGAGCCGCTTTGATGCGTTATGCCGCCTCCCGCGGATTTGGCTTTGATGAAATAAAACATGCCCTGGAGGCAGTGGGGATAGACTAGTTAAAGCTTGGCTACTTTATTTCTGGCCAGTATTTTGGACGGTTGAAAAGTGAATATCAAACCCGGCAGAGCGGTGATGGCAGAGGCTGTGTAGAATAGCAGACTCAGGGCCACTGCTGAACCTTCGTTGACCCCCAGGTATTGCGCACCCCACAGAAATACGACTTCCCGGGCACCAATTCCCCCAAGCGTTATGGGCACGGCACCGGCAATGGCCGATAAAAAGAACAGGAAAAGGTAGGCGTCATACATGTCGCGCGCCTCCATGTCAAAGGAATTAAGAATGAGAATGGCCGACAGCATCTGCAGAAGCTGGGCCATTGTTGCCCAGCCCATTACCGGGAGGTAGGCCCTTGTAAGGGTGCGGTTAAACAGGTAGAGGAAGAGAAAAAATGCGGCTGCCACAAAGGGGATTCCTGCCCATGCGTAGGCTTTTAGGGGAATGTCATAATTGATAAAAGGGACAAAGACCAACAGCAGAATGACGATGATGGAAAGGCCACTGATTCTGTCGGAAAGTATCGCCCCGATGGTTTTTTTGAGTTCTGTTTTGAAATGTTTTCCTATGAGGTAAACCTTAAAACCATCCCCACCTACACCGCCTGGCAGAAACAGGTTATAGAAAAGGCCCAGCCAGTATAGTCGGATGTTCTCTAAATGGGTTATGTGAATGGGAAGGTGTTTGAATAAAACCTTTAATCGTAAAGCCGAAACGAGTTGAGACAAGGCATAAACGATGAGGGCGGACATTAGCAACCAGGGGTTGGACGCACTTATTTTTTCGGCTATTTGGTTCAAATTAATGTGTGAGAAAACATAGTAAAGGGCAAAACCGCTTATCACTATTTTTATAAGAAGATTTATGAGGGCCTTTTTGCGCATCCAACTGGTTTAAGGCTCCAAAAATAGTGTTTTTATTTTGAAAATGTTAACAGTTACACAGAGAACACGGAGGAGGCACAGAGAACCACAGTGATATTTTGAGATGCTTTGCATGACAATGTTCTATGACAAATTATTACACAGAGAACACGAAGGAAACAGGGATGTTTTTTATAATAACAACTCTGTGTCGCTCCGTGTAACAAGTATTTTCCGGATCGTCTCTTTGATGGATGGGATTAATCCAGCATTATTTCTGCCAGCTCCTCCTCATAGAAGAATTCCTTTTTGCCAAAAGCGGGCTTCAGGTCGCTCATCCAAAAGGCTTCCGTATCATACTGGGCGAAGAAGGGGCGGGCCACCCATTCGCTGTTGCGTCCTTGTATAAATTCAAGGACAAAGACCTTTTCACCATGCACTTCAGACACCCCAATCACACGCACCTTACCGGGCGTGCACGACATGCTGGGACCTCTGACGGTGCGGGCTATGCCACTGACTTTGGTGTAGGCCCTTCTGAAAATGTCCCAGGAGCGACTGAGTGAAACGCCAAAATATTCCTGGGCGCCTGTGTCGCGGGCGATGAACATGTAGTAGGGAATGAGACCTAAATTGACCTGCTTTTTCCACATCTCCGCCCATATGTTGGCACTGGCATTGATGTGATTGAGCAGGGGCGATTGCGTTCGGATCTGGGCACCTGTCCGGCGTATTTTTTCAATAGCGGCCTTAACAGCGGCAGTGCTTAATTCTTTAGGGTGGTTAAAGTGGGCCATAAATGCCAGTGATTTTCCGGCATCGGTTATTTTTTTAAAGATGTTCAGGATGTCCTCTGCATCGGGGTCTGTCAAATATCTGTAGGGCCAAAAAGCCAAGGATTTGGATCCTATGCGGATGGTTTGAAGATGGGGCAGGTCGGCTTCCAATAGCTGACTGATGTAGGCATCCAGGACCGAGGCTTTCATCACCATAGGGTCGCCGCCGGTAATCAGGAGGTCCGTTATTTCCGTATGCTGACGAATGTAGGCTATGATGTTCTCAATTTCCTTCATGGCAAATTTCATGTTGTCCATGCCGGTAAATTGGGGCCAGCGAAAACAGAAGGTGCAATAGGCATGACATGTTTGTCCCTGGGTCGGGAAAAACAGCATGGTTTCATTGTATTTGTGCTGAGCGCCACTTAGTTTTTCGCCAGCCAGAACAGGTAAGTTATGCGTCTGTCCTGCCGGATGTGGATTCAATTGGCGTCGGATGGTGTTGGCGGCCTCCTTGATGACGGACTCATCTGCATTTTGGTCGAGCAGTCGGGCAATGCTTTGGTAGTGTTCGGGTTTCAGCATTCCTTTCTGCGGGAAATTGAGAATAAAAATGGGATCATTTTTATAATTATCCCAATCAATTAATTCATCAACCACATAATTGTTTGTTTTGAAAGGCAGCACGTGTGCCACTATATCAATGCTTCGCAAATCAGCTTCAGATACTTTTTCAATCTGTGCAATTTGCTTGTAATTGCGTGCAGTATAAATTTGATATTTCATAGGCATATTATGATTATTATTTCAAATATACCAAAAAATGAGGAGGTGAGCAAGGTGAAATGTCATTGCTCAAATGGATGTGATTAATAGCGCGTTGCAGCGTTTGGTATAATGCTTGTTGTTTAGGACTTTAGGGCGTGTGTGAAAGGTTGTAAAAAAAAGCTATCAATCATTATCGGATCAGCTGTTCCCGGTTGGTATCTAATTTTAAGAAAATGAAAAGCAGAATGGAAAATCCCCAAAGGGAGGAGCCGCCATAGCTAAAAAAGGGAAGCGGAATTCCAATAACCGGAGCCAGTCCAATGGTCATACCAATGTTAATGGTGACGTGAAAAAAGAATAGGGCGGCCACGCTGTAGCCGTATATTCGACTGAAAGAGGAGTGTTGTTGCTCCGCAAGGAATACCAGACGCATCAATAGCAATAGAAACAGGATGACTACAGCCGAGGTGCCAAGAAATCCCCACTCTTCCCCCACGGTGCAAAAAATAAAGTCGGTGCTCTGTTCGGGTACAAAGTTGAATTTTGTTTGGGTGCCCTGAAGAAATCCTTTGCCTGAAAATCCGCCGGAGCCGATGGCAATTTTAGATTGGTTCACATTGTAACCCGCGCCCAGCGGATCTTCCTTTAGATTGAGCAAGACCAGAATACGGGATTGCTGATAGTCCCCCAACATTTTCTCATAAAAATAGTCGGACGAGTAAGCAAAGGCAATGGATCCCCAAAACAGGAGTAAATAGGTACCAATGACACGGATTCTTCTCAGCAATCCTTTGACTCCCAGCACCAGGCTGGCCAGGAACATGCCTGTCAACAGGGCCCAGTCATGGTTGGGAGCACCGGTATCTGTTTTAAAAATGAGCGCCCCTAAACCATAGCCCACAGCGGCAATGATCAAAGCTATCAACAGGTCTTTCTTAATTTTTTGGAAAAAGAGCAGGGCGAAAAAGGCAGCAGCCAGCAGGATGAGAATGGTGTAGTTGGGAATGAGCAGGGTCAGGATGAAAATAAGGACGCCCAACAGGCCAAAAACCAATATGTAAGGGGTCATTCCTTCTCTGAAAAATACCAGTAAAAAAGCAAAGAAGACCAGACCGGAACCCGTGTCATTCTGCAGAATTATAATGGCAATGGGAAAAAGCCATATGGCACAAAGCAAAAGTACATCAGAAGGTTTACTGAAGGAAAACTGAAATTTGCTCAGGACTCTGGCAATGGTGAGGGCTGTGGCCACCTTGGCCAATTCAACGGGTTGAAAACGAAAGGAGCCAAATTGAAACCATGATTTGGCGGAGTTGATTTCAACGCCGACAAAGATGACCATCAGGAGCATCAAAGTCGTGATAATGTAAAAGATATAGGAGAATTCCACGAAGAACTTGCTGTCGATGAGCATCAGTACCCCAATGGTCAGAAAGGAAATACCTATCCACATCAATTGCTTGACATACTCCTTTCCGGGGGCAAAAAAGAGCTGACTATCGGGATCCGTATTGGCGGCATAGATATTGAGCCAGCCAAAGCCTACCAGGATAAGATACAGCAAAACCGTTATCCAGTCTATTGATTTTATGGAACTACTCTTTGTCGTCATGGATTAAGTCTGCGTTCAACATCCTTTGTTCAAGCCATACGCGTGAAGCGTGAATGTTCTCGTTTAAATATTTTTCGATCATCAAACTGGCAATCGGGGCCGCCCAGGTGGAGCCGTAACCGGCGTTTTCCACATAGACCGCAATCGCTATTTTGGGGTCATGCTTAGGGGCAAAAGCGACAAAAATACTGTGGTTCTCGCCATGGGGGTTTTGGGCCGTACCGGTTTTTCCACACACTTCTATGCCCGGAATTCTGGCGATGCGGGCCGTGGATCCAAAGTCGCCCAAAATGGCCTGCTCCATGCCTTCAATAACGGGCTCAAAATGAATGGAGTCAATACCCGTTTGATGTCTTTCTTTAAATCGGGAGGGTATGGTGTCGTTGTCAATGCTCTTTATGACATGCGGTGTTAAATAGTAGCCCCTGTTGGCGATGGCAGCCGTCATATTGGCCATTTGTATGGGGGTGGTCAAAATCTCTCCTTGTCCGATCGACAAAGATAATACCGTGAGTGACCCCCAGCTTCCGTTATAGATACGGTCATAGTAGGCTCTGCCCGGAACAAAGCCTCTGTTTTCATTGAAGAAATCACTTCCCAGTTGATTCCCAAAGCCAAAATTCAATAAATACGCTTTCCATTTTTCCATGCCGACTTTGGGTGACCCTAGAGCCGGATTGTCCAAAACGTTTCTGAAAACATAACAGTAATAGGCATTGCAGGAATTGGCCAGCGAGGGCACCAGGTCGAGCGGAGAGCGGTGCGGGTGGCATCCAATGTGAATGCCGCGCGCATGAAACCCGTTGTTGCAGCTGTAGCTTGTAGAAGGTCTTAAGACGCCTTCCTGCATTCCAATGAGGGCCATGACGGCTTTAAAGGTCGATCCGGGCGGGTAGCCCGACATGATGGCGCGGTTGAGAAGGGGAAACAAGGTGTCGTTCGATAATCCGGGGAAGTTTCGGGACCTTCCACGCCCTACCAGTAAGGACGGGTCATAGCCGGGACTGGAGACCATGCTGAGGATTTCGCCTGTGGAGGGCTCAATGGCCACCACACTGCCACTCTTGTTCTGCATCAGCATTTCGCCATAGGCCTGAAGGTCAATGTCTAAAGTGAGCGTGACGTCTTTGCCTGCCACAGCTGTGGTGTCTATTCTTCCCCCTCGCATGGGGCCTTTTTCGCGACCATGTACGTCGACCATCACGTAGCGTGCCCCTTTCTTACCTCGTAAAAATGTCTCGTAGGTGGTTTCTATCCCGCTAACGCCGGTATAATCTCCTGGTGCATAGTAGGAGTCCCGGTTGATCTTCTGTTCGTTGGCTTCGGCCACATATCCAAGAACGTGCGCTGCATGGGGATATTCGTATTTGCGTACAATCCTTCGTTGGGCAAAGAACCCTTTGAATTGGTACATCTTTTCTTGTAGAACAGCGTATTGCTCCGCAGGCAGCTGCTTGTAGAAGACCGATGGTTTGAAACTGGATATTTTTCTGTTTCTGAGATTTGTACGAACCTCCTCCAGAATTTCCGTGACTTTTTCCAGGGGCAGACCAATGGCCCTGCTGAATTCCAGGGTGTCAAAGGGGACGACATCTCTGGGGACAATCATGATGTCATAAACCGGCTGGTTGGAGACCATCAATTGGCCATTGCGATCATAGATGAGTCCTCTGGAGGGATATTGTGTGAGTTTACGTTGGGTGTTGCTTTCTGCAAAATATTTGTACGAGGGGTCAATGACCTGCAACATAAACAGCTGGATGATGAAGATCATCCCTACCATTGCAAAGGCAATATTTATGATTATGGCTCTGTTACTGTTTCCCACGATTCTAAAAATAGGTTTAGATTCTTCTTCTTTCCCGACTGCTGAATAACTGTGCTATCATAATGACTACTAACGTAACAAGTGAACTTAAAATTGTCTTCCATAAAGTAGCCAAGAAATTCTCAAAGGAAAATGCTTCCACAATAAAGAGAAAGAGGTGATGGGCCAGCACCGCCAGAAGGGTGTATTTTAAAAACCAGCCCAGACCAAAATGTGAGGTCACCGGAAGACTGCCCGGTTCATAACCATCGCGCGGTGCAAAGAACCTCAAAAGAAAGGGGCGTAAAAAGGCTAAAAACACCGTTGCCGAGGCATGAAGGCCAATGGTGTTGAGAAAAGTATCCATGATCAGCCCGGTAGCAAAAGCCAAAACAAGCAATAGCCAGTTGGGCATTTCAACGGGCAATATAAGAATGAACAGTACATATAGCCAAGGATTGATATAACCTCCCAGGTTGAGGTTGTTGAGCACCAAAACCTGCACCAGCAGGATGGCTATAAAACTAAGCAGGTATCGTCCCAGGTGATTAATCATTGTTTGTTAGTTTTTCCAGTTCTTGCTGTTCATCACGTGTTATTTTCTCCACGGTTTCAACATAGGTGAGACTTTTGAAGTCAATGGATAGTTTTACTCTGATGACATAAAATCCCTCCCCCTGATTAAGTTCAAAATCATCAATGGTTCCTATGAGAATGCCTTCCGGAAACAGGGCCGAATAGCCACTGGTAACCACTGCGTCGCCCACCGATACTTTGGCATGAGCAGGTATTTCGTTAAGAATGGCATGTTGGTAAGAGTTGCCGTCCCATTCCAGTGATCCAAAATGATTGGACTCTCTCAGTCGGGCCGATATTTTTAACTGGGTGTTTAAGAGAGAGATGACGGTGGCGTAATTCGGCGAAACGTGGCGCACCACCCCGACCAGTCCCCTGGCCGAAATCACGCCCATCTCAGGACGGATGCCCTGCTTAGATCCTTTATTAATGGTGATGTAATTGTGAAATTTGTTTACGGAACTGTTAATGACTTTGGCCGGGCGGTAAAGGTATTGAATGGAATCTGCGGTTTGTCTGTTTTCGGGAACAGGTTCGTTTAAGCGATAGGTATTTTCCGGCAGTTGGGTCCGAAGAAAAGCATTTTCGCGGGACAGTTCCTCATTGGCCCGTTTCAGACTGAAATAATCTGTGAAGTTGCCAGAAATTTCAAGGACGCTTGCTGCAAATTTGCTGGAAGAATTGACAAAGGTCTGATTGTGATAGTGGTTGTAATTAACCAGCAGGTAGAAGCTGATTGTTTCGAACAAAAGAAACAGAAAAAACAGGTGATACCTTATGATGAACCGGATAAAGTTTCTCATGGTGCTGAAACAGTTGTTTTGTTTCAAATAAATCCGAATAGCCTCAGGCTATTCGGAAAAGTAGTTATATGATTTGAAGGCATCCGGCTGGGGGACACCGTTCTGCTATCGTAACAAAAATGAGAATTTATGCCTGTTTTTAAGGGCAATTCCGGTGCCTCTTGCAACCGCGTGCAGCGGATTCTCTGCAATGTGGAAGGGAATGTTGAGCTTATGGGTCAGTCGCTTATCCAAACCTCTCAGTAAAGCCCCGCCACCAGCCAGGTAAATGCCTTTTCTCACAATATCAGCATACAATTCAGGAGGCGTTTGCTCCAGGGCATTCAGAATGGCCGTCTCCATTTTAGAGATGGATTTCTCCAGACAATGCGAAATCTCCTGATAAGAAACGGGTACCTCAATAGGCAGTGCGGTCATCTGATTGGGGCCGCTGACGATATAGTCGACCGGTGGTTCGTCCAACTCAGGCAGGGCAGAACCCACCCGGATTTTAATTTCCTCCGCCGTGCGCTCACCAATCTTGATGTTGTGCTGACGCCGCATGTATTCCATGATGTCTGCTGTCAGGTCGTCACCCGCAATCCGAATGGATTTATTGGTCACAATACCGCCCAGCGAAATAACGGCAATCTCTGTTGAGCCCCCGCCAATATCTACCACCATATGGCCCTCCGGCGCTTCCACATCCAGGCCAATTCCCAGTGCTGCAGCCATGGGCTCATAGATCATGTAAACTTCCCTTCCACCGGCATGTTCTGCAGAGTCTCTTACGGCCCGGATTTCCACTTCGGTACTTCCGGAAGGGATACAGACAACGATGGTCAGCGAAGGGGTAAAGAGGCGTTTTTTGTTCTGATCAATCATCTTGATCATGCCTCTGATCATTTGCTCGGCGGCGTTAAAATCTGCAATTACGCCATCCCTCAGGGGGCGTATGGTGTATATATTGTCATGCGTCTTCCCATGCATTTGGCGGGCTTTTTCACCAATGGCCACCAGCTTGTCGCTACGTCGGTCTAAGGCTACTATACTGGGCTCATCCACCACAATTTTATCATTGTGAATGATGATGGTATTGGCGGTTCCCAGGTCCATTGCCAACTCCTGAGACAAAAAAGAGAACAATCCCATTTATATTGTTTTATTAATGTTTGAAATGACGGTTCCCTGTTAATACCATGGAAACGTTGTTAAGGTTACAAAATTCGATGGTTTCATTGTCGCGAATGGAACCACCCGGTTGAATCACCGATGTAACGCCAGCTTTTTGCGCAATTTCCACCGAATCCGCAAAGGGGAAAAAAGCATCTGAGGCCATGACCGATCCATTCAAATCAAATTCAAAGGAGCCGGCCTTACTAATGGCATGCTTGAGGGCATCCACTCTGGATGTTTGTCCCACCCCACTGGCAATCAATTGCTTGTTTTTGGCCAGCACAATGGCATTCGATTTCGAATGCTTGACAATTTTGTTGGCAAAAATCAGGTCTTCTACTTCCTGCGTTGAGGGTGCCGTTTTGGTCACTGTTTTCAGGTCGCCGGCCGATTCGGTCTTATTGTCAGCATCCTGTATTAATACGCCATTGAGCAGGGTGCGCGACAGCGTTTTATGTTGAATGGTCTCTTTTTGAACAAGGATGATGCGGTTCTTCTTTTTCATGAGGATTTGCAAGGCCTCACCGTCATATTCCGGCGCAATGATCACCTCAAAGAATATTTTATCCATTTCCTGAGCAGCCTCTGCATCCACTGCCACATTGGTAATGAGCACACCACCGAAGGCTGAAACCGGGTCACCGGCCAGGGCATCGTTCCAGGCCTCCACCAATTTGGGACGTGACGCCAATCCGCAGGCATTGTTGTGTTTAAGAATGGCCACGGTGGTTTCATTGAACTCCGCAATCAGAGAAACGGCAGCGTCAATGTCCAGCAGATTGTTGTAAGAGATTTCCTTTCCGTGCAGTTGATCAAAAATTTTGTTCAGGTCGCCGTAAAACACCCCTTTTTGATGGGGGTTTTCGCCATAACGTAAAGCGTTTTGCTGGTCAACCGCCTCACGGAAAGCAGGAAATTCACCCTTGCTGAAATAATTGTAGATGGCACTGTCGTATCCCGAAGATACGGCAAAGGCCGCAGTGGCAAAAAATTCCCTGTCCTTAAGCGAAGTCTCGCCGTTTTGTTCTTTCAAAATGTTGAGGAGCGCCCCATATTGCTGCTGGGAAGGCACAATCACCACATCGTGGTAATTTTTGGCAGCCGCCCGGATAAGGGAAATGCCACCTATGTCAATTTTTTCAATGATACTGGCATGGTCGGCCCCCGAAGCAACCGTTTCCTCAAAGGGATAGAGATCCACAATCACGAGGTCCAGCTCAGGAATCTCATACTCCTCCAATTGTTGCTGGTGTTGCTGGTCTTCCCGTTTAGAGAGAATACCACCAAAAACTTTGGGGTGAAGCGTTTTAACCCGCCCGCCCAAAATAGAAGGATAACCGGTCAACGATTCAACACTTGAAACCGCAACCCCCAAATTTTCAATAAAGGTCTGCGTTCCGCCTGTTGAGTATATTTTTACCCCCTGTTTGTCAAGGGTTTTCACTATTTCATCCAATCCGTCTTTATAAAAAACAGAAATCAGGGCCGTTTTTATTTTCTTTGTTGCACTCATTTTTCTTTAATTTCTTGGGATATTCGCAAAAATAAGAAAATAAGCACATTTAGCAACGTGGATTTTTGATTTTGTTTCATTTTTCTATAATCCCAAACAAACAAAGAATTGTTTTTTTTAATATCGTCTTATAATTCTGTAAATTTGCATATACACAGTATTATGTGACTTAGAATAGGATTATATGGACAAAAGGGCATGAAGCCTGATTTTAAAGTGCACCTATTCGCTATTATTGATTCGTAATCAGGGATTAATAAACACAACAAGTGTATTCAAACCGATAAAATTTTAGATTATGAACCTACAATATATTTCGGACAGCAAAGGACAGACTACTGGCGTATTCATTCCCATTAATGAATGGAACGACCTTAAAAATAAATACAAAAATATTGAACAGGAAGAAATCAACGTTCCCGAATGGCACAAAGATTTGGTTTTAAAACGGCTTAAAGATTATAAGCAAAATCCTGACTCTGCTATGGATTTTGATTCTGCTATGGACGATATAGAAAAAGAGCTGTAATGTATAAGTCTATAATCCTACCTCTTGCAAAAGAAGATATTCGAGAAGCTGCCATATGGTACAACAAACAGCAAAAAGGACTTGGTAAAAGATTTACTGCTGAAGTACGCGAGAATGTCCATTTTATCAGGCAAAACCCTGAAGCTTCAAATATTCGTTATGAAAATGTAAGAATTACCGTTTTAAACGTGTTCCCGTTTATGGTTCACTATACCATCGACGAACAGGACAAAACAATAATCGTTTCGGCTGTTCTGCATACAAGTAGAAATCCCGAACTCTGGAAAAATAGGTGAATTGAAAATTGTATCCTTATCTCCTCTAATATTTTTAATGTATTAATCTATAAGTTAAAAATTTAACCAATAATTTAAATGCCAATTGTTAGGTTTTGTTTTTCATTTTTAATGAGGTGTTTTTGTATAGACAATGTTTTTGTAGCATTTTAGCATCTTAAAGGTTCTGAAAAGGGAAGGATCGATAAGTTGCTTGCTTAAGCCAAAAGGATGATCCGGGACGAACTCGGTCAAATCGTTGGTGCTTTTGGAGTTGTTATTGGCAGGTACGAAGGGAGGAGATTACATCGTCGGTTGTGATTGCAAAAAGAAAATGTCGGATGCTCTTGATATCTTTGGACTCAAAATAAGATATTTTACAAGACTTCCATTATGCTCAAGAGATGCTAAAATGAGATTTGGCCTATGGTTCTTAAAATGTAAAATTATGGAAGCAGCAAATTTAAACATAAACTTACCGCTTAATTTTAATCAGGTTGTTGACCTTGTTCGACAATTGCCTTACAACGAAAAACTTAAATTAAGTGAAGTATTGAAAAAAGAGACCAAGCAAAAAAAGGAGAACAATAATATATTGACCCATTTTGCAAGTGAAAAAGTATTGGCCAAAGATTGGCTGTTACCCGAAGAAGATGAAGCATGGAAAGATTTGTAAAAGGCGATATTGTTGTTCTGCCATTTCCCTATTCCGATTTGTCAAGTTCTAAGAAAAGGCCTGCAATGGTGTTGGCTGACCTGAAAGGCGAAGACATTTTTCTATGCCAGATTACAAGCCAGTTTGCAGTAAAGGATAATTACGCGATTTGTTTGAGCGATTCCGATTTTATAAAAGGTTCCTTAAACAAATCCAGTAACATACGGCCGAACAGGCTATTTACTGCCGAGAAAAGCATAATAATCCGTAATATCGGAACGGTTAAATCTGAAGTATTCGAAAAAGTTACTAATAAACTTTTTGATATCATAAAGCCAGGGAAAAGACAGAACAATTGATAGACCATCTTTACACTCCTGACTTGCATGAAAAGAAACCCCGAACTTACCGCCGTGTAGCTCGCAAACGTTATCTGAATACAGCGCAAAAGAAGAACAAATCGCGTAAGGAAATAAGAAAGGCAGTAGGCAGTCAGCTGCGTTTTGTCAAACGGAACCTGAACTCAATAGATAAGCTGTTGGATGCCTACTCTTATATCCCGTTATCCCCCAAACAGTACAAGTATCTTTTGGTGGTCAGGACCCTTTTTGAACAACAAAAACAAATGTATGTCACCCATACTCATAGTATCGAAGATCGGATTGTGAGCATCCATCAACCGCACGTTCGGCCTATTGTGCGTGGCAAGACTCAAGCGAAGGTTGAATTTGGGGCTAAAATCCATGTTTCCGTTATCGATGGCATCTGTTTCCTAGACGAACTCAAGTGGGATGCTTTTAATGAAGGAAGTCACATGATGGTCTACGTTGAACAATACCACAAGCGTTTCGGGTGTTAGCCAAGAGAATTATTGGCCGATCAAATCTATTGCACAAGAGCCAATCGAGCGGCTTTGAAAGAGAAGGGCATTAGGTTAATAGCCAACCCCCTTGGGAGACCACCGGCAGTGCCAATTCACGTAAGCCCGGGAGAACGCTACCCGGCCGAAGGGAAATTTGGGCAGGCCAATACAGGCTACGGATTAAACCGGGTCAAGGCCAGACTCAAAGAAACAGGTGAACCGTGGATTGCCTGCATCTTTTTGGTGCTTAACCTGATCAAATTGGCCGGGGTGGCACTCCCGCGTCTTATATCCAACACGGTCATGAGTTTTTCAGCAACAGGGATTTTGGTTTGGTTAACATCAAATGTTGGTCAAATTAGAATTCCAATGGGTACCGCCTTGGAAATAATGAAATCTGATAAGTTTAACCTAAAAAGAGCGGTCTGCGTTTTTCAGCGGACACTATTTAATCATATGCGCATCTTGCTTATTAGTCAGACTACAAGTCCGTGCCAGATGCAACAGCTATTCATTGTCGCAACGCTGAGCAAGGGGAGATATTTTTCCAATCTAAAGTACTCAATAAATGTGAAGAATATCTTGCGAAAGAAAGAATAATTATCGCTAAAAAAATAATTATAATTATTCCATAGGTATCCTTCTTTTTATTGATGCTTCTAAATTTCAAGACCCGATTCTTCCATTTGTCATCATAAAGGTAAATGTAATAATGGATTACACTAATAGCGCTACTGAGAAATAAAGAAAAAATAGGATAATCAGAAATTGATGTACTTTTAAACAAATACAGTTGTATATTATTAATTGTGGAAATTAGAATAATCCATATAAACACCATCGTAATAGCTGCTTTCCATTCACTGCACCATCGCCATATTGCCTTCTCCCAGAAACGGTAAAATGTATAGAATATATAATCGTATAGTTTTTCAATCTCTTTCATAGTAGCTCCTTTGCGAGTTTTAATTTAAAGGACCTTGTGGGCCTCTGTATGGATTCCAAGTCGGTCCAAGCGTTCTTTGTGTTTTCAAAATCAATCTATCTTGATCTTGAAGGGCCGATGGCCATCCTCCAGGGTAAAAAGCATCAATACCGAAATATCCTATTCCTAAAAAAGGATTTACAAACAGTGAATACAATGCCACCCCCGTGTTGAGATCTGCCTTAAATGGATTTACTGACCACTCATCCCTAATTCCCTGATTATATCTCGGAACGCCATATAAATAATCATATCCGATACCCAAACCTGTCAATCCAAATCCAAACCCTTTTACAACCTTACTTGCTTTAAAAGTAGATAGCCATTTGCTTGACCCTTGATAAACAGTAGCACCTGAATTATCAACTATTGGTCGTAACATGCTTAAACTATTCAATTGAGAATCCAAGAAGGCTGATGCTCCAGTTGCTTTAACTCCTGCTATAAAATTAAACTTGTCGAACCATCCTTTTGTACCTCCCCAGTTTGCGGCAATATTGCCATCAACAATTCCTTGCGACAACATTGCGTCGGATAAACCTCTATAGACATTTACAGCAGGGTCATATTGGTTGCCATTGGCCGAGTTAAAGACTTGCTGCCCGTTGATGTCTGCAGTATAAGTCATTGGGCCACCTCCAGGGGTCATGTTAACTCCAACCCCGACACTAATATTATGTTTAACCATCCAATCCCCTAGATCATCAAATTTTTCCTCTAACCACCTTCCAAATTTCTTAATGAAGTAGCCACTAGGATCATTGTACAATAAGGGGTTATTTAATCCATATGCATACCTGTTATAATTATACCAATTCCCCGGCGATTGAATATAGGGGTCGGGGCTAAAGAATTGAGCCATGAGCGGATCATAGACTCTACCATTCATGTTGATCAGCCCAAAATCATCTAAGTGTTCATGCATGGTGTAGCCCCGCGAGAACAGTAAGGACGATCGGGTGTCGGGTTGCGTCCAGTCGTCAGGGTTTCGGCGTGCTCCCCATGGGTCGTAAGCGTAGCGCTCAGTTCCGGCTGTATTGGTTACTGCTAACAAATTCCCTTGATAATCACTAAAAGTATAATATAGATTCTCTTGGCCATTCTTATACTCCATAATTGCTGCCAGGCCATTGCCTCCGTAAATATAGTGAAGTTTTCTAGTATTACCAGAAACAACTTCTTCCTCATATTTGCCCAAATAATATTTGGTAAGTGTTGTGGTGCTTCCAGTTTTAAATAGGCCTTTAATGCGTTGCTGGTTGACACCATAGGTGATTTGGTGTTGTTTGTCTCCCTGGGTTATGGATTTTACTTTATTAATGTTGCTATAAGTTATGGCTTGCGGTGCTTTCGCGGATTCTGGTAACCCTTGAACAACTGAGAGCGAATGAAATGGGGTGTTTTGCCCGTATTCCATTTTGAAACCAACATCCGTTTTATAATTAATACCTCCAGTTAAGGGATCGTATTGGATGGTGTTGGACTGTTTCAGTGTTCCATTGAGTGAGATGTCGTAGGTTTCGAGCCGGTTGGCCGAATCGTAATAAAATTTCTCTTTTTGAGTGATACCAGATGTTGATCTATCCTCTCTGTAATCAAGGTTGCCTTTTTCGGTATAGTAATAAGCCATATTTATGTTGTCCCCAGATACAATAGTATTTGGGAGTCCCCAAATGTCATGATAATCAACAAAGGTTTCATGCCCTCCTTGTCTGTACCTTGTAAGTTGTCCCTTTGCATTGGCTTCCACTGCCTCCCATATTTTTTGATCCTTGCTGTCTGTCACATTGATAAGGAAACCATTTTCATCATATTCATTTGAAATATAAAAACCTGAAGGATAGATTTCTTTTTTCACTCTTCCGTAAGCATCGTATTCAGTCTTAAAGTCGTAGGTTTTGTTACCATCGATTATTTCAGTCATTTTGATTGGTCGATTGTTGCTATCGTACATAAATGATTGCTCATGTTCACCCGCGATCTCTATCTTTTCAATTCGGTTTTTGCTGTCATATTTATACTTTGTGATTTTGCCATGGACGTTAACATCTTCAATCAACCCGGAAGCAAAATATTTGTAGGATGTTATGCTGTCACCCGAGCCTGTATGAATCTTGTGCGTGTTTTTAAGAATCTGGCCAAAACCATTGTACTCGGACGTTACTGTTCCGGTATCAGGGTCTTTAAGTACTGTTCTGTTGCCAAGTAAATCGTATCCAAATTCAACAGCAGGGCCTCCTTCTGGTATCGCTTTGCTTATTTGGCCGGTTGGATAATATTTGTAAGAGACTCCCTTTGAGTTCACCTTGCTTTCAACAACTTTACCTGCACTGTTTAGAGTTGTCTCTGATGTTCCTGTTGGTGATGTCACAGTTGTTTTTAAGCCAGGGTAGGAATATCTTGTAATGCCTGCCGGTGTTGTGACTGTTTCTTTTCTTCCATAATCATCGTAGCCATAGGTGACAGCCCAAGTGTAGGTGACGTACCAGTGTGGGGTTCAGAAACTTGATAGAGTCGCCCTTTATCATCGTAGGTAGTTGTCACACTTAATAGATCATTAAGTCCATTATAGTCCTTCCTGACTTCACGTCCAAGTGCGTCGTACCAAGTTTTAACAGGACTTTGTCCTGAGGTTTCTTCGTATACGTAATACTTAGGACCATTAGGGGAGGCGTCTCCTGACCATTGGCGGGCGATGGCTGTTTTTATTTTGTTTGGGTATGTCACTTCAGTTAACTGTCCAAACCCGTCGTACTTATAGCTTGTTGTCCCAAGTGGCTCAATTTTACTTTTTAACAATCCTTTGGTAAGATCATAATTATAAGTTGTTGTTTCGTTTAGTTGGAGATTTTTCTTAGTATGCAGGAATCGGCCTTCCAAATATGTCATCTCTACTTCTCGCACATCTCCTTTGGAAGTTGTTTTTGTTGTACGTGGATTTCCATAGCTGTCATAATTGAGATATTCAGTAAAAATGACATCGGGTGTTCCAAGGTTGGCGGTTTCCTCTATAAGTTTCCCTTTGTCATTATAGTCGTATCCTTTTTTGAGCGTAATTGGAGCCTCGTCGGGGTTTTCAAAGGTAGTTTCTAATGTTAAAATTTTGTTGGCACACCAACTACCTCTGGCTGCGTAGGTCAATTTTTGAGTTTCTTTCCAGCCATCACCATAATCAGTCGTTATGGTTTTTGGATTTCCAAAATTATCATAATTGGACAATAGCTTATTGTATCCAGTTCCAAAGCCGGGTGTTATGTGCTGATTAATAGAATTTAGATGATAAAAGATTCGGCTATTATTTAAAGAGATATTGTAATCAATTACAGATTCGCTAACTCTGAAATTATTATTATCATTAACCTGTTCAACTTTTTGGTTTTTCGGAAGAAACATCTTTTCATTCGGATAGAACTGATTGGTTTCAATTAATCTTTCTCCAGTAGTTACATTTTCCTCAATTATTTGACGAAAACCTAAGAACCCTCTTCCAATCTGGTCTGCTTTTGCGCCTGAATAGCTATAATCTAATCCGGACACATAGTGGGAATTAGTTTCTTTTCTAACGTTCGAGACGACCATATAGTTACCAACTAAGTCTTTTATTGGATAAATTGCATCATTATCTTTAAAATATTTAGGTGCTTGGTGAGTTAAGGTTGTGTAATTGATGTCAATGCTATTGTTGTAATCTTGTTTAATTTCATTGACAGACTTGTGGTGTTTAGAGCTGGATAAATATTTTAAATGGTCATTAAATTGCATATAGGTTGATTTTAAACCAGTCCCATTAAAATCAGCAATTACAAAGCCTTCGAGATTTTCAATACTGCTACCTGCTACTGATATTGAACCAGAGAGATTCCATTTTCCGGTATAGTTTTTTTCCCATAGTTGGAAGGCGGAATTATGAAGGGGGTATAGTACTAAGGTCGTGATTCCTTCCGACGAATTAACTGTTACAATATAATCGAACTTAAGCGAATAAACTATGCCCTCTAGCCATTCAAAAAATCCAGAGTATCCATTAAGATAGGAATAAGTATAAGAAGTTGCAAAATGGGCCTTACGAGCATGTTGTTTAGCATGAATGTTCTTTTTTCAACTTCATGTGCGTTATCATATGGCGAGAATTGTACCCCGTATACTAGTGACCTATGTGAGCCATAAATATGTGAGCCGTCCGTAATATCAGGCACACTCCCTGTATCTCCAGTCAACCGATAGTTCTGAAGATAGTGTATTCTATTGTTATCAGTAACCAATATATCATCAATCCCATCATTATTAAAGTCTTGTACATAGAATTCAGACATGCTTAAATCTATCGTACTCTGATGGTTAAGGGTTAATCCTGAAATTGAGTAGAATTTTATTTGATCTGATGTTTTAACTAAAATATCAGACTTTCCATCACCGTTGAAATCACCTACGCCGCAATCTTCAATACTAGCCAAGGATAAGCCGTCATTGAAAGATAGCGTTTGCAATGTGCCATTTCTAAACAAACAGGCCCTCGTAATTGAGGAAAAGATTTTGTCGATTATCATCACAGATTTTCTTCCATCTTCCAGAAAAACGCCTGTTAATGGCAATCCAATAAGATCTCCGGTTATATAGCCTGTCAATTTAACTAGATTATTGCCATTTATAATGCACCATTGAGATCTATTTAATAGATTGACCTGATATTGTCTTATTCCTATAATGTCATCAACGCCATCACCATTGACATCCCCGATATTAATAATCTTCGTATGTTGACCTTCCAGTGAAACTGATTCTATTTCGCTCCAAGTATCATCATTTAATTTCTCAATGATTAGGCGATTCCCGTCATTGCTTAATTTTGCTATCTCATCCTTGCCATCACCTGTAAAATCGCCTGTAATAATTGATTTACCGTCAATCAATTCTATGGTAGAGCTGTTTGCAGGAAATGAATTACCCCAGGAAAATTCAATGGGCGGGAGCATTTCTGCGTTTGCATTTTTTTTAATAACTTTTTTGAGATATGTGTTTTCGTATTCTAAATTATAAGTTGAAAGCAATTGAGCATTGCTTTTTATACTGATTTGTTTTAGAAATTTTCCAAAGGTAATTTTGCTCCCCGCGATGTAGGATGGCATCAAATTGTAAGAGATATTGAGGTCAGAATTTGTATAATAGTCAAACTCTATTAAGCAAGAAGGATTCGAGCCGGTATTCTGGTTGCCTCCATATTCAATGCTAGAAATCCATATGTTCCCATCAGATGCAGTTCCATAATTAAACTGGATGTAATTGCCATATTGATCGATAATCTTTGACAAAAACCAACTTAAAACGCCATTTGAGTTTTGCAAAACTAATCTGGAATCATTAGTCCTTCCATATTCATATTTTAGCCCATCTTTTGTTTCAAGTTGAAACCACTCTGGCCCATCTCCGATGTTTCCATAAGAATGTATGCGGCTGTAATCTTCAACTTCGAATGCATAAGAAGCATTATTTGCACCATATGAGCCCTCCAATAACATCAATCGGCTTCCATCAAGGGCAAACCTATCATCACCATCAAAAGAAATAGGATGGTAATTGTTGTCATAATGCAGATTATGAGCGGTTCTGGAAATAACAGATATTCCATTGAGATTAAATTTATAGCCCGCGGTACCAAATCCTCCGTTACTATTATAGTCCAGAGAAATTGATGGTTGCAGACCATTAATGCCTGCTGGCACATCAATAGGAATATTGTA
Source organism: Geofilum rubicundum JCM 15548 (assembly GCF_000974365.1). Lineage (GTDB taxonomy): Bacteria > Bacteroidota > Bacteroidia > Bacteroidales > Marinilabiliaceae > Geofilum > Geofilum rubicundum. The sequence goes on from NZ_BAZW01000007.1 coordinate 65,885, forward strand.
TATTGCATTGCCCTGACTAACATGTAAGCCTGAGGGGATTGCTCCAACGACTGCTCCAGTCAAAGGATCCGTTGTTATTGATTGGTCAGGTAAAATATAGGTGGAATCCTTTGGAGGAAAAACCAAATATTCATCAATTTTAGCTGTAAAGGTATTCTCTCCTATTGCTTTATAAGTGAAGCCGGGTTTTAGCTTGATGTAGTCTCTGGCGATGTATTCTTTTGTACCACTTTCGGTTGTGGATAGTTCCCAGTTTTTTTCGGGTTGCTGGCTAAATAGAGCCATTACTGAGAGGGAAAATATAAGTTGGGAGAGTATAAGTCGTTTCATGATGCTATGGTCTTGTTAGGGTTGTCATGTTCAATTTGGAGTAATATATTGTGATGAACGAAGGCTTTTACTATTCTTTCATTATTTTGTATTTCAGATCTCCATCAGAGGTCCGTATTACAAGAATGTAGGTTCCGGTGTAAAAGCTATGAAGGTTGAGAGGCACCGTGCCGTTACCTGAGTGTGAAAATTCCATTAGTAGCCTGCCGTTTAAATCAAATAGGAGGTATTGGTATTTCTCATCTTTCTCACCATTTTGAATTTGGATGTTCAAATCGCCTCTTGTGGGATTGGGATAAATTTTTATCTCCCGTGCTCCAAACAGATCGTTTGCCAAGGGTCATTTTCATCAAGTTTGGCCATAGAACCACTTCTGAGGTCAATTTCATGAATGTTAACAGAAGTTCTATTGCCGGCTTTATCGTATAAGTAATTCAAATGGTATCCATCATTACCCCCTCCTGTATTCCCTGGAAGCTTATAGACTGAAATATCTTCAATAAATAGATATTTCATCACAGAACCGTCAAAACCTTCATTGCCGTATACGCAATAATATTGAAACTTTATTCTGTTTTCAGCATTCAGGTCAAAGCCATGTAGGCTGGATAACACGGAAAGATTCAGCTTAAAACTATTCCAATTATTAACTCCTGAAAAACCCATGATTTTAACATAAGAGTCACCGCCATCATCAGAAATAAATATGCCTTCATTTTCTACATCAATGAAATCTGTGAAGTCACAAACCTTAGGAAAACCCTCAGAAGAAAAACAATTTACTAAACCCTCTGCATGGAATACTCCCTTCCATGCACCTTGTAAATAAAAATCGTCGTTCCCTGATAAATCTATTTTTAAGGTCGCATCCGTAGTAACTTGTTTTACATATACTGGGCTACTAATAGAGCTCCAAATCATTAAAAACGATTTTCCTTCAGAAGCGTCAAATCCTGGCCAATTATTATAAAAAGAATTCTCCGAGGTAATAATTTCAGGAACCAGTGGGTCATCATTTTCTACAGTCCAGTTTTCGAGTTCCCAAAAATATGGAGTGTCTTCAAGGTTCATATGATAAGGGACTTGAGCAATGCCTTGTGCTATTAGATTGGAGTGCCAGAAACTCCCGAGCACTATTCCAATAATGATAATTTTTTTCATTACTTTCTTAGTTTAATTATTACTACAAGCACCCCAGTAGCTGGTAATTTGAGTAAGTTTTATTTCGATTGACGAAAAAACCTTGGTTTGATCACCGAGTTGTACTTGTAATCCTTTATCCATATTCTCTTTTTCAATAGAATAAAGGCTAATGTAAAGTGCGTGGTTGAAGACCTTTATATGAATTGGAATAATGACTAATTTTTAGAAACAGCCTCTTTTAACTCATGGATCATTTTTTGCTGCTCAATCATGTATAAGGTAAGTTCCTCAATTTTCATGAGAAGTAATTTGTTCATCTCAGCGATATTTGTTCCTTCGGCTTCCATTTGAGCAGCACTCGGAATTTCTGGGAGATGTTTATTTTCAAGGATAAAGCTTTCTACTTCCTCTAGAGAGCGCAGGTTGTAGTCGTTTTCAAAAACAAAATCTGCAGTTTGGGCTTTAACTTGTATCTCAGAAGCATAAATAATGCCGGTAATATTTGCATTTCCCTCAACAAAAAGTCTTTCGTTGGGCATATCCAAATTATATTTCCCGAGCCTTATATTTCCATTGTTGTGCACCCAAACCCCGTTGGAGCCTCCATGCACAATACCAATAACTTTATTTTTATTATTTACATGATTCTCTGCATATAAATTTGAAATTAGAAACTTGCCTCCAGGTGTTGCTGCTCGCAAAATCACATCACCCTTTTTTGCTAGTCCGTGAAAATCTCCCGAACTTTCTGCCATTCCAAATTGATAATAACTATTCGCAATTGTATTTCTAATCATCAGAGGTTTAATTCCATCGGTGACAAATAATGCTTCTTCGCCACTAACTTCAATTCCTGTAGCTAATATTTTCCCTTTAATATCTAATTTCTCTGTAGGATTAGAAGTCCCTATTCCGACGTTTCCATTATCAAGTACTCTTAGTCTTTCAACCACGTTCATGCCTCCCGTTTTGATAATGAAATCACCTGTTCCTCCTCCACGTCTAATCCCACCAATCTCAGGCCCGTATCCAGCAGCTGTGCTTGTCCTGAATTTAATAAAACCGCCTCCATTTTCATTGGCAACATCATTGTTGTGCACTCCTTGTAGTTCAATATACACTCTTTGTTGACCAGCCGTTCCTGTTGCTGGGAACCTTAGTAAACTTGTGCTAGCTGGATTAATGACATTCCCGCTCCCTAAGGTGGTGATACCATTCACATGAAAAGTGGTATTAGGGCTTGGGGTGTCTATGCCTACGCTTCCATTGTTAAACCAAATAGGATTGTAAGAAATGGCTGGAAAAACCTGACCGGAGGACGTTTGTGAGTATAGATTGATGGAAATAAATAGAATGCAGAACGCCAATAGGTGCTTGAAAAGAAAAGTTGTCATCACAATAAGAGTTAGAGTTATAATTAAGATTACCTTCAAATTTGAATCAAATTTAATTTTTTCATTTTTAACTTTCAAAAGAAATATATATTTTTTGAAAGTTTGAATGTGATTTTTATTTAGACTAATTAAGGTTTTTTAACTCTTGATAATTCCTTGATGGTTCGATTTTCACCAGGAAATAGGGGGATGAATAAGGCATGATATCGAAGAGTGTTGGTTTTTTCTGCCATTTTTGAAAAGGAGTAATTGTGCTTTTATTTCGGCCCCATGACTTCGACATGGAAGAATTAATCATGTTTTTGACTAACCAGGGAGATTAAATCGCAAGTATGGAACTTGGCGATTGACCTTTGACCAATTATTAAAAGTTTTAACTTTAGGCGATAAATAAAACCGATCTGCAGCAATGAGAATCGTCACATTTGAGGATGCAAGGGATATCTATTTAAAAATGGTCCAACGAGGTTTGTCCTTTTCCTTGTCTAAATTGACTTTTAATCAGGTTAAAAGAACCAAGAGTTCTTTTAATGCCGTTCATTTTGACTCCTCCAACTGGTGGATCATTCCAGAGGTGAAGCAGCGTTGGAATGCATTAATCACCGGTTCTAAAGAAGTAACGTATGAGGAGTTTGTTTCCCGGAATTTTTTCCAGGGTTACCCTTCTCTTCAAATGGTTTCCATTGGTTCAGGGGTTTGTAGTCATGAATTGAAGCTGGCCGAGCTGAATCCCCATTGGGAAATTATCTGCGTTGATTTTTCGGATCATTTATTAGCCAAAGCCAGGGAAGTTGCTGATGAGAAGCAATTGAAAAACATTCGCTTCCTCAGTAAAGACATTTGTGGATATGAGTTTCCGGCCCATTCTATCGATGTGGTGTTCTTTCACCAGTCACTTCATCATTTTAAAGAGATGGATACCTTTGTGAAGAAGAAGGTTGTAGATAAATTGAAGGCCACCGGATATTTAATGATGAATGAATATGTGGGGGTTAACCGGCTTCAATATGCCAAAGAACAAATTAGAGCCATCAATAAATGTTTGAGCTTGGTACCCGAAAGGCAGCGACTATTGTATAAAACGGGCCTGGTTAAAAACTGGTATTACGGCTCAGGGTTGCTAAGGATGATTATTGCTGACCCCTCAGAGTGTGTGGAGTCGGAAAATATTCGGCCCGTCATTCATAAATATTTTGAAACCATTTTTGAAAAATCCTTTGGTGGAAACCTCCTGATGCCTGTATTGAAAGATATCTCTCATCACTTTATTAATGCCCGGGTAGACCTGGAAAAGCAGATGATTTTAAACCGCTTGTTTGAATGTGAAGATCAATATCTGTCCAACCATCCGTCGGATTTTGTTTTTGGTATTTATAGGAAAAGACCCCAATGATACCGCTGCTTTTTGGTGCCTTCAGTATTCTTTAATTACTTTGGTGCTTCGCGCAATTTTGTTCAGATGTTAAATGATTCTTGGTTAGAATGAAAAGGATTGAATTTATTGATCAACTGAAAGCGTTGAGCATTTTTCTCATTGTTTATGGGCACAACGATTATACCTCTGATTTCAGTGAATACCTGAGTTCTTTTCGATTGCCACTATTTTTCATTTTGTCAGGCTTTGTCAGAAAGGACAAATCAACTTTGGACTTTGGTGCGTTTATTCAGAAGTTGGGAAGGCGATTATTGCTTCCCTATTTTCTTTTAAGCCTGCTATTGTATGTTATTTGGTTATTTGTGGGGCGCCATTATGGCGAGGGGGGAACTTATAGCCCGGTGACGAATTTTATAGGCATTTTTTACTCGCAGGGAGGTCCTCAATATATGGATTGGGGCATTCCCATGTGGTTTCTTACGGCACTTTTCTGTGTGTTATTGGTTGATTTTTTTGTCGCCCGATTGCAGCGTATATGGCAGCCCTTTGTCTCCTTGTTGGTTGGTCTGTCGGGCTACTTTTATTTCAGGATGGTGGGCATTCATCTTCCCTGGAGTTTGGATGTGGCATGGTGGTTTATCCCTTTTATTTTGCAGGAGGATGGATTAAGGAAAAACGGATTATTGACGGACTATCAGGATTGAAAATCGGGCTGTTAATTGTCGTCCTCTTTGTAATGCACCTGTTTCTTTCCCAATTCAATGACACCGTGGCTTTTTATTATGGTGAGTATGGGTTTCTGCCATTGATGTACCTAAATGGTTTTTTGGGATTTTTTTGGTTGTTTTTTCTTTTTAGTAAGTTGCCTTCGGTCCCTTTTATTTGCTGGTTAGGTCGAAATACGCTCCCCGTATTGGCCCTGCATTTGCCTGCCATGTCTTTTATCAAGGCCGTTCTATTGTTTGGTTTCGACACAGAAATTTCGGACGGTATTTTTTACTATTTTCTATACACAGTTATACAGATACTCTTACTTGTCCCCGCTATTATACTGTTGAACAAGTATTTTTCCCAGATGGTAGGTGTTTCGAAACCCAAACTTTAGTCAGTGCGATAAAACAGGTTGTAGGCGTTGTTTAAGTGTGGCGAGCTAATTTGGCTACCGGCTATGATGGTGTGAAATAAAAAGGCGGTATCGATGTTTCTATCCTTGTTGGCTATTAAAGCCGCTACTTTTTCGGGGTGCTCCGCTTTGTAGGTGTCGGAAAACCAAAAAAAACAAGCCGGATTTTGTTCTGGCGGGGTGTCATTGGCATGCAGCCATTTGCCATTCTCTCCGAAAGATTGGCCATGATCTGCCAAAAATATCAACAAGGCCTTTTTATTTTCCAGACCCTTCATGAGTTCATTAAGGATGTGGTCGGTTGAAAGGGTGACATTGTCATAAGTGTTGATCATTCTTTCTCTGTTGTTCAAGGACAAGGTTTTATTCTCGAGTATGGGTTTGAAATGGATAAACTCTTTTGGTAAATTATTGTTGTACCACCAGTGATTGCCGGCCATATGGGTGATGATTAGTTGGTTGGGATGAGGTTGGCTAATGGTGTTGATAAATGGCTCAATCAAATCAGAATCATATTTGGCTGTATTGCTGTAGTCGGATAATTGGGGCTTGTTGATAAAGACCGAATGACTTTCGTGGATAAAAAACCGGAAGGGGGTTATGGGATTTTGATTGGCCAGCCAGGAAGTGTGGAATCCGGAATGCGTGAAAATATCGATAAAGGAACTTTCTGCATACATTCTTTCCTGATGTTCCATATCTGCTCTTGATAAAATATAGGGCAAACTGGCTGCGGTATGCGTAAAGGGCGTATGGATATTTGGCAACGAAATGACACCACGTTTTTCCATCTGGGGCATGGTTGTTCGGTGATAACCGTTCATTTGAATGTGATCTGCCCGCAAGGCTTCCCCGATAATAAAAACAGTAATGATCGAATCGGTCTTTAAGCGGGAACCTTCTCCCAGCATGATCCGTTCAGAGTGGGCTTCCTGCCTGTCTTTGTAGTAGTCCATAAAGGCCGAATAGAAAGCGAAGGGAGCTCTGGCTGTCAGCGTGTTATATCTTGTGTGATTGGTAGCGATGAAAAGGGTGGTGGCTATGATAGCAGCTATTAGCAATGGATAAAGATGTTGTTGTTTCCAGATAGATTTAAAGCGCCAAATAATGAAAAACAGACTCAGAAGGGTGGCTCCAATTAGAAGAAAAACCAGAGAATTATCGACATAGCTGAAGGCTTCCCCCCGGTTGGTCAGAAGGATGGATTCAATGAGCGCTGAATTAAGGCTGATGTCGATTTGCCAAACAAAGTAGGCCGTTGTAACGGCAATAATTGAAAATAGGGGCAGCGTGACGGCATAAAGGTATTTATTTAAGCTGATAAGAGAGAAAATGGCAAAAATTCCGCAGGCCGATAAACCCCAATGTGCGATTATATAAAGCAGATCCTTAAGCTCAGCTACCGGATAGTGCCTGTAGTTGGGTGTGATTATCAGAAGGCTGAAAATCAAGGTTGAAAGACTGATGAATTGAAAAGCTTTAAAGTGCTTTTTGAATATGGCCATCTTTTTTTTCGTAAAAATAGCAATAGTTCCTTTCATAAGAAACCCTTTAATACCTGTTGGCATAGCCAACGGTTACCACGCTGATGGTGGATCCGGGTATTTGGGAGAGTTCGGAGCAGCAGGCTTCGAGGGTGGCACCGGTGGTGATGATGTCATCGACCACCAGGAGATGCTTGTTGTGGAAGGCGTCGGTGGCTTTCCCCATTTCAAATATGCCTTCCACGTTTTGCCATCGTTCATAGCGCCCTTTGGTGGTTTGGGAGGCATTGAAGACCCGTCTTTTTAGCAGGGAGGTTTCAAGGGGGATGTCCAGTACTTCAGACAGGCCACGGGCAATCATTTCGCATTGGTTGTAGCCCCGTTTTCGCTGTCTTCGTGGATGCAGGGGAACGGGTATGAGGTAATCCGGTTGAGAGAAGTCTTTGGCGTTGCGGAGGATTTTGCCGCAGAGTTGTCCCAGAAATACGCCGGTGCCCGGGTCTCGGTGGTATTTCAAACGACCGATCAATCGCTGAAGTGTTTCCTCCTTTCGGTAATGGTAGATGGCGGCGGCAAAGTGCACCGGAGTCCGTCCCCAAAAGGTTTGAGACACCGGATTGTCCCGGGAGTGCTCAAATCCGGTTAAGGGCAGGCGCGTGATGCAGGGCCTGCACAGATAGCGTTCGTGTTGGTTGAGAAGTTCCTGACAATTCATGCAGATTTCAGGATAGAGGATGGCCAGAAGTCCATCCATCCATGGTTTCAAGCGCAGTTTTTTCAGTAGTTGCATGGTGGGTCAATTGTTAAGGTTAGCGGCAATATCCATCATTTATTTTTGAATGTCAATGCCCGCTGTTTGCTTTAATTGCTTTTTACCCCCTTCAGGTTCCTGTTTTTCAAAGATAAATTCTCTATTTTTGATAGGATCAACCAAAAGAAAAATATGCGCATACATTTTATAGCGATAGGCGGCAGTGCCATGCATAACCTGGCCATTGCCCTCAAGGAGAACCATGAGGTAGTTTCCGGATCGGATGATGAGGTTTTTGAACCGAGTCGCTCCCGTTTATTGCAACACGGATTGCTCCCGGAAAAGGAAGGATGGGACCCCGACCGGATCACCCACGATTTGGATGCGGTTATTCTGGGCATGCATGCCCGCAAGGACAATCCAGAGTTGTTACGGGCGCTTGAGATAGGTGTCAAAGTCTATTCTTATCCGGAATATCTTTATGAACAATGCCGGCATAAGAAGCGGGTGGTAATAGCCGGCAGTCACGGCAAAACCACCGTTACTTCCATGGTGATGCATGCCCTGAGGGATAACCAGATCGATTTCGACTACATGGTGGGGGCGCAACTGGAGGGTTTTGATACCATGGTGCGTCTGTCCAAAAGTGCCAAAGTGGTTGTTTTTGAAGGCGATGAATACTTGTCCTCGCCCATTGATCTCCGGCCAAAATTTTTGTGGTACCGGCCGCATCTGGCCTTGATTACCGGGATGGCCTGGGATCATGTGAATGTGTTCCCGACCATTGAAATTTACAACGAGCAGTTCCGCCTGTTTGTCGATTCGATCATTGAGGATGGCTACCTAACCTGGTTTAGTGGCGATTCAAATTTGAAGGACATGATGGCGGATTTTGAGGGGGGACTGACCACCGAACCTTATGGTACCCTCGCGACTCAGGTGGAGAAGGGGCGCACTCAGGTCCTTCATCATCAGCAAAGCTATCCGGTACCGGTCTTTGGCAATCACAACATGCAAAACATGGCCGGAGCCATGAATATTTGCCGGGAACTGGGCTTGTCGGAACAGCGATTTCTGACTTCCATGAAGACTTTTAAGGGAGCGTCGAGGCGCCTTCAGGTGCTGGGACAAAACGAACATTCAACGGTGTTTTATGATTTTGCCCATGCGCCTTCCAAATTAAAGGCAACCATTGATGCCGTGAAGGAACAGTTTCCCGACCGGACCCTGGTGGCTTGTCTGGAACTTCATACCTTCAGTAGTCTGAACAAGACTTTTCTGCCGCAATATCGGAACACCATGGAGAAGGCCGACAAGCCCATTGTGTTTTACAATCCGGAAGTACTGAAGCACAAACAACTGCCGGCTCTATCGGTAGCTGAGGTCTCTGCGGCCTTTAACATCCCGGCATCCGCCATTGTTACCTCTTCTTCTCAGCTATTGGCTGCCCTCAATGCGGTGGAAATGCAGCAGGTTAATCTTTTGGTGATGACCTCCGGCAATTTGGGTGGCATTAATATCAAGGAATGGGTTGATAAGCGGGCGGATTTGTCGTAAATTGTTCTTTGCTGTTCTTTGTCAGCAGCTTGGAATTTAAAAAGGACGATATGGGATTAAAAATACTTGGCCTGGGTTTTCTGATGATTTTTTCGTTGTCCCCGCTTGTGGCTCAAGAGTTGCATGATAGGGTTCAGGAGCGTTTTTCAGGAGTGGAAACGATTTCTGTAAAAGGGGCTTTCTGTAAAACGGAGATTGTTTCCGGTACAATTGCAGAAGTGGTCCTGGAGGGTGAAATACGCTCTGTTCGGCGTTATCAGGATTTACGCATACGCTATCAACAGACCGGATCGCTGTTGGATGTATGGATTGAACAGCCCAATAATGCTTCCGGGCAAATAAGGGGCCTGCTTGTATTGACTGTTCCGGCACAGACTAAAGTGCAGGTTTCCAATTTATCCGGCAGCATTCGTGTGGATGGCGTGGGGAGTCGCCTAACCACCCTTGAAACCATTTCCGGCGATGTGGTGGTTAATAATCACCCGGACAGTCTTATTGTTCATACTTCCTCGGGAAGTATTCAGGGCGATTGGATAGGCGGTGGCGTGTTGGCGCAATCGGTCAGTGGATATATCACCATGCGGTACGTTAAGGGAGGGTGTCAGTTGACTTCGACTTCAGGCCATATCCGGGTTTTGTCTGTTTATAATGCCGTTCGCATCGATGCTACTTCGGGAATAATCTCGATCGAAGAGTGATAGGTGATGTCCATGCCAGGTCGGTTTCCGGTCAGGTGGAAGTTTCCGGATTAAAAGGGGCCTTAATGGCCACTTCTTCTTCTGGTGCCATTCAGGTGGATGATGTGGTAGGGAGGCTCGATTTGACCACCATCAGTGGCGCCATCAAGGGAAAGCAATTGGTGTTAACAGAGGATTCCAATTTTAAAAACGCTTCCGGTAATATTGACGTCATGCTGAGCAATGATCCGGCATCCTTGCGTTTTGATTTAAAAACCTTATCAGGCCGCATCGAAGTTTTTGACCAAAAAGCGGACAAGCAAATACAGATGGGAAGCGGTTCGGTGTTGGTAACCGGCACCACCACCTCTGGTAACCAGCGGTACCAATAAAAAAAGGCGATCGTTTTCGATCGCCTTTTCAATTCAACAATTCTGTGTATACTTATTTTTTGGACACAAAGTGGTAATGAGAACCATAGCGCTCGAAGGCCGACTTGTCGAGCACTTCTCTGTGATTGGGATGAGCAATGGAAATGATCATTCGCGCGCGCTCCTGCAATGTTTTTCCATAGAGGTTGACCGCACCGAATTCAGTGACCAGCCAATGCATGTTTGAGCGGGTGGTTACCACGCCGGCTCCTTCCATTAAGGTAGGTGTTATTTTTGAAACCCCTTTTGAGGTTACAGATGGCATGGCAATAATGGGCTTTCCACCTTCTGAATGTCCGGCGCCACGAATAAAGTCGATTTGTCCGCCCACGCCTGAATAGTGGGTGGTTCCAATAGAGTCGGCACAAACCTGGCCAGTCAAATCAACCGACAGGGCTGAATTGATGGCGGTTACTTTGTGGTTTTTTCGAATAACGTGAATGCCGTTGGTATGTGAAACATCCATCATGGCCACCGCCGGGTTGTCATCAATAAAATCATAAAGGGCTTGAGATCCCATCAGGAAGGAGGCCACCATTTTTCCCTTGTCGATTTGCTTCCGTTTACCGGTTACCACGCCTTTTTCAATCAGTGGTAGCAGTCCGTCAGAAAACATCTCGGTATGAATACCCAGGTCTTTGTGGTTGCCCAATTCGGCGAGTACCGCGTTGGGGATTCCGCCAATACCCATCTGAAGACAGGCTCCGTCTTCCACCAGCTCAGCCACGTTGAATCCAATGGCCTTCTCAATATCTGAAAGTGGGGCATTGTTGTGGATGTAAAGCGGCTCGTCATGTTCAACAAACAGATCGATTTCTTTGATGTTGATCATGGCATCGCCCCATGCACGCGGCACGTGTTTGTTGACCTGAGCTATAACGGTATCCGCATTTTCGATGGCAGCCAGTGTGGCATCAACAGAGGTTCCCAAAGAGACAAAGCCGTGCTTGTCGGGAGGCGACACCTGCACCATGGCCACGTTTACTTTGAGGTAACCCTGACGGATGAGTTTTTGGGTCTCACTCAAAAATACGGGAATGTAATCCGCGTACCCGGCCTGTGTGGCCTTGCGTACGTTTCCGCCAACAAAAAAAGATTCCAGTTGAAAAACACCTTCAAATTCAGCTTCTGCATAGGGGGCGGGCCCCTCAGTATGAATGTGCTGAATTCTCACATTCTCAAACTCTTTGTTTTTGCCCCGCTCAACCATGGCTCTGATAAGCGCGTGCGGGGTCACCGCCACACTACTCAGGTGAATGCGGTCGCCTGATTTAATGACCTTAACGGCCTCTTCGGCTGTAACTGTTTTATAGCCCATTTGTTTAATTGTTTTTTATATTGTTTTATGTGTCTTTCGGGTGTGATTGGAAGGGTTTGTTTTTCAGATTATTGTGTCAGATGCGTCTGAAAATTCCGGTGCAAAACTACTACTTTATCTCTATTTTTTACCATTTAAAAATGTGTTTAACATCACCTTTTCAGCATTGTAGCGAAAACTTTAAAGGGATTTGATTTGTTTGTTTGGCAGTTAAGGTCGCCGTATTCAAGGAAGTTTCGACTTTTTTGGCAACTTATTTAAAGGGTGGTGATTTTTGTGTTTTATGTTCAAGAACATTAATTCGGTTTAAAGGTGCATACAATGGGGAATCAATTAGGAAATTTGAGAAGGGATTTTTTAAGCGGCGGGCTTTCGCTGGATGATTTGAATCCGGATCCTTTGAAGCAAACCGGGGAATGGCTGAAGGCAGCCATTGATTCCGGGGAAGCTGAGCCCAACGCCATGACCTTGGCCACGGCCGGTCCGGCTGGTTTTCCGCATGCACGCATTGTTTTGCTGAAAGAGATTCTAACGGATGGCTTGGTTTTTTACACCAACTACGAAAGCGATAAGGGGGAGGAGATGGCCTATTGCCAAAATGTGGCCGTTTTGTTTTTCTGGCCCGGACTGGAGCGACAAATTCGCGTGGAAGGGGTGGTGGAAAAGGTGCCGGCAGAAGTATCAGATCTTTATTTTGCTTCCCGTCCGCGTGCCAGTCAGCTGGGCGCCTGGGCTTCACCTCAAAGTCGGGTGGTGCCCGACTTTGCCTATTTGGAAAACAACTATGCCGCTGTACTGAAGAAATTTGAAGGTCGGGAGGTACCCCGACCATCCCATTGGGGAGGTTATCTCATAAAACCCCGAAAATTTGAATTCTGGCAAGGGCGTGCAGGCCGGCTGCATCAAAGGTTTCGGTATCAGCTATCGGGAGGTGCCTGGTCAATAGAAACCCTCGCGCCTTAGCCGGTGGTCCGGTCCGGATTATCCGGTCGTTAACTGCCGGAAGATGTGCTCCAGGGTGGGTTGTTTCTGAACCATTTCCAACAGGACCAACTGGTGCTCCACGGCGAATTTAAAGATGTCCGCCCGGACATCTTTGTCAACAGCGGCCCTTATCAGCCAGCGGTTGTCCAGGGACTCGACTTCAGATATACCATGAATGGAAAGGAGTTGTTCGGGAGCCGGTTGGCGGTCAAACTCCACTTCGATTAGGACATGGGCTCCGCTACCCGTCAATTCAAGTTTCTCCGGCTTTTCATCTGCCACTATCCGGCCCTTGTTGATGATAATGACTCTTTCGCACAGGGCTTTCACCTCCTGCATGATGTGGGTGGACAATAAAATGGTTTTGGACTGTCCCAATTGATGGATCAGGTCTCTGACCCCGCTGATCTGGTTGGGATCCAGTCCCGAAGTGGGCTCATCCAGTATCAGTACTTCCGGGTCGGGCAGCAAGGCCTGGGCCAGACCCACTCTCTGGCGGTAACCTTTCGACAGGGCGGCCGTTTTTTTATGGCGTTCCGGTCCGAGACCCGTCATTTCAATCACCTCCTCTACGCGTTGGCGGGCGTGGTCAAGTTGGTATATATCCGCCACAAACATCAGATATTCGGTGATGTACATATCGGGGTACAAAGGATTGTTTTCCGGCAGATATCCTACTTTGCGTCTGAAATCAAGGGCGTTTTCGCTCACCTGATAACCGTAGACCTGCACTTGCCCTTCGCTGGGTGGTAAAAATCCGGTGAGGATTTTCATCATGGTCGATTTTCCCGCACCGTTGGGACCTAAAAATCCGACCACCTCACCGCTGTTTACCTGAAAGGAAACTTGGTCCAGCGCCTTTTGGCGGCCATAAAATTTTGAAACGTTGGAGACTGTGATGGACATTTTATGAATTATTTTGCCTTAAAGTTATTAATTTTCGAATAAGAGAGGATAATTTAGCAGACTGAAATGTGAAATCGGATATTATGACGCAAAAGAAGCCATCAGAGACAGGGGATGCGACGAAACGGAGTCCGCTGTTTTGTGATTCATTGTTTGCTTACAAAAGGAATATCACCCGGGCGGTTCAGGTGGGCACTATTGGCATAGGGGGTAGCCACCCGGTTCGTCTGCAATCGATGACCACCACCAACTCTCTGGAGACAGAGGCGACTGCCGAGCAATGCCTGCGCATTGCGCGGGCGGGCGGGGAACTGGTTCGTATCACCACCCAAGGGCGTCGCGAAGCTCTCAATTTGGAAGCCATCCAGCAATATATCAGGCATAAAGGTTATGATTTCCCTTTGGTGGCCGACATCCATTTTAATCCCAATGCGGCCCTTTTGGCGGCTGAGCGGGTGGACAAGGTGCGCATCAATCCGGGTAATTTTGCCGATGGAGCCAAGAAGTTTCGGGACATCGATTATTCTGCCGATGTCTACCAGGCAGAACTGGCGGACATAGAATCGAAACTAGGGCCCTTTTTGGAGGTCTGCCGTAAAAATGGTACGGCCTTGCGCATTGGGGCCAACCATGGCAGCCTGTCCGATCGTATCATGGCACGCTATGGAGATACCCCTAAGGGCATGGTAGAATCGTGTATGGAGTTTTTGCGTATTTGTCGCCGGGCCAACTTTGACAACATTGTACTGAGTATAAAATCCAGCAATACACGGGTGATGGTACACACGGTGCGACTGCTGGTTGCTACCATGCGGAGCGAAGGGATGCATTACCCGCTGCATCTGGGCGTTACCGAAGCGGGCAGTGGTGAAGATGGCCGCATCAAATCGGCGGTGGGTATTGGCGCCTTGCTGGCGGATGGACTGGGCGATACCATCCGGGTGTCGCTCACCGAAGATCCCGAGGAAGAAATACCGGTGGCCCGACTTTTAAGAGATCATGTGACAGGCCGGCCGGGACACGCCCTCATTGAGGAAGTGTCTGCGGAAAGTTATCAGCCCTATGCTTATGTCAAGCGCTCCTCGCACCAGGTGGGTATTTTTGGTAAGGGGCAGCCAGCAGCGGTGGTTATGGATGTGCGCCAAGGGACGGCCTTTGAAAACAGTCAGCTGGTCCCCGAAGCTGTCCTGGTATCTTCTGTGGATGTGTCTCTGCCTTCAGCGTTTTCCAATTGTATCCGCCTGGTGCCTCGCCAGTATATGCCGGACCGACCGGTCGCTGATGTATGGCCCCTGTTGGATGTCCGGTCGTTTTTGAGTGATGTCCGCGTGGAAGGTCACAAGGTTTTGGAAGTGCGTTATTCGGATTTGGATGCGGCCCTTTTAGGAGCGCTTCGGAAGGATGAGGATGTGGTGCTGTTGCTGACTTCCGATCATGTAAATGCACTGGCGGAACAGCGTGCTTTTTTCTTGGCCCTGGAGGAGAACGGCCTGACGCATCCGGTGATTGTTCACCGCAGATACAGTGACGCGGATTTAGCCCATGTTCAAATCAAGGCGGCGGCTGATACCGGGTTGTTATTTCTGGATGGCTATGGGGACGGCATTTCTGTGGCCGCCCCTAAGTTGGCAATTGCTGGTCTGGTCGAGTTACATTTTGGCATTTTGCAGGCTTCCAGAGTGCGGTTTTCCCGTACGGAATTTATCTCCTGTCCCGGATGTGGCCGAACCCTCTTTGATTTGCAAACCACTACCAAGAAAGTAAGGGAGCGTACCGCCCATTTAAAGGGTTTGAAAATTGCCATCATGGGTTGTATCGTGAATGGTATTGGTGAAATGGCAGATGCGGACTATGGCTATGTAGGGGCTGGACCGGGGAAAATTTCACTTTTTAAAAACAGGGCGTTGGTGATGAAGGCTTTGCCTGAAAAAGAGGCTGTTGATCGTTTAATTGAATTGATCAAAGATAGCGGGGACTGGACGGAAGCCCCTCCTTTGTCAAATATATTTTGATAATCATGGAATGAGAATGATTTTTTTTGCATAGCATTAAAGGTTTTTTTAAATTGCAATGTTCTGAAAGCATAGATATTCGGATTTAATTACCTATTAAACGATAATGAGAAACCTCCTATTACTCTTGATCTTGGTTCTGATTCAGTTTTCCGCAACGGCCGGACAAATTGAACTCAGAGGCACTTACCAGGGAGAGAACTTATATGTGAAGAATCCTTTTTCGGCCACCGGCGTTGGTTTTTGCGTGTACGAGGTGACGGTTAACGGGATGACCTCAACAGATGAGATCAATTCCACCGCGTTTGAAATAGACCTGGCCGTTTATGGCTTTAGTCTGGGCGAACCGGTTGTTGTATCCATTAATTATAAAGAGGGATGCCTGCCCAGGGTACTTAATTCGGATGTTCTGAATGCCAAAGCTTCCTTTGAAATAGAGGCGTTTAAAGTTCAGGGCAACAATGTTGTCTGGAAAACCCGGAACGAAACCGGTGCCTTGCCTTTCATTGTCGAGCAGTTTCGCTGGAACAAATGGATCGCCGTTGGTCAGGTCGATGGCGTTGGGGCGTCAGGCGTTAATTCCTATTCAGCTCCTGTACGCTTGCATGCCGGAGAAAACCGTTTTCGAATTAGACAAACCGATTCCCGCAAAGCCAGTAAGATATCTGCTGAACTCGTGCACAACAGTTCCAAAGAAGCGGTTACTTTCAATGTGGCTTCCGGCAATGATCTCATTGAGTTTTCTTCTGCTACCATGTATGAGTTATATGACAGTTTTGGCCGCATCGTTGTTAAGGGATATGGCCGGTCCCTGAAAATTGATGAACTGGAAAAAGGATGGTACTATTTGAATTATGACAATCAATTGGATATGTTTAAGAAGTAATCGCTTTTCTTTTTAATATGGTTGATACCCGTTAGAGATTTTTTCTTTAGCGGGTTTTTTGTCTACGCGCTTGTAAGTAACCAATACAAAGGTTTTTGTGTTGGTTGGCTGAAGAGAAAACAGTAAATTAGTGAGCAGAATTTCTGTTTGTTTTTAATAAAAGATTAACTTTGGCTTTCGTCTAAAATTGGATTTTTTCCATTTTGACTTTAATAATAAAACAGGTGATTTATGGCAAAAGTTATTGCACTGGCAAATCAAAAGGGTGGTGTAGGAAAAACAACAACCGCTATTAATCTGGCCGCGAGTCTGGCTGTGTTGGAGTACAATGTGCTGATAGTTGATGCAGATCCGCAGGCCAATGCCACTTCCGGTTTGGGTTTTGATTTGAACAATATTGAAAACAGTATTTATGAATGCATTGTTGACAAGGTCGATACACAAAAGGCCATTCTAAAGGCTGATATTGACCATTTGTTTATACTCCCTTCCCACATCGATTTAGTGGGTGCTGAAATTGAGATGCTGAATATGCCCAAGCGTGAATATGTGCTCAAGGAGGTGCTGGATAAGGTGAGGGATGATTACGACTTTGTGCTGATCGATTGCTCTCCTTCTTTGGGATTAATTACCGTGAATGCCTTAACAGCCGCCGATTCTGTCATTATTCCGGTACAATGCGAGTACTTTGCCCTGGAGGGACTGGGAAAGTTGCTGAATACCATAAAAATTATTCAGAACCGACTGAACCCGGAACTTGAAATTGAAGGCTTTCTGTTAACCATGTATGATTCCCGCCTGCGTCTTTCCAATCAGGTCGTGGAAGAGGTCCAGAGCCACTTCCAGGAAATGGTGTTTGAAACTTTAATTACCCGGAATATTAAATTGAGTGAAGCTCCCAGTTATGGTAAAGCCGTGGTGATGTATGATGCTGCCTCTAAGGGAGCCACCAATTATTTAAATCTGGCACGCGAGTTGCTACAGAGAAACAACATGACCAAGATGGACAATAAGGACAAGGTTATTAATAAGTAATAAGATTATTTTAGAGATACGATGGCAAAAAAAAGCGCTTTAGGAAGAGGTTTGGGTGCATTGATTGATAATTCGGAGGAGGTAAGGCAACAAAGACCTGCTGCATCTATCATTGAGATC
Organism: Geofilum rubicundum JCM 15548; assembly: GCF_000974365.1. Lineage (GTDB taxonomy): Bacteria > Bacteroidota > Bacteroidia > Bacteroidales > Marinilabiliaceae > Geofilum > Geofilum rubicundum. Next base: position 83,411 of record NZ_BAZW01000007.1, read on the forward strand.
GATATTGATAAAATTGAAGCCAATCCCTGGCAACCCAGGTCACGCTTTGATGAAGAACGACTCAATGAATTATCCATGTCGATTAAAGCCGTGGGCATCGTACAGCCTCTGACTTTGCGGAAGTTGGGCGAGGATAAGTACCAAATCATCGCCGGAGAGCGACGATTCCGGGCTTCCAAGTTGGCCGGCTTAAGCAAAGTGCCTGCCTATGTCCGGGACGCGGATGATGACATCATGCTGGAAATGGCTCTGGTGGAGAACATTCAGCGCGAGGATTTGGATCCCATTGAAGTGGCCATCAGTTATCAGAGGCTTATTGATGAGTGTAGCCTGACCCAGGAAAGTATGTCGGACCGGGTAGGTAAAAAACGTTCCACCATTGCCAATTATCTTCGCTTATTGCGGCTGCCGGCTGAAATTCAGCTGGGCTTGCGTGAGAAGCAAATATCGATGGGACATGCCAGAGCCATTATTAATGTAGAGGACCCTGCCCGCCAAATCGCCATTTTTGAGCAAATCATCAAGGATGATCTGTCGGTCAGAAAAGTGGAGGAGTTGGTCCGGACCATTGATAAGCCGGTTGCACCCAAAGAGCCTGTCAGAACCGGTGAACCGGTTTCTGAAGCCTATACCGCATTGAGACATCAACTGTCCAGTTTCTTTAAAACCAACATTCAGTTTTCACGGGACACCAAAGGAAAGGGTAAAATTGTCATTCCTTTTCGCTCCGACGAGGAGCTGGAACAGATTGTGGCCATTCTTGATAAAGTGAAATCCTGATTTTTTACGCCATTCAACATAACAATAGATCGTTAGGTTAATAGATCATTAGGTTGATAGGAGAATCAGCGATTTACAAAACAATAACGAACGATCAACATAAGGTGGATATATTAAAAAAGACTTCCTACTGCGCAGTTGTGCTGATATGGCTTTTGGCGTTCCCGGCCAATGCGCAGGATGTTGTGCCCGAAGATTCTGCCCAAGTGATTTTGGAGTCGCTGATTGATCAGCCACCCTTGCTTCCGGATGCTGAAACCGATAGCCTGTTGCGTAAAACAGAACTGTTATTGAATGATTCTCTGGAGCAGCGGGTGATATTGGTGGCGGATTCGCTGGTGGGAGAAAAACCGCTGCCGGTGACCATCAAGGAAAATCCAACGCCTTCGGATTTTCAACTGCCCGATGATTACAAACACTCCCCCCATAAGGCCAGTATTTATGCGGCTGTGTTTCCGGGTGCGGGACAAATCTATAATAAAAAGTACTGGAAGGTGCCCATTCTGTATGCGGGGATTGGCGGACTGGTTTATGCCATTCATTTCAACTCCACTTATTACAACAGATACCGGTCGGCTTACCGCGATTTTTTGATCCGCGATCCGGGCAACACCAGTTATGAACAGTTTATTCCTCCCGGACTTGATATGGATCGTGTGCATGGAGATTTGTCTGAATGGTTCGAAAGGGCCTTGCAGAACAAGCGTCGGTACTACAAGCGCTATCGGGATATCAGTTATATAGGAATGGCTGCACTCTATGTGGCCAGCATCATTGACGCCAGTGTCGATGCTCATTTCTATGATTTTGATATCAGTGATGATCTTTCCCTGCGGATTGAACCCGCCATGCTTTCGCCTGTTACAGATAAAGGATCGGCCTTTGGTTTTCAGATGCAGTTTGAGTTTTGATGCTGGTTCCCGCCCCCCCCCTCAATGATTCACAACCCTATTTTGTTTTTTGCGTATAAGGCATTTGGTTGGTAACGTTTTAATGATTTTGTAAGATGATAAAATATTTCGCTATAGCTACATTCGGCCTTTTTAGTTTAGGGCACAGTAGCGCCAAAAATCCGGAAGAAGTAAATGTTGAGGATAGCTTTTCAGACTATGTGGCTTCTCTTGATAGTCTGGTGAATGTGTGGCACACCCGTCCGGCCACAGAGGCTTTTGTGGTGGATACCATTATGGAGAGAGAGGAAAATTTGGTGGAAGAGCTCCCGGACTCTGTTTATATTGAGCGACTTTCGGCCATTAATTCTCCCATGCATTTTCCCTTTAATAGTCAGGTGAAATCCTACATCAAATTATACACACAGCGACGACGCGATCAGATGGCGACGATGCTGGGATTGTCTGAATATTATTTCCCCATTTTTGAAGCGGCCTTAGACGCTGCCAATCTGCCCATGGAATTGAAGTATTTGCCGGTTATTGAATCGGCTTTAAATCCACGGGCTTTATCCAAAGCCGGTGCTTCCGGGATCTGGCAGTTCATGTATTATACCGGCAAGCAGTATGGACTAGAAGTCGACTCTTACTTAGATGAACGGCGGGATCCGGTTAAGGCCACACAAGCAGCTGTTGCCTTCTTGTCGGATTTGTACGGTATCTATGGCGACTGGCAGCTGGTCATTGCGGCCTATAATTGTGGTCCCGGGAATGTGAATAAGGCCATTCGACGGTCGGGTGGCAAGCGTGATTTTTGGGAAATTTATTACCGTCTTCCGCGTGAAACCCGCGGGTATGTGCCTGCCTTTATAGCTGCGACCTATGCCTTTACTTACGCCGAGGAACATCATTTGCACGCCCTGGATATTCAGTTGCCTGTGGCAACGGATACCATCATGGTCAGCCAGCCGCTTCACTTTAATCAGGTCGCTGATATGGTCCAACTTCCTGTTGAAGTCATCCGGGAATTGAATCCCCAATACCGCAGGGATATTGTACCTGCCAAAAATAAGATGTATCCCCTCCGTCTGGCTTTTAATCATACCACTGCCTTTGCCAGTTTGGAAGACACCATTTATACCCACCGGCGCGAGGAATTTTTTCCGAATAATCAATTGGTGGTGGCGCCTACCAGTGCCTCCTCTCATCCGGTAGTGGCTCCCGCCGGCAGAGAAACAGTCTATTACACGGTAAAGTCGGGCGATGTGGTAGGGCTCATCGCGGAATGGTTTGATGTCAGGGCTTCTGATTTAAGATATTGGAACAATATTAACCGCAATATCATTCGGGTAGGGCAGAAACTGGTGGTTTATGTGCCTAAGGATAAGGTGGGTCATTACCAGACGATTGCCGAGCGAAACGGAACCAGAACGAGCGTTTCCAAAAAAGCGACTGACGTAATGGCATCTGTCGATCAGCAAAGCGGTGAATTTGTTTATCATACGGTTAGGTCAGGCGATAACCTGTGGACCATTGCCAAGCAGTATCCGGGGGTATCGAATGAGGATATCCTGAGGTTAAACGGCATTAGTGATGCCCGGAAGCTTAAACCGGGACAACGCTTAAGGATTAAACCCCGGACATAAATCCGATCTCCCGGCCTGCATCCGTGGCAGGGTTTGGTATTTGGCAAACTTTTTGATAATAGAAGGTTATTGACTTAATACGGAAAAGCTATGTTTTCATCACCATTGATTATTATTTTTATTGTGTTTGCTTTGGCCAGCTGGATCGTTAGTTCGCAGTTGAAAAGCCGGTTTAAGAAGTATTCACGAACGCCGCTTCAGGGTGGATTATCCGGTAAGGAAGTGGCCGAAAAAATGCTGTACGATAATGGCATATCGGGCGTTAAGGTCTTGTCGGTTGGCGGACAACTGAGCGACCATTACAACCCGGCCAACCGAACTGTTAACTTAAGTGCCGAGGTCTATGGCGGACGAAATGTGGCCGCTGCTGCCGTGGCGGCGCATGAGTGTGGTCATGCCATTCAGCATGCCCGGGCCTATGCACCTTTAAAGTTGCGCTCGGCTTTGGTACCTTTGCAAAATGTGAGTGCCAAATTGCTCAATGGCATCTTCATCGCCATGTTTTTTGGGGCCTTTATGCTACCAAGCATCATTTCCTTTGATGTGGCCTTACTTGTTATTATTGCTTGTTATGGGGTGTTTACCGCCTTTGCGCTCATAACGCTCCCGGTTGAAATCAACGCCACCCAACGGGCTTTGGCCTGGTTAAATACAAGTGGAATTACCGGCGGAAGAAGTCACGTAGAGGCCAAGGACGCTTTAAAATGGGCCGCTTATACCTACGTGGTGGCTGCTTTATCGGCTTTGGCGACTTTGGTTTATTACCTGATGATCTTTTTTGCCAGAAGAGATTAGGCCGTTGGGGTTTCTGCCATCATTCTTTGATGTATGGCATTGTAATCTTTGATAATGGTATAAAGAAATTTGCGGTCGGGCATTTCTGCATGAATGGAAGTTTTTTTAACCACCGCATCCCTTGTTTTTTTAAGCAGCTCCAAAGTTTGGGGCTGCTTTGGTTTGAGGGCCGCAACGTCCAATACTTCCCGTATAATTCTGATGTCGTTATCCGAAAGCAATTCGGCCTGATTAAACTGGGGCTCGTAGGTGTGATGTACAGAGACCCATGAGGTGGATTGCAGGTCTTTGGACTTCGGAAGTTTGAGGACGGTGGTGGAAGCTGCAATGTCGCCCAGACGCTGTCCGTTTCCGTTGATAATGATGACAAGCACGGCCAATCCTCCAAAGAAAAGACTGACATCCAGTATTCTGAAAAGCCATCGAATAATGCAGGCGCCAATCGACAATTGAGAGCCGTCTGTTTTGACCACTTTAATGCCCATGATCATTTTACCGGGACTCTGACCATTAAAAAAAATCTCGAAAAAGAGATGGTAAAACAGGATGGGCACAAACAGAGCGCCCAACCAACCCCTGATATCAGAAGGGGAGGCGCTGATGATAACAGCCAGTAATATGGAATAAACCGCCATGAAACTGAAATCCAGCATGGCAGCCAGTATGCGATCCCCTACGCTGGCAATCTGGTATTGGAGTGTGACATTTTGAGTGGTTTGGAGGTTAAAAGTTTCCATTGGGTTGTTGCAATTAAATGGATTATGCTAAATTTGTTCAAATTTAGCGAAAATTTGACAACAGAACCCAACCAAAAAAAACTATCTTATTCCAATGAAGGAGATTTCTTTCATTAATATCAACAAGCAACGTTGGTCTGCCTTCGATGATCAGATTAGCAGAAAAAAGGAGATGACGCCCGATGATTTGGCCTCTAATTATATTCTTTTAACGGATGATTTGTCCTATGCGCGGACATTCTATCCCCAGTCGGGGATTGTTACTTATCTGAATGACTTAAGTTCCAGAGCACATTCCATTATTTATCAGAATAAAAAGGAAAAATCCAACCGGATTTTTGATTTCTGGCTTCATGAATTGCCCTTGTCCATTTATCGGGCCCGGAAGGACTTCCTCTGGTCCCTGATTATCTTTCTGGGGGCCTTTTTACTGGGTTGGATTTCGGCCATTCAGGAAAGTGACTTGTTGCGGGTTATTTTGGGTGACCAGTATGTTAATCTGACTCTGGATAATATATCCAAGGGGGACCCCATGGGGGTTTATGGGATGACCAATCCCTTAGAAATGTTTTTTTATCTGGCTTTCAATAATATTCGGGTGTCCATTATTGCCTTCCTGTTTGGGGTGCTGACGCCGCTGGGAACGGCTCTGATTGTCTTCCGAAACGGGATGATGCTGGGAGCCTTTCTCGCCTTCTTTTTTCAACAGTCCCTGGGAGTTGTTTCTGTGGTAACGGTTATGTTACACGGTACCATTGAATTATCGGCCATTGTACTGGCCGGAGGTGCCGGTATTATGATGGGGCGTTCTTTTCTGTTTCCGGGGACCTATCCCCGTAAATACAGGTTTGTGAAAGGCGCCGTGCGGGGTACACGGATTATTATGGGACTCATCCCTTTCTTTATCCTGGCCGCCGTTATCGAAAGCTATATTACCCGCCATTACAATCAGATGCCCCTGTTTATGCAGGTCTTGATCATTGGACTGTCGGCCCTTTTAATTGTCGGCTATTTTATCGTTTATCCCAAATATGTTTATAGTAATACCTTAAACCAGTCAAAAAATGGAGAAGCCAACCGTACTGTTAAAAAAGAGTAGAGATTTTTCGGATGTCATCAATGCTACGTTTGCCTTTATTTCGCAGGAATTTAAGCGTTATGGCAAAGTGATGTTGTACTATGGGGGAATTCCCATTTTGTTATCGGCCATTGCCGGAGCTTTTTTTTCCGGAACGGAGATGTCAAGAATTTTCAATCAGGTGGGAAGCATGGAAAATTCTCTGGAGATCTTCGGGGTATCCTACTTTTTGAAAATTGCATTGGTTTATATTTTGTCATGGCTTGTGTTTGTGTTTATTTCCGGATTAACTGCCGCTTATATGCACTTATACACCGAAAAGGGACGGAATGGTTTTGAGGTGAATGAGGTGTGGCAAGTGTTTACCTCCTCTATCGGAAAACTCATGGGTTTCTATTTGTTGACTTTTTTGGGATTTTTGGTTTTGGGAGGTGGTATTTCTTTTGTCATCGCCAGCTTTTCCCTGGTGGGTTCAGGTGACGTTGTTGCGGCTGTGACGATTTTTTTAGCCATCGTTATTTTCTTGGTACTGGTAATCTATGTGTCGGTTCCCTTATCATTGGGCTATGTCATCATTTATTCAGAGAAGCGTTCTTTTGGAACACTTTTCTCAAGGATGTTTCAGCTGGTAAAAGGTAGTTGGTGGCAGAGTTTCGGGGTTATTTTTGTTTTGTTTCTGATCTATTCTTTGTTGAGCTCCCTTTTTTCCATTCCGATTTTTATTTCTTCCATGATGCAGGGCCTGGTTTCGGCTACTGAAGGTGATGTCATTGGTGGAGACCGTTTTACCTTTACCATGATTGTTGTGTCGCTTATAGGTACTCTGGGACAGTTCATCATGTATCCCATTATATTGATTGGTGTTGGGGTCCAATATTATAATTTGCGTGAACAAAAGGACAATGACAGTTTGCTCCAAAAAGTGGCTGAAATGACTGAATAGGTGATGTATGTGGCATAGTAAACGATATATTAATACCATCGCAGGGTTGCTGTTTTTAATGTTGCTGAGCCCATTCTTCTCAACCGCCCGGGCGGCTGAGTCGGCTGTTCCCTGGGACGATAACGGACCAGTGGAGTATCGGGAGCCGGCTTATGAACGCATTGAGGCCTTTAAGAACAATCCGGATTATGTGTATGACAAAGACGGGGAAAGGCCGGGATGGTTTTCACGCATTCTGTCATTGCTTATTGGTAAGTTGTTTCAACAGGTCGAAAGCAGTCATTGGTTTCGATATGTATTATTGGGATGTTTGATTTTGGCTTTTACCTTTTTTGTTTTAAGGCTACTGAATGTCCCCATCGTGAGCTTCATAACTTTTGCCCGATCCGGTAACGGGGATGAATTGTTTGAGGCGGCCCAGGCGGATTTATCGTCCGATACAGCACTGGAGAATTTGCTGGCTTTGTATCGGAAAAACGGGGCTTACCGGGAGGCGGTCCGTATATTGTACCTGATTTATTTGAAGAAACTGGACCGGAAAGGAGAAATCCGTCTCAGGGAGTTTAAAACCAATCGGGAGTACGCCCGGGAAATCAGAGATGTGCTTTTAAGAGATCAGTTTTCCTCTCTGGTCAAAGTGTATGATTATGTCTGGTTTGGACAATTCAATCCCGGGGAGGAACAATACAAAAAGATTGAAGGGGCGTTTTTAAACCAGACTCCGGACCAGCACTTTTTAAAAAATGCCCATGACGCGTAAGACTCGAAAACACAGATTTTTGGCCTTGCTTTTGGTAACCGGGTTCATTCTTTTGGTTGTCGCCATTGTTTATGCGCCGCAGCCGGTGGACTGGACCGCCAGTTATTCAAAGCGACATTCGGTACCATTGGGGATGTCACTTGTCTATGACGTGGTGGATGAACTGTTTCCGCAAAAAGAGGTGAGGGTGTCCAATAGCGGTGTGGCTGATTTTTTGGAGGATGCCATTCCGCTGAATACCAATCTGCTTTTTATCAACGACCAGTTAGAGATGGATGCGGAAGACTGGACAAAGGTTTGGGAGGTGGCCACGGCAGGGAACCATGTTTTTTTGGCGGCCGACAGGTTTTCAACCAATATCACGGATTCGCTGGGCTTTGAAATCCAACAAGGAATGGCACTGCCACGCATCTTGCTGAATGATTCCATCGGGTATAATTTTGCCAACAGGCAATTGAAAGTGGCTGGACATTATTGGTATGGGCGCACCATCACCAACAATTATTTTTTGAATTACGATACCTTAAAAACAACTGTTCTGGGTTATGATCACAAAGGGCAAACCAACTTTGTCCGGATCCGTTGCGGAGATGGCGCCTTTTACATCAATAGCAATCCCATTGCCTTCACCAATTATCATTTAATCAATGACAATAAGAGTGAATACGTCTTTAAATCGCTGTCCTATTTGCCTGTGGCCAATACCATCTGGGATGAAAAGTATAAATCCGGAGCGCCGGTTGTGGCCTCTCAGATGGCCTTTGTATTGGAAAACCGGTCGCTGCGCATGGCCTGGTATTTGTTTTTATTGGGTGTGCTGTTGTTTATGGTTTTTCAAGGCAAACGACGACAGCGCGCCATTCCGGTTGTGGAAGCCCCCAGGAATTCTTCCCTGGATTTTGTGGAGACCATTGCCCGATTATACTTTCTGAATCAAAATCATTTAAACATCGCCCAGAAAAGGTATCAGTTTTTCCTGGATTTTTTAAGAAGTAAGTATTATTTAGACACTTCCCTGCCAGAGAGTCGTTTGATAGAGGAAGCATCCAGAAAGTCAGGGGTTCCGGAGAGAACCCTGGCAGCCATTTTTCGCATGGCAGCCAATATGGATAAGGTCAGCCGGATTTCCCATGAGGATTTACACCAATTCAATCGCCAATTAGAATTCTTTTATAAAAACTGTCATTAGTTATGGAATCAACAGAGAACTTCAACAATACTTCGAACAGTGAACTGTTCGAGAGTCGCTTAAAAGTGCAGGAACTCAATCACCTGGCCTATCGTATTCGCAACGAAATTTCAAAAATTATTGTGGGACAGGAAAGGGTGCTGGATTTATTGCTGACCGCCCTTTTGGCCAATGGCCATGTGCTCATTGAGGGCGTGCCGGGGGTTGCCAAGACGCTTATTGCCAAGCTGCTGGCGAGGAGTTTGGATACAGGCTTTTCGAGAATTCAGTTTACGCCGGATTTGATGCCTTCTGACGTTTTGGGGACAACCGTTTTCAATTCTGCGACTTCTGGTTTTGAGTTTAAAAGCGGACCTGTTTTCTCGAATATGATTCTGATTGATGAGGTGAACCGGGCGCCCGCGAAAACACAATCGGCCTTGTTTGAGGTCATGGAAGAACGGCAGGTAACCATTGACGGCGAAACGCACGCCATGGACCATCCTTTTTTGGTCCTGGCCACCCAAAATCCGGTGGAGCATGAGGGGACTTACCGCTTGCCTGAAGCGCAACTGGACCGCTTCCTGTTTAAAATAAAAATTGATTATCCGACATTGGAGCAAGAAGTGGGCATTTTACAAAATGCCTGTGAGCGGGGCAATGTGGTGGAAGTGGATCAGATTCAACCGGTGGTGACAGCGGCTGAAATTATGGAATTCCAGGAGTTGGTGCATCACGTCCTTGTTGAGCCTCAGCTTCTGCGTTACATAGCTACCATTGTAGAAAAGACCCGGAACCACAGTTCGCTGTACCTGGGCGGAAGTCCCCGTGCCTCTTTGTCCATTCTCAAAGCCTCCAGGCTTTTGCCGCGCTGGAAGGACGTGATTTTGTCACACCCGAAGATATCCAGGAGGTCCTATTCCCCGTTTTGACGCACCGGGTCATTTTAAGTCCCGAAAAGGAAATGGAAGGTGTCAAACCCGAGGCTGTTATTCGGCAGATTGTCGATTCCGTGGAAGTTCCCCGTTAGTCTTTTAATTTAAAAACTGTTACTGCCCAGTGAAATACTTCATCCAATCCGTTTACACCAATAGTTTGTTTTATAAAGCATTGTGGAGCCTCAGTGTCTTGTTTGTCTGTTCGTTTATCTGGCCCCTTCTTTATGCTTTATCAGTCGTTTTGCTTTTGCTATGGATCAGCTTGGCTTTGGTGGATTTGGTGATGCTTTATCCCAAAGGCAGTCGGGATTTTATCAGAGCGGATCGGGTTTTACCGGAAAGATTTTCGAATGGTGACCGCAACGAAGTGGTATTGCACTTAGAGAGTTTGTTTCCCTTTGCGGTCCAATCAGAGGTCATAGATGAGGTGCCTGTTCAGTTTCAATTGAGAAACCTTTCCTTTAAACCCTTGCTGATTCCACGTCAAAAAATTAAGCAGTCGTATGGTTTAAAGCCCGTTGAACGTGGTGAGTATCATTTTGGTGCTCTGAATGTCTTCATTACCGGTAGAATTGGTTTTTTTAGCCGGCGGTATACCTTTAACAAGGGTGCCATGATAAAGGTGTATCCTTCCTTTGTTCAGATGCGGCGCTATGAAATAATGGCCATTAGCAACCGCTTGAGTGAAATGGGGGTTAAGAAAATCCGAAAAATGGGCCATCATACCGAGTTTGATCAGATTCGGGATTACATCAAAGGGGACGACGTGCGGACCATCAATTGGAAAGCCACCGCTCGTAAAGGACACTTGATGGTGAACCAATACCAGGATGAAAAGTCGCAACAGGTTTTTTGCCTGGTGGACATGGGGCGAACCATGAAAATGCCCTTTGATGGCATGACCCTGCTGGACTACGCCATTAATACCAGTCTGGTGATTTCTAACATAGCCCTTCTTAAGCACGATAAAACCGGTTTGGTTACTTTTAGTGATAAGGTGAATGCCATGCTTCCTGCGCGTAATGAAGGACGGCATTTGCAGAGCATCATGGAGGTTTTGTACAACCAGCAAACGGACTTTGGTGAGCACAATATGGAGGGTTTGTACAGCCTTGTTCGCCACCGTATTCATCAGCGCAGTTTGCTCATTCTGTTTTCCAATTTTGAGAGTCTGGAATCTGCCCGTCGCGTTATTCCCCTATTGGGCAGTTTGGCCAATAGTCATTTGTTGATGGTTGTTTTTTTCGAGAACGAAGAAATTGTCAGGCTGATCCGCAATGAATCAGGTGATTCTGAGGAGATATACCGGCAAGCCATTGCTGAGAAGTTCATTTATGACAAAAAGCAAATTGTCAAAGAGTTGGAAAGGAGAGGCATTTATGTGGTACTCACCAATCCCGAAAATCTGACCGTGGACACCATGAATCGCTACCTCGAGTTTAAGTCGCGGGGTCTTATCTGATGACTGTTTTTGGCGGATTAAATCTGTTTTACATCATTTGAGAATATTTTGGCAGTCCAGAGACCTTCCGTTTATTGGAAATTGGCTAACTTTTGTATCTGTTTAAAAATGAATGATGGCATTATGGTACGACGGATGTTCTTGGGTTTTTGTCTGTTACTCTTACCGGTTTTTTTAACGGCTCAGGGCGATGAGCGACCCCGGGTAGGGCTTGTCTTGAGCGGTGGAGGCGCTAAGGGATTTGCGCATATAGGCGTATTAAAGGTTTTGGAAGAGGCCGGGATTCGGCCCGATTATATTACCGGTACAAGTATGGGCAGTATTATTGGAGGACTCTATGCCATTGGCTATACTGCTTCAGAACTGGATTCTATCGCAAAGACACTCGATTGGGGGCAATTACTGACCGACAGGGTTTTGTTGTCGGACGTTATTCCCGAAGAAAAAATGGACTATCAAAGGTTTCAGGTAGAGTTGGATATCACCAAAGACGGACTGCAGGTGCCGGCCGGTTTTGTTGGCGGTCATTCTATTTCTGAAACTTTTTCCCGCTTATCTGCACGTGTGGCCGGCATTGATTCATTTGATCACTATCCCATTCCATTTAAATGTGTGGCAGCCGATTTAATCAGTGGGGACCAGGTGGTGCTGGATGAAGGTAGTTTTGCTAATGCACTTCGGGCAAGCATGTCCATTCCGTCTGTATTTTCGCCTGTAGTAAAGGACAGTATGTTGTTGATTGATGGAGGTGTTTTAAATAATTTTCCGGTCCACCTTTGTCAGAGAATGGGCGCCGAGATCATTATCGGGGTCAATGTGGCGATGCCGATAAGATGCAAATCACTGATCTCACATCCCCGCTGAGTGTTTTGTCGGCCTCTGCCATGATTGCCAACAGTATTACCATGCGCCGGCAAATTGATGATGTGGATATTCTCATATCACCGCTTATGGAGCCATACAATGCCGGAAGTTTCTTCGATAGTCCCCAAATTATATTGAGGGGAGAAGCCGCGGCCCGAGAAAAGATGGATGAGCTTTTGCGTTTGTCGCAGCGCCTGGATTCCATGGGGCAACAACCTGCGCCATCTGTTCCTCCTGCCCCTGAAGTCTACTTGATTTCCCAAATCCATCTGGAGGGTGTCGATTATATCAGTCACCGGTTTTTCATGTCCAGTTTTGATATCGCCCCGGGTGACGCTATTACCCTTAATCAATTGGCGAAGGGCATTAGTCGCCTGATGGGAACACGGTATTTTGAAACGGTGACCTATGAATTAACCCCTGAGAAAGAAGGTTATGTATTGACCATGTATGCGAAGGAGTCGGCCCGGGCGCGTTTGAAATTCTCTTTGCATTATGACAATGAATACAAGGCAGGTATCCTTACCAATGTTACGCTGCGCAATGTCCTGGCCAGAGGTAACCGCTTAAGTGCTACCATGGATGTGTCGGAACGTCCGCGTCTCCATACTTCCATCATTAGTTACTATGGGGACAATCACCGGGCGGCATCGCGACTGGATTTGGTGTGGGAAAACAATAATTTTCCGGTTTATCTGGAGGGAGGTTCCAGGTATGGCAGTTTTATCCATAATTATACGGATTTAACCCTGGGCTTTATGTCCTCCCTGGATACCAAGTGGCTGTTAAGAGGCTATATGGAACTGGAGCGAAGTGTGCTGAAGCGTCAGAGTGGATTTTATGAGGTTTTCTCGGCCGGTGTTGAAAAATTTGGCAATGTTTTTATCTCCACCAATTTTTCGCTCAACAGAAATACGATTAATCGTCGGTTTTTCCAACCCGGGGCAGTGAATTGTCACTAAAGTACCGTTTTTACATCAACAACAGTGCTGTTTATCATGGCGATCCGGCCTCGAGAGAGTTGGTGGCGGATGCCATAGAGCCCCTTTATAATAACTTTTCGGCCGTTTCGGGTCATTATCTCACTTATTGGGGGCTTCATGACCGTCTGGTTATTAGTCCGCGTTTGCAAGGGAGTTATTCCAATCGTTCGCTCCCCCTTCCCGGATTCAATTTTGTGGGTGGCATGCCCTTTCAGCTGCGTTCCAATGAGGTGAGTTTTGTCGGCTTGTCTTCCCGTGAAAAAGTTGTTCAGGATTATGCTATGGCGCAGTTGAATGTGCGATACCAGTTTTTAAGAAACATGCATGTTACAGGAATTGTCAATGGACTGGTCTCCCACAACGAAGGTGATTCAGCGTTTCAGCCGGTAGTGATGGCCAGCGATGAGCGGATTTTCGGTTACGGACTTTTACTGGAGTATGACAGCTTCCTGGGGCCCATCCAGTTTGGGGCATCCAACAGCAATGTCGCTGGTGGATTGAGGTGGTATCTGGGGGTTGGTTACTCATTTTGACCGGCTTTTATTTGAGCGCTAAGCGCCCTGGCTACCAGCAGGTCAAATGGCGACGTGATCTTAATATTTTCTGTATTGCCCTCTGTCAAGTAAACCGTGTGACCGGCGGCTTCCACCACGGAGGCGTCATCTGTAAAACTTTCCCGGAAGGGCAGTTGGTAAGCTTTTTTGAGTAGGTCTGTCTTAAATACCTGAGGGGTTTGCACCAGTCTGAAACTGTTTCTGGGCCTGGACAAGCTGCCTGTGGCAGAGAGTTCACGAATGGAATCAACCAGGGGAATGGTAGGGATGGCTGCTCCGTGTTCTTTGGCTTGGGCAAAACAATTTTTTATGGTGGCATCGGACACAAAGGGCCGCACCCCATCGTGCACGCCCGTCAGTCCCCTGACATCATCAATGACAGAGAGTCCGTTCATGACACTCTCAAAACGGGTCGGTCCGCCATGGACAATGGTATGGGGAATCTCAAAGTGAAAGGTGCGGCACAGTTCCTCCCAATAGGCTTGTTGGCGTTCGGGAAGTACCAATATGATTCGCAGCGCTGAGTGGAATTGATGGAAGCGCTCAATGGTCAGCATCAGCAGCGGCTTCTGATGGATGATCAAAAACTGTTTGGGGATGGATTCACCCATTCTTTGACCGCTTCCACCTGCTACAATAATGATATAGTTTTGAATGTTGTTTTTGAACATTTTGTTTGAAAGGTTTTCGGTTGACTTCGAATTAATTGGTTATGTTAAATATATTCAAAAATGATTAATGGGGCAATCAAAAATACAAATTCTGCGTAGACAAGCACTCGGTATACTTACTAAAAATGATGGGGAGATATTTATGAAGTGGATGAGATTTGAGTTTACTAAGCTCAGGAACAGGTTATTGGTCTATTTTGGATTGCTGACCTTTTCCATTATTATTATACAGGCCGTGGTGAGTTACTCTACCGTAAAAAGCACTTTGCAAAAGGACATTCGGGAACAACAACTGCTGTCTTTCCTGGAGGCTTCGCAGGCTGAATTACGCGCGACCCTGGAAAAGGGGCTGGAGGCTTCTATTGGTCTGGCCGACGATCAATTGTTGCTCGACTGGTTTGCCAGTGAGGAAAGCAATGGGGACTTGTCCCATTATGCCCTGGAGAAGGTGGATCAGCTGTATTCGAAGATGGACTATCCGAATGCTTTTGCGGCTTCAGCCACCACCAATAAGTTTTACATTCAGGGCCACGCCCATGTCAACACTTTAGCCAGAAGTAACCCTTCCGATGGTTGGTTTTTTAATTTGATGGATGCCGGTCAGAAATATGAATTGAATTATGACTATAACGCTTCCCTTGACCAGACTTTTTTCTTTTACAATGTTTTAATGGGTGATTTGGAGAATCCACTGGGAGTGGCTGGCGTAGGCATTGATCCGGGTGAATTGATTCATCAGTTTGTGAGTCGAAAAATCACGGAAAATGCGGAAGTCTGGATGGTAGATGCATCCGGAAATGTGATTATTTCAGAGAATGTCGAACAAATTGGAACGCCCCTTGGAGAGATCGTGGGTGCCACCACCGTTGAGCAACTTCTGGCTGATAGTCGCGGAGGTGTACTGCCCAACAGAGCACTGGGGGGTGATAACGCGGATTTTGCGGTTATGCCTGTAGGCAATACCGGCTTCTCTGCGGTAATGGCCGCACCGGTGTCCGAGTTGCTGGTGGTGATTCGACCCATAGCTATCAGTAGTTTTGTTTTGAGTATCCTCTTTTTGGGGGTAACCCTGGTCATTGTTATGTGGCTGGCCCGATCCATAACCAAACCTCTGAGCGAAATTACCAGTCACTCCGATGTTTTTGCCAATGGGGATTTGACGAAAGATATGAGCGCGGACGTTTTGGCCAGAGCGGATGAGCTGGGACAGTTGGCCCAGTCGTTTTCGCGACTAAAAAGTCAGATTGGCGATATGATTGCCCAGGCCAGCAGTGCGGCCCTGACCATTTCGAAAGGAAATCTGGAAATGACGACTTCGGCTTCGCGACTGGCCGAAAGTGCTACCGAACAAGCTTCCTCCACCGAGGAGCTGTCGGCATCGATGGAGGAGATGGGTTCTAATATAAACCAGAACGCAGACAATGCCAATGAGACGGTAACCATTGTTCAGGATGCGGCCAACGAGGCCAAATCCGGTGAGTCCATGTTGATGGAGCTGTTCAGGCCATTGAATCCATTAACGAGAGCGTGGTGTTGATAGAAGATGTGGCCCGGCAGACCAATATTCTGGCTTTGAACGCTGCCATTGAGGCGGCACGTGCCGGGGAGCATGGGAGAGGATTCGCAGTAGTGGCCGGAGAAGTAAGACGTCTGGCCGAGCGAAGTCGGGTCAACGCTGAAAAAATCAATCAGTTGTCGGGCAATAGTGTTCTGATTGCGCGACAGGCCATGCAGATTTTTGCCGAAATGGTGCCAAAAATTATGAAGTCGGCTGAACTGGTGTTGGAAATCAGTGCCGCCTCCAAGGAGCAAAATGCCGGCGCAGAGCAAATCAATAATGCCTTGCTGGAGCTGGACCGGGTGTCGCAATCCAATGCTCAGGCCGCAGAAGATATCAATGGCATGGTGCATCAGTTCAATGATGAGGTGGATGCCATGAAACGGGTGGTGAGCTATTTTAATTTGTAAAATATTTTTGCCACAGAATAAGAAAGGCTGTCCAAATAATTTGGTTTAGCCACTGATAATTAAATGAAAGGAATACTTCCCGGATTGGTGAAGTATCCATAAAAAGAGGGCGTTCCGGAATATCGGGACGCCCTCTTTTTATGCGATAGTGTGGCTTTCTTAGGTCATGTATTTGTACCGCTTGATGCTTTTCTTAGGCGTTTTTTCAAATTCCTCGGGAAACAAAATGATTTTTGAAATGGACATGTAGGCCGGTAGACTTTCGTTCACTTCCTTTCTCAATTCCTGTAAAACGGACTCGATTTTTTCGGCGCTGCAATCCGACAGGTCGCACACCTCGTAATCGGGATACACTAGCGCTTCAATTTTTCCGTCACTCTCACGCACCAGACATTCCTGTACGATGTCCATGCTGGCCAAAACGGTCTCAATCTCCTCCGGGTAAATGTTTTGTCCCGAAGCCCCCAGTATCATGTTTTTGCTGCGACCGCGAATGTATATGAAGTTTTCGGCATCTATGATGCCCAAATCACCCGTCCGCAGCCAGCCGTCCGCGGTAAAAATTTCCCGGGTGGCCTTTTCGTTTTTGTAATAACCCAGGAGGGTATTGTCGCCTTTGACCTGGATTTCCCCCACAATATTGAAAGGGTCTTCGCTGTCGATGCGGACCTGCATGCGGTCGACAATTTGTCCGGCCGAATGCAACCGGGTTTTGGTCCATGGTGTATAACTGATAAGCGGGCCACACTCGGTCATTCCGTAACCTACGGTGAGCGGAAAGTTGATTTTCTTAAGGAACTGCTCCACATCCTTGTTAAGCGCTGCGCCACCAACCACCATTTCTTTGAACGCACCCCCAAAGGTATCCACGAGGGTTTTTCGCACTTTGCTGTACACCAGTTTATTCGCAATGGGCAGTTTCAACATGGTTTTGAGTGGCGAACTTTCCAGTTTTGGCATGATCCGACGCTTAAAAATCTTTTCCAGAATGAGCGGAACGGAAAGAATCAAATGGGGTTTAATGGCCCTGAAGGCTTCTGTAATAATCTGCGGAGAGGGGGTTCTGGTGATAAAAGTGATGTGGCATCCTGTGATGAAAGGCCATAAGAACTCGAACAGGCAGCCGTAGGCATGGGCCATGGGCAGGAAGGATACAATTCTTTCACCCGCGACCAGATCGAAGGTATCGCTGGCATATTGCACATTCGACCATATGCTGCGATGCGGCAGCAAAACACCTTTTGAAAAGCCCGATGTGCCGGATGTGTAGGATAAAACCATGACCTGTTCAGCGGGAACAGAGGCATAGCGAAGGCGTTGAATGTCGAAAGGGCCCGGTGGATCTTCTGTTTTCTTCAGTGCTTTTTCAACCATCCGGGTCAGTTTCCCATGGTGGTCATTGAGGGGCTGAAAGTTCTCCACCGCCAGAATACCCTTGACTTTGGGAAGTTGTGTTTCATCAATTTTTTCAAACATGCGACTGGTGGCAAACAGCAACACCGATTCTGAATGGTTGAGGATGTGATGAATGTCGTTGCTGTGAAAATCCGGCAAAATGGGTACAATAACGGCCCCATAGGTGATGGTGGCCAGATAGATGATGCCCCAGTTGGAGGAATTTCTTCCAATCAGTGCCACCTTATCGCCTTCCCTGACGCCCAGCTCTTTAAAAGTGGTGTGAAGTTGAAAGATGGATTTTCCTACTTCGCGAAAAGAATAGTGTTGGCTTTGGTAATCACTGAAAGCCAGTGAGTCTCTGTTATTTTCAATGGTGCTTTGCACCATTGATATATATCCATTGGATTCCATACAAGTGGTCATTAAATTAATAAAACATTCGGCAAAAAACGTCCAAATTTTGACTTTATTATTTAGAATACCAAATAATTCAGGTAAAGAAAGACCCATTAGATGGTTGAGATTGTATTTTTGTTTATCTTAGGTTTCTTTATTAGGGAGGTAATACTAAGGTAAGCATTTTTGTAGGACAAGTAAAAAAATGGGGAGAGGGAGATTATGACATTCGATGAGTTATTTGATCAGATTAAAGCCGGGAAACTGGATCGGCAAAATGCCCGGCGGCATTTTTCTCTGGACTGGCTGGAAACGGCCAGCAGTTATATTGCAGATGTAAACCGGGGGGCGCGCATCAATATCCCCGAGATTATTTACGGGGAATATAAAACCCGTCAGCAAACGATTGAGGTGGCAGATGCTTTGCTGCAAAGGCATCCGAGAGTGATTGTGTCTCGCAGTCCCTTCAATAATGAGCTGGAAGCACATTACCGGGATCGATATCCCGTTATCAATGCCGATCTGGTTTTGGTGGTGGGCGATCTGCCTGAACCAAAGGGCAGTGTCCTCGTGATAAGTGCCGGGGCTGCGGATCATCCGGTCGTGGACGAATGTGCCATCACTTTGCGCAGTATTGGGGTGCAGCCATTGGTTTTTGAGGATCGTGGTATTGCGCACCCCACACGGGTGCTGGATGCCGTAAGGGAGGGTATCAGTAAGGATGCTTCTGCCGTGGTTGTGGTGGCCGGCATGGAAGGCGCTCTGGCCCCCTTTGTAGCCTCACTGGTCCCGCTGCCCGTTATCGGGGTGCCCACCTCTGTGGGCTATGGCTTTAGGGCCAAAGAGGCGGCTTTGACATCCATGCTGGCATCCTGTGCGCCCAATCTCACGGTCGTGAATATAGATGGAGGGATACGTGGAGCTGTTGTTTCCGGGTTGATTGCACGCAACCGGGAAAAATAATTTAAACAACTTCTAAGACTTTAAAGACATTTTAAATTATGGAATTGTACATCAATCCACAAGGTGGTTTTGCCGGTGATATGTTTGCGGCTGCCCTTATTAGTGCCGGGGCGGATGCGACCAAAGTGACTGCTGCTATGCAAAAAGCGGCGGAAAAGATTGGTAAAGCTTCTGTCCGGCATGTTGTGACGGCCGACGGCAGTTCACGTATGCTTATTAAGGTGGAGCATCATCACGGTCACTTGTCGTCACACAAAGCCCTTCACCTGCTGGAGCATTTAATGGAAGATCTGAAGATTGAAAGGCTTTATGCCGAATTTGGATTCAGGATGCTCAAGGCCTTGATTCAGGCGGAGAAAACGGCGCACGAAACCCATGATTTTGATATGGGGGATCACCATTTCCACCACCACCATCAGCCGGATGAAGGCGGGGGTCATGGAGACCATCACCATCACCACGATCAGGCACATTACCAGGAGCCTGAAGCATGGCTGCATGAGGCGCAGGACATCCTGATAGATATTATGGGCGCTGTAATGGGGCTTCAGTTGTTGGGCGTGCCCCCAAAAGCCCAATTGTTGAATCCGGTGGCTTATGGTGGCGGATCCGTGAGCTTTTCACACGGCACCCTGAGGGTGCCGGCACCGGCAACGGATGTGATGATTAAAACTAACGCCATACCTGTAACAGCAGGCCCCATAGAGATTGAGTTATTCACGCCCACCGGGGCTGCTGCATTGACCGCTTTGGGGGTGACGGAGGTCGTTGACCAACCGGAACGTCCTGTTTTTAGACATGGTAAATCCAGGGGAACCAAGGACTTGCCGATTCCCCCGCTGGAAATTATGGTGATGTAAAAGTGGCTTATACGTAAACGTTACCCACTTTGATCAGTTTGGGAATGTTTAATAGTTTGATTTTACGGCCGTTCAGCTCTATGAGTTGATCGGCTTTAAATTCGGATAACAGACGTATGACCGATTCGGTAGCTGTGCCCACCATGTTGGCCAGCTCTTCTCTGGTTAATGATATTTGCAGGGTGTTATCGTCATCCAGCTCAAAGGTGTCCATTAGCAGTAAAAGCACTTCTGCCAGTCTTTCACGTACTGTTTTTTGGGCGATGTCCGTTAAAAACTTGTTAGACTCACCAAGTTCCCGGCAGGTGAGCTTCATGAGATCCATGGCAAACTCGGAATTGGTTTTGATGAAGCCGGTCAGGGCTTCACCGGGGATGTAGCATAAGGTTGTTTCTTGTATGGCCTCTGCTGTGGTGCAGGCCAGTTCATCGCTAATAACCGATCGGAACGCAATTAAATCGCCTTTACGG
Organism: Geofilum rubicundum JCM 15548; assembly: GCF_000974365.1. Lineage (GTDB taxonomy): Bacteria > Bacteroidota > Bacteroidia > Bacteroidales > Marinilabiliaceae > Geofilum > Geofilum rubicundum. The sequence continues at coordinate 103,735 of NZ_BAZW01000007.1, forward strand.
GCAAAACGAATGATTTGCTCCTTGCCATCAAAGCCGGTTTTGTATATCTTTAATACGCCACTGTTGACAATGTAGCTGCCGTTAATGCGGCTGCCTTCATTGTATATGATCGCCCCTTTCTTATAAAAATGGCAAATCATACTTTGTGTGGCCAGCTCAATTTGTTCATTGCTGAGGCCTTTGAATATTTCATATTGGCGAAGGTCCGGATGCTCTATACCGGATTGGTTTTCATCTCGTTTCATACAGGTGTATATGGTGATGTGGAATGATTAATATCATTTTCTTTTAACAAAGATAGAAATAAAGATTAAATTTGCATCAGGTACCTAATAATTTAAATATATTGATACATGAAGAGCGAAGTAAGTATAAAATGGCAAGGTAACATGTCCTTTGAGACGGAGATCTCCGGACATAAACTGACGATTGATGCCGGTCCTGAGGTGGGAGGAGAAAACAAAGGTCCGCGCCCCAAGCCTTTTGTCCTTTTGGCCTTAGCCGGCTGTACCGGAATGGATGTGGTTTCCATGTTAAAAAAAATGCGGGTAGAGTTTGATAATTTGGAAATTAAGGTCGAGGGGGATTTGACCGAGGAACATCCAAAGACGTTCGAGGGAATGAAGATTATTTACGAGTTTACGGGGAGTAATCTGCCTTTGGACAAAATAGAGAAGGCGGTTCATCTCTCTGAAACGAAATATTGTGGGGTTTCTGCGCTTTATAAAAAAGCGATACCCATTTCTACAGAGATCCGTTTGCTTTAATTTTTAAGACCTGTGTTTACCATATAAAGCCGTTTAGATGATGCGTCTAAGCGGCTTTGTGGTTCGTTTTTTGCAGTCATTTGGACCTCGTATTATTTTCATCTTCTAAATATTGGTACGTGAAGAACAAGCTACCGGCCTCTTTAAAAGGGAAAGTGTTGATTACCACTGCTGTTGGATTGATTACCATCCTGGTGATCTATCTCGCCATTGATCGGGCCTTTGATAAAATCACCACCAATATTGATCAACTGGCCAAGCCCAACGAGCGTCTGATGGAAGTCAACCGGCTGTTTAGAGGCGTTTCGCAATTGAATCATCTGCAGCAAAAAGAGGCAGCCAGTGGCCGACGCGACCCCTCCATGTCATTTATACAGGAGTCGGATGCCGTTTATGAAGCGCTCGATACCTTGCAATGGTTGTTTGCCGGTGATAGTTTACAGTTGCAGCGTGTGGAAAGCATTGATGAGCTGCTGACGCGTCGCAAGGAGGTTTTTGTGGAGTATCTGCAATTGCAGTACCGGCGCAACGCAAGTCCGGACATTCGGTCATTTTTGACAAAGGTGGCCGAAGAAACCCGAGTGGCAGATTCCCTGTCGCAAAGGCGGTTACTGCAAACGCACAAAAAAACCACCACAACCACGGTGTCATCTGATACCATAAGGGAAGAGCGAACAGGTTTTTTGCAACGTTTGTTTGGGCGCTCAGAGCCGGAAAGTGAATCGGAGGTCATCACCACCGCCACGCAGGTGGATGAGGAAGTGATAACAGCGATTGATACCCTTCATCTTATCAAGGCCGATTCACTGTTTACCATCCTGGAAAGTTCTTTGGACAGTCTTCAGAGCATTCAGTTGCAGGAGGCTGCCATGCTTCAACAGCGGGAATTTCAATTGCTGACCGTTAACAACCGTTTGATTCATCAAATAATTACCATTATAAATGCCCTGGAACAGGAAGAGATTGCCCGGCTCAATGAGGAAACCCAGGCGGCCTTTTCAACTGCTGGTGATACCATTCAGGTTTTAAATTTAATTGCTGTTGTATTTATTGCGGTTTCACTTCTTTTGGCCTTGATAGTTTTGCTGGATATATCCAAGAGCAATAAATACCGGGCTGAGCTGGAGGTGGTGAACGAAGCCGTGCGTCAGGAGGCTGCAGCCAAACAGCGCTTTTTGTCCAATATGAGCCACGAAATCCGAACCCCTTTGCAATCGATTTATGGCTATGCCGAGCAAGCCAAGCTGGCAGGCAAGGATTGGGTGGCGGTCGATGCCATTTATCATCCTGCCGCCCATTTGTTGAATGTGGTCAATGAAGTGTTGGATTATGCCAAGGTGACGTCCGGTCAGTTTACCTTTGATGCCAAACCTTTTGATTTGTTGCAGGAAGTGGACCATGTGGTCAAGGCTTTGGTACCATTGGCCGCTAAAAAGGGTATAGAGCTGACACATGAGGAAGAGGTCGGATCACCCGGGAAAATGGAAGGTGATCCCTTCAGGTTGCGACAAATTCTGTTCAATATCATTGGCAATGCCATTAAGTTTACCGATGAGGGACGGGTCACCGTTGAAACCACCGTTGAGGATAAGTCGGAAGGCTATGATGTGCGGATAGCTATCAGGGATACAGGTGTGGGGATTGCAGCAGAGCGCCTGCCCGATCTGTTTAAGGAATATACCAGGGAGGGATGGATGTTTCGGAAAAATATGGGGGGACGGGTTTGGGCCTGAGCATTGTGAAAAATATGGTGGAATTGCAGGGAGGAAGCGTTCAGGTGGAGAGTGAACCCGAGAAGCTCCTGCTTTACGGTTTTTATGTCCTATAAAAAAGTGGAAGGCGCCTCTGGCACACAAGAAAGCTTAGTCGGGAAGGATTCATTAGATTCAGGGGTGGTATGGATGGCAGATGACGACGCCTTAATTCTTAACCTGGGGGCTTCTATTCTAAAAAAACATAACGTGGAACATCGGGTGTTCACCAACGGTCTGGAGTTGTTGAAAACCTTTGATAAGGAAAAGCCGGATGTGATTTTTCTGGATATGCGTATGCCTGGAATGAGCGGACTGGAGGTTTGTGAACGCATCAGGCACCGAACCGGCCGCCTCATTAAAATTTATGCCTTGACGGCACAAGTGCTCCACAACGAGCAAACAGAATTGCTTGAGAAGGGATTTGACGGTATTGTCATGAAGCCGTTTCGTGAAGCGGACTTATTGGCCTCACTCGAAGGTATGGGTCCATCGTCGGATGGCTTAATTGAAGTGGATGTGTCGGGTCTGGCCAAAATGGCCGGTGATAATGTGGAGGAGATCGCCGATATTTTAGCCATTGTAAAAGAGGAAACGGCCAAAGACCTGGTCGCCATGAAATCTGCCTTGGCCGATCAGGACCATGAAAATCTGGTGCTGTTGGTTCATCGCCTGGCCGGGCGTGTGGGGCAGGTAGGGGCGCGAAACTATGCCTTGGATCTGCGTGATGCCGAACGGACTTTAAGAGAGTCTCCAGCCCCTGTGGATAAAGTTGAAATCGACCGACTGGCCCGGATGGGATATGGCTTCATCCGGACTCTGGAGGACATGCTGCAGACAACCTACAAGGTTTAGCCGGGGCTTAATTCAGACCGTATTTTTCCATTTTATTGTACAAAGTCTTTCGGTCGATGTTGAGTAAGCGGGCCGCTTTGGATTTATTTCCTCTGGCATCTTCGAGAACCCTTGCTATTTGCTCTTTTTCAGTTAATTCCTGAATGGCCTTAAGGTCTGTTTGGTTTTCAGGCCGGGTTTTGCTGTTGACCATTGAATGCAGCATTTCTTCAGGCAAAAGTTCCGTGGTGGCTTCTTTGCCTGTGGATAACAGCACCATTCGCCGAATGGTGTTTCTGAGTTCGCGGAGATTTCCCGGCCAATCATAATTCCTGAACATTTGAATGGCATCCGGTGCCAGCCGCTCAACGTCTCTGGTTAAATCATTATTGGCCTCACGTATGAAGAACTCGACAAAGAGTTGCATGTCTTCCTCACGTTCCCGAAGGGGCGGAACAAATATTTTAAATTCGTTGATTCTGTGGTACAAATCTTCTCTGAATTCACCCTCGCGGACACTCTCCATGAGGTTTTCATTGGTAGCAGCAATCAGGCGAATATCTACCGGAATCAATTGCTCACTGCCTACTGGCTGAATGACTTTTTCCTGAATGGCCCTTAAGAGTTTTATTTGTACTTCGTAGGAGAGGTTCCCGATCTCGTCCAGAAATAGCGTGCCGCCGGATGCGGTTTCAAACTGTCCTCTTTTGTCGATCAAGGCGCCTGTGAATGCGCCCTTGACATAGCCAAACAACTCACCAGCTGCCAAATCGCGGGACAGAACCCCACAGTCGATGGGCACAAAAGGTTTGGCAGCTCTTTTACTGGCCTCATGAATGGCGCGGGCAACATATTCTTTACCGGTACCACTTTCACCCTGAATAATGACAGACATGTCGGTAGGCGCCACCAATTTGATGAATTCCTGTAATTTGGCAGCCTTGGTACTGGTCCCTTTCACATACTTGTCCTCCTTGGACACGGGTTTGCTTAAGGGGGCTTTCTGATCCGTTTTGGCCAGTAATTGCTTTAAAATCATTAATAACTCATCGGGATTGACTGGTTTGGTGATGTAATCGGCAGCGCCCATTTTCATGGCGCGTACCACCGTTCTTACGTCATGAAAACCCGTCATTATTACTACATGGCCGGTGTTGGACTTCGATCGGATGGTTTCAAGAAGGTCGAGCCCGGTTCCATCAGGAAGGCGGTAGTCGAGCAGGTAAAGGTCGAACTGTTGCTTTTGTATGGATGAATTGGCGTCCTTGAGGTTGGTAGATAAAGTAACTTCAAATCCTTTTTTGGTTAAGAAGTTGTTTAGTATTCGGGCAAAAGCTATATCATCTTCTAAAATCAGCAGTTTGGTCATTGAAGTAAAGTTTGTTGTTAAGGGCCTCTAGGAAAAGCATTTCTTCGTTTGGAAATTTTACGCTAAGATAGAAAAAATGCATGGCTCCTTGGTGATTTTGTCCGCGTTTTTGTCGGCCTACTACCATAGAAAAAGCCGGAATCGTTATTCCGGCTTCTTTCCCCAAAACTAAACTTGAATTTACCCCAATGTCAGTAATTACTTAATTTCGCCTTCTGGCGTGATTTTTTTGGTTTTAGTTTCTTCGCCTTTGGTCAATTTCACCACATAAAGTGTTTTTTCTTCATCGGTGATTAAGGCAGCTTCACTAATGACCCATCCTTCGTCCACTTTAGCCTGAAGGGCTTCGGTGACAGCTTCCGGAAGGTCAGCTACTTCAACGGGTGTTTTTGACACCTCTTGCTCCACAACGACTGCGTTGGTGTTTTCCACTACGGTGTTGGCCGCAAAGCCAACAGTTGTGAAAAGACCTAAAGCCAGTGCGAGAGATAATACATTTAACTTTTTCATAATCAATCAATTTTAATATTACAATCTATTATTACTTGTGAGAGTACCTAAACACATGTCATAATCATGCCATGTTTGAGTCAGGTCTGTAATTCGCTTGCCGATAGCATTTTGCGCCATAAACTGTCTTTTTGAGTAGTGTGTATGGGGTGTGGAGTATGGGGATTTATTCCACAAAAAAACGGGTCGCATAATTATGGATTAAAATAAAAAGATACGTTTCTTTGTTAGGCGGGTCATTTGAGTTATATGTATAATGGAAATTAATATGGAAAATATGGAAAATTTAGTCAGTTCTGAATTTTGGCAAAGATTGTTCTCATCACTAATGGATTGGATCATCATTGAATTGCCTGGAATTTTTATTCTGGCACTGGTGTTGGTTTTGTTAACCAGAGGCATCAATATGGGCATTAATCAATTTAAAAAAGTGTTGCTGCGACGTGCCGAGCAAGATGAGAAAGTGGACAGTCTGGAAGCAGCCAAACGCATCAATACGCTTACAGACATTCTTATGGCGGTTGTTAAGGTGACCTTATACACGGTTTTCATCATTATGTTGATGAGCAAGTTTGGCGTAGATGTGGGGCCTTTACTGGCCAGTGCCGGTATTATTGGTCTGGCGGTTGGTTTTGGCGCCCAGGAATTGGTTCGGGATTATATTTCGGGCTTTTTTATGTTGCTGGAAGATCAGATTAGAACGGGTGATGTGGCCATTATTAATGGCACGGGTGGACTGGTGGAACGCATTGAATTGAGAACGATTACCCTTCGCGACCTTTCGGGCGTAACCCACGTCTTTCAGAACGGGAAAATCAGCACCTTGCCAATATGACCAAAGACTGGTCGGCCATGGTGTTTGATATCGGCGTGGCGTATAAGGAAGATGTGGATGAGGTGATGAAGGTAATGGCTGAGGTTGGGGACGACCTGATCAATGATGAGGTATTTAAACTAAAGATTCTGGAACCGCTGGAAATCTCTGGATTGAATGAGTTTGGCAACAGTGCCTTGGTTATTCGGGCACGGTTAAAGACGCGCCCTGGTGAGCAATGGACCGTTGGCAGGGAATTTCGCCGACGCTTAAAAATCGCATTTGATAAGCAGGGCATTGAAATACCGTTCCCACATACCACCGTCTATTGGGGAGATGAAATCAACCCATTAAAATTGCAAGTGGATAGAGGGGAAAAGGAGATGTCCTGATGACGGTCCTAAACAAATAGAAAAAGCGCGGTGATCACCGCGCTTTTTCTATTTGTTTTAAATTGACATCTTCCTTCAGAGGGTGACTGATTCATTGGTAAACGGCTCCGCAAAAAAAAACCTGGTTATTAAATGTTGGGCCGTATCCTATTTTACAGCGCCGATTTGAATTGTTCCAGAAAACGAATGTCATTTTCAAAAAACAGGCGTATGTCTTTGATTTGGTATTTGAGAACAGCAATACGTTCGATGCCCATACCAAAAGCAAAACCGGTATATTTTTTAGGATCGATGTGGCAATTGTCCAATACATTGGGGTCCACCATGCCACAGCCCAAAATCTCCACCCAGCCGGTGTTTTTGCACATGGTGCAACCGGCCCCTCCGCACAGGGTGCAAGAAATATCCATTTCTGCCGAAGGCTCCGTAAAGGGGAAATAGGATGGGCGCAGACGAATCTGCGTCTCCTGCCCGAACATTTCTTTGGCAAAATAGAGCAGGGTCTGTCTCAGGTCGGCAAAGGAGACATCCTGGTCGATATAAAGTCCCTCCACCTGATGGAAAATGCAGTGTGCTCTGGCCGAGATGGCTTCATTTCGAAAAACACGTCCCGGAAAAATGGCTCTGATGGGCGGCTCTTGCTGCTCCATCACCCGCACTTGCACAGAGGAGGTATGTGTGCGTAACAATACATCCGGGTCTTTATGGATGAAAAAGGTGTCCTGCATATCCCTGGCCGGGTGTTCCGGCGGAAAATTAAGGGCAGAAAACACGTGCCAGTCGTCCTCTATCTCCGGACCTTCCGCCACCGTAAAGCCCAATCGGGCGAATATGTCCACAATCTGATTGCGCACCACCGACAGCGGGTGGCGGCCCCCAAGGGGAAAGGATGTGCCGGGTAATGTCAGGTCGCTTCCCGATCCGGATGGCTCGGCATTTTCAAATTGGTCCCTGAGCTGCTGAATGGTCGATTGAGCTTCCGTTTTCAGTTCATTCAATGCCATGCCTACCGCTTTCTTTTCATGGGGAGGAACACTTTTAAAGTCCTCAAAAAGACTGGATACCAGTCCTTTTTTACTCAAATATTTGATTCTTAATTCCTCGGCCTGCGCAGCGCTTTCGGCTTTCAGACTTTTTATTTCAGTTAATAAGGCCTCAATTTTATTCAGCATGGAAACATCTTTTTATAATCCTGAAACAGATTTTTTAATATTTTGAAGCACAAAAATAAGAATAATACGGTCGGTTAGCGCCATAAATTGAGAGAAATGTAATGGTTTTGAAACAAAACCAGGTCCGCTTAAGCAGCCAAGTGTAAGCCAGACTGGCTGTTTTTAAAGGGATTTAGGCCGATTGTTTTAGACGCAGCTGAATAGAGTGGACCGCTTTAAGCATTAAGTATTGAAGGGTCAAACTAAAAATGATGGTGGCGCCGGAAGGGATGTTCATGGCATAGGCGGCCAACAAGCCTACCAATGAACCTACCAACCCAAAAATAATGGCCAGTCCCACAATTTTTCGAAATTGCTGGGTGTAAAGCATGGCTGTGGTCTGGGGGATGGTAAACAGGCTTAGAACCAGAATGATGCCCATGGCGCGAATGCTGACGACTATGGCCAGTGCTACCAGGATGGCCATGGTGTATCGGAAGATGGCCACCTTCAGACCATTGATTTTTGAAAATTCGGCATCAAAGGCACTGTATAGAATGGGCCGGTAAAATATCAAAAAGAACAGGCCGGTTAAGAGGGTCAGCGCCAGTATGGCATACACATCGGCCAATCCTACTGAGAGGATGCTGCCAAACAGAAAGCTCATGAGGTTGGGGGCATAACCGGGGGTTAAAAAAACGAAGATGATTCCCAGGGCCATGCCCAGCGACCAAAGGATGGCTATGGCACTGTCTTCTCGCATTTTGCCCTTGTTGGAAATCCATTCGATACCCGTACCGGTCAGGATGGCGAAGAAGGCGGCACCTAAAAAAGGGTTCAGACCCATGTAGTAGCAATGCCAATTCCGCCGAAGGAGGCATGGGTAATACCTCCGCTGATAAAGACATTTTTGCGCGCCACGATATAGGTACCGATGATGGCCGATAGAATGCTGATTAAAAGGGAGGCATAAAGGGCATTCTGAAAAAATGTATATTGAAACAGTTGGATAAAATCGTTCATTGGTCGTGTTTGTTTAATACGCGGTGGGGAATATTTCCATGGGCTATCACATCTATGGGGCAATTGTAAACCTTTAGCAGTTCAGCCGTTAAGGTGTTGGAGGCGTGGTAGTGTAACTGGCTGTTGACACAGGCGATGGTTTTAACCAGCGACGAAATCGTGCCCACATCGTGTGACACCAGTAAAATGGCCATCTCTTGATTGAGTTCCTGTAGCCATTGGTAAAGTTCTCCTTCAAAGTTTTTGTCCACGTAGGTATTGGGTTCATCCAATACCAAAAGATCGGGTTGGTTGATAAGTGCCCGGCAAAGCAAAACGCGTTGCAATTGTCCGCCCGACAATTCTCCGATGGGGCTGTCTTTGTAATCAATTAAACCGGTTTTTGTGAGGAGTTGGCCGACTTCCTGCTTTTGCGCTTTCTGAAGTAGGGGCCACCACTGGTTTTTTATTTTTAAGCCGGATTCCACCACCTCTTTAACGCTAATGGGGAAGGTTCGGTCTATCTGTGAGGCCTGCGGCAAATAGCCGATCTTTATTTTTCCTGAGGGGAATTTGACTTGTCCCTTAAAAGGCTGAATCAGTCCCAACAGCACTTTTATCATCGTCGTTTTGCCGCCTCCGTTAGGTCCAATCACCCCAATGAAGTCGTTGGGCTTTACCGTGAGTGATACATCCCGAAGCACGGTTTCGCCGTTATAGCCTGCGGTGATGTGGTCGAGTTGTGCTAAAGTACTACTCATTCAGATGGTTTTGAAGCGTTTGGGTCAGTTCTTCCATGGCCTCTGACCAATTGTAGGCCATGGGATTTATTTGCACCAGTGCAATGCCGGCTTCGTCACTGATGGTCCGGGCATTGCGGATATCATACTCCTCCTGAATAAAGATGACCGGAATGGATTCGTCCCTGGCTTTTTTTATGATTGTGGCGAGATAGGCCGGAGAGGGCTCTTTGCCATCTTGCTCTACAGCCGTCTGCACAAGGCCATAATCCCGGGCCAGGTAGCTTAAGGCTGGGTGAAAAATAAGGAATTCTTTTTTGGGCAGCTGACGGGTAACGGCCGTCAGGCGTTCATCGGTTTGACCAACCCTTAGAAGCAAGTCTTCGTAATTGGCATCAATGGTGCTTTTCAATTCCGGAAAGGACTCAATGAGGGCTGTTTTGATATGGGGAAGCAGTTGTAAGACGACTTTGGGCGACATCCAAACATGGGGGTCCACACCGTGATCATGCCCGTGCCCGTGGTGGTCGTGTTCACACGCCCCTGCAATAAGTTCTATATGATCCGATAGAATGACCGTTTTCATCTCTTTGTTCAGTTCTCCCAGTCGCGACATCCAGGCCTCTTCGTACCCCAGATGCCCTATGCCCATATACATTTTAGAGTCGGAGAGTTTTTTAAACTGCATAGAAGTGGGTGAGTAGGTGGCGTGACTGGAGCCCGGGGGAACCATCACATTCACCTCAACGCCTTCGTTGGTGAGCACATCTATGAAATATTTCTGAGGCAGTATGCTGACCGTTATCAGTTTTTGGTTGCTTTCTGTTCTGTTACAACCTGATGCAACAGCGATAACGAGAAGAAGGACCGTCATTAGGCGTAAAACTTGTTTTTGGTTGGAGGAAAGCTGGTCGATGGTTCGTTTCATATATCTATTATTACAGTGTTATTAATCTTTTAAAGGCTCCTCGGGTTTTTGGGGGATATTGCAAAGATCACAAACCCCTTCAATGATTAAATGACTCGATTGAATCACAAAACCTCCGGGTAGCATGTTTTCTTCTATTTTTACCTGTGGCATACATAGTAATTTGTCGCAATGGGAGCAATGAAAATGCGGGTGATCCACTTTTTTATGCGCACCTGCCAGTTTGTATTTAACGGTTTGTGCGTCCATGGGTATTTGATGAATCACTTGTTTTTCCATCAATAGGCGTAGATTGCGGTACAGGGTCACACGATCTACCGACCCCAACTCCTGTTCCAACGCTTCCTCTATTTCTTTTTGTGTCAAAGCGCTACCAGGTGTCCATAGAAGCGCCACCAATTGTCGCCTTATTTCAGTGACATTGAGTCCTTTGTCTTTAAGAAGGGAAGTGATTTCATTGATTTTTGCAACCATGTTGCAAAAATAGGGAGGGTTTTCGAGATATCAAAGTTTTTTAGACTGATTTTAAATAGCTCAACGATTCATTGTCTTAAATTTTTTGATGTTAAGAATCATTTGGAGTGGCATTTGAATGGCTAATGGCGTTTGGTTTTTTCTTTAGTTGACAATATGAGGTCTTTTGGTCTAATAATCAGCGCTGTTTGTCAAATATTCCTATCATTTGGTCACCTTTACCCGTTAAGGGGGTAATGATTAGGAGTTTATGAATCAAACAATTAACAAATCATGAAGAAATTATTTATAGTGATCCTTATGGGGGTATGGATGCCCGCTTTGGTCTCTGCCCAAATGGTTAATGAATTGCACAAAACGGCTTTGGAATGTTATGAATTGAAGGATTATGCCTGTGCACAAATATATTTGCAGGATTTGGTTAAATTGGAAAAGGATCCGGAAAAACTGGCGGGTTACTGTCTCATGCTGGGAACCATATTCAGCGAGTCTGGTGAAGTAAAGGAAGCCTTTAAAAATTTCAAGGTAGCCATCAAAAAGAATCCTCAATTGGTAGAGGCCTGGATTAAGCGCGGCATTCTTTATAGTAATGAAGGAAATGCCAGGAAGGCCTTGTCTGATTTTGAGCAGGCCCTGGAGATTGACCCTGAGAACGAGCTGGCCTTAAGTCAGCGGGCTCAATTATTAGCAGAAAACACATATTAGTGTGTTTTTTATCGGTGAGGAAAGTAAAAAAGCGCTGGCAATTTGTTTGTTAGGAGAATTATTTTCCCTACTTTTGCAGTCCGAATGAATTTCGTGGGGTAAGAAGCGGCCGGCATTTTGAGAAGATTGGCCCACCTCCGGAAAGTAACAGTAAATTTAGAAAGTGATGTACGCAATTGTAACCATTGCTGGTCAGCAATTTAAAGTAGAGAAAGACCGTAAGGTTTTTGTACACCGTTTGGGTGCAGAAGAAGGTGCTTCTGTTGAATTTGACGAAGTTCTTCTGGTAGAAGATGAAAGTGGTATCACCGTAGGTGCTCCCACCCTGGCAGGAGCCAAAGTAACTGCTAAAGTTTTAGCTCATTTGAAAGGCGAAAAAGTAATCGTTTTCAAAAAGAAAAGACGCAAAGGTTACAAAAAGAAAAATGGCCACCGTCAATACTTGAGCCAAATTCAAATCGAAGACATCCTGATTGGTTAATCAAAAAAAATTAATGTGATATGGCACATAAGAAAGGTGTAGGTAGTTCCAAAAACGGTCGTGAGTCAGAAAGCAAGCGACTGGGAGTGAAAATCTTTGGCGGTCAGTTCGCTAAAGCCGGAAATATCATTGTACGTCAGCGTGGTACGCAACACCACCCGGGTGACAATGTAGGTATTGGCAAAGATCATACTTTGTTTGCACTTACTGATGGTAACGTTGTTTTCCGCAAAAGGAAAGACAACCGTTCATTTATATCAGTAGAGCCTGTTGCTGCCGAGTAAGTAACAGCAGAAAAAAGCTTTAAAAGTCTCCTGTTTTTGTTACTTTCGTAACAAATTCAGGAGACTTTTTTTGTGGGGTGGTGGATGCCCCGGATTTTGGACTAAAATTATACAGGATTAACAATAAGCGCTATGCTCACACTCAAACAGATTCAGGAAAATAAAGCGGAAGTTATAGAGCGTCTCAAAATAAAAAATTTTGACGCTACTGCGACTGTGGATCAGATTATTCAGCTCGATAACAAGCGCAAAGCCACACAGACTAAAGCCGATCAATTACAGGCTGAGATGAATGCGCTTTCGAAGTCTATTGGCCAGCTTTTTAAAGCGGGTAAGATGGAGGAAGCCAATGCCGGCAAGGAGAAAACAGCGGTGCTTAAGGAGCAGATTAAGGCGTTAACTGCTTTGCTGGAAACCACAGAGCAGGAACTTCAGGCAGCCTTGGTTCAGCTTCCCAACCTGCCCCACGCATCTGTTCCTGCAGGAAAAAGTGCCGAGGATAACCTCACGGTCCGTGAAGGCGGCGAAATGCCTTCGCTGACAAACGCTCTGCCCCACTGGGAGCTGGCTAAAAAGTATGATTTAATTGATTTTGAACTGGGCGTCAAGTTAACAGGAGCCGGATTTCCTGTCTATAAGGGAAAAGGGGCCAAGTTGCAAAGGGCCTTGATTAATTTCTTTTTAGATCAAGCCATTGTTGCCGGTTACCAGGAAGTATTACCTCCTTTAATGGTCAATGAGGATTCCGGTTTTGGTACCGGTCAGTTACCCGATAAGGAGGGACAAATGTATCATGTGGGCGTAGATAATCTCTATTTGATACCTACCGCCGAAGTACCGGTGACCAATATCTACCGCGATGTCATTTTAAATGCCCATCAATTGCCGGTCCGCAACTGTGCTTACTCGGCTTGTTTTCGTCGGGAAGCCGGTTCGTACGGTAAGGATGTGCGTGGCTTGAATCGTTTGCATCAATTCGACAAAGTTGAAATTGTGCAGGTGGCGCATCCCGACAAGTCATATGAGACCCTGGAAGGCATGGTGGCACATGTGCAGACTTTGGTCGAGAAGCTCGAACTGCCCTGGCGCATTTTGCGTTTGTGTGGCGGGGACATGAGCTTTACGTCGGCGCTGACCTACGATTTCGAGGTCTATTCGGCCGCTCAGGAACGCTGGCTGGAAGTCAGTTCCGTCAGTAATTTCGAAAGCTTTCAGGCCAACCGTCTGAAGCTCCGCTTTAAGGAGGATGGTGGCAAAAAGGCGCAGTTGGCACATACGCTCAATGGCAGTGCTTTGGCTTTGCCGCGGATCATGGCTGCCTTGCTCGAGAATAACCAGTTTGAAGGGGGGATCCGTGTACCAGAGGTTTTGGTGCCGTTCTGTGGTTTTGACCTTATAAAATAATTCTGAATTGTGTTGATATTTAATACATCCTTTTATGTAGGTGAAGGCTCGGTTGAGGACTGGAAGAGGTGGCTTAACGAGCAGTTGTTTGTGGAAGTCGGCAAGCAGGTGGGGGATTTGCCAACTGAGGTTTTTGAGGTGGTTTCGGCCCGGCCTGAAGAGAATCGGATCTTCTCGGTTCAATGGCGCTGCAGTCAGTTGGGAGAGATCCGGCAGGTAGATGATTGTGTGGCCAGCGTTTTGTCAACCCTCCAGTCGCAGTTCGGAGAATCGGCTACGCATTTTAGTTCAATAATGAAAAAGTTGTGATAAAAAAGGCCGCTGGAGAAAAAATAATACTGGGCATAGACCCCGGAACCACCGTGATGGGGTATGGTGTTCTCCGAGTGGTGGGCAATAAGCCTCTATGCTGGCCATGGGCGTATTAGAGTTAAAGAAATACGACGACCATTATCTGAAACTGAAGCGTATCTTTGAGCGGGTGGTTCAGTTGATAGAAACCTACCATCCCGATGAATTGGCCATTGAAGCACCTTTCTTTGGTAAAAATGTTCAGTCCATGTTGAAGTTGGGACGCGCGCAGGGTGTCGCCATGGCCGCCGCACTTTCCCGTTCCGTTCCCATTTTTGAATATGCCCCATTGCGCATCAAACAAGCCATCACGGGCAGAGGTAGCGCATCTAAAGAACAGGTGGCCTTGTTTTTAAAGCAGTATCTTCACTTAAAAGAGGACCCCAAGTTTTTAGATGCCACAGACGGTCTCGCTGCAGCGGTTTGTCACTATTTTCAGGCCAATGCTCCGGTTTCGGCCTCCGGAAGCAACAGCTGGAAGGCCTTTATCAGTAAAAATCCCGGGCGGGTTAAGAAATAGGCTTAAAGATGCTGCCTGATGTTGGCGGCGATGGTATCCATCTCCTCCTTTTCCAGTTTTAATTTTGGCCTGGAAAAGCTGATGTCGGCCTCTGTCTGCAAGGGCACCAGATGAATATGGGCATGCGGTACCTCCAGTCCCAGAACCGCCACGCCAATGCGTTGACAGGGAATGGTCTTTTCAATGGCCAGCGCCACTTTTTTGGCAAAGACGGTCAGACCTGCCAACAGGTCATCTTCCAAATCGAACAGGTAATCGGTCTCCTGCTTGGGAACTACCAGCGTATGGCCTTTGACCAGGGGGTTGATATCCAAAAAGGCCAAATAATGATCGTCCTCTGCAATCTTATAACAAGGAATTTCCCCTTTGATGATTTTCGAAAAGATGGTTGCCATGGTTTTTTCTTTCTTTTTTGTCGGCTATAAACGAAGCTACTAGCAAATATAAGGAAACAATTAGAAGCAGGAAAGGGGACAAAAAAAAGAACTGCCTTTCCGGGCAGTCCTTTTATAAGTTTGTTCTTAGAGTTGTCGGGCTTAAAGAGAGATTTCCAATATCTCAAAAGGCATGGTGCCCGACGGGACCTGAATGTCCACTTTGTCGCCTACTTTTTTACCCAACAGCCCCTTGGCAATGGGCGTTGAGATGGAGATTTTGCCGGCTTTCAGGTCGGCTTCACTTTCCGATACCAAAGTATAGGTCATGACAGCGTTGTTTTTCAGGTTTTTAATTTTAACCTTATTCAAAATCTGTACTTTGGATGTGTCCAGTTTGGACTCATCAATAAGCCGGCTGCCTGCAATGGTCTCTTTTAGTCTGGCAATTTTCATTTCAAGCATGCCCTGGGCTTCTTTGGCCGCATCATACTCTGCATTTTCAGAGAGGTCCCCTTTGTCGCGCGCCTCTGCTATCTGTTTCGAAATGTTGGGTCTTTCAACCGATTCAAGGTGAGAAAGTTCTTCCCGTAATCGCTTGAGTCCCTCTTCTGTGATATAACTCACTTTTGACATGATGTTTTCCTCCTGATTCTTTTTTAAATAAGGTTAATATACTGAAGAATCCCGAATGAATCGGGATTCTTCGCTGCTTCTGCAGCAAAAGATTTTGTTTAATATAAAATAAGTTGGTGATGTTTTGGTTTAGCTTATGATGGCCTTAAATAGTGGGTCTTTTGATAATTTCAGAATAGATGATGGCTCGTTTTAAGTCGAAGTTCTCAGCATCCCAAACTGAAGCGTCGTCGTAACTATTGGCTTCTTCTGCTAAACTCTTGTGAACAGGTTTTCGGGTTATCCTTGTGATGCGTTCAGGCCGCCTTAAACTGTCACTTTTTTTGATGCTTTGGTAGTCGGGTTTTTTATACTGCAGTTTTTGATGCTGCAATTTTTCCGCTTGCATCGGTTCGATTTCCGGTTCGTTTTGGTATTCGCGTGGTGGTTTTCTGATGGCTTCATCATCAAACCATTCACTAAAGGGCGGCATGGCTTCATCTGAATACGCTTCATCGTCATGATCAGGCACAACTTCCCCTTTACGCGCAGCATCCCTTGATTTTTTAATAACGCTAAAAATCAAGGCGCCGATCATTACAAGGATATATAAAATGTCGCCTAACGAATCGCCCATGTCTGTAAAAAATAATAGCTAAATTAGCCCGAACAAAACTAATAAGCAAATAAAGAGGTGCCAATTTTCGTTTGCACCTCTTATTCGCCTGATTGATTGATGGCTATGTTATTGATCTAGCTGTCGCTTAAAATGTTTGAAAATGAAAAATATATATGTATTCCTGTCTCTTACGTTGATTTTTGCTTTTGGTTGCAAAAAAGATGAACATCCGGTTCCCAATTACCGCTTTACGGCTTATGTGGATCTGATGTTGCCCGATTATAACAAACAAGTATTTAAGGTCAGCAGTGACCGCTTTGGCAACCGGGTCGGGGTAGCGGGCGTGATTGTTTACCGAATGGCCACCGATGAGTACTATGTATTTGAGCGCTATTGTCCGCACGACCAAAAACTCACCTGTGTCGTGGATGTCACGCCTGGCAATACAACGGCCAGTTGTCCCTGTTGTGAGTCGGAATTTTTGATTGCGGTGCCGGATGGGGACGTCATAGACGGACCTTCCGTCTATTCCTTAAAAAGCTACCGAACGCGCATGGATGGCAACTATCTGGTTATTTATAATTGAGAAACAACAAAGACGGCCAGCGGCCGTCTTTGTTATATGAAACGTTGAGCCATTGTTCAATGACCAATGGCCCTTGTCAGCATTTAGTACCTGTAATGATCCGGCTTATAGGGCCCTGATTTAGGGATGCCGATATAACTGGCCTGGGCATCTGTCAAGGTGGTCAATTTTACGCCCAATTTGGACAGGTGCAAGCGAGCCACTTCTTCATCCAATGATTTGGGCAAGGTGTAAACCCCCAATTCATACTTGTTTTTCCAGAGTTCGAGCTGTGCCAGTGTCTGATTGGTGAAGGAATTACTCATCACAAAGCTGGGGTGTCCGGTGGCATTGCCGAGGTTGACCAGGCGACCGCGGGACAGCATAATGATGCAGTGACCGTCAGGGAAATTGAACTGATCGACTTGAGGTTTGATGTTTATTTCCTGAATGCCTGGCAGTTTCTCCAGTTTTTCTACCTGAATTTCATTGTCGAAGTGACCAATGTTACAAACAATGGCCGTGTCTTTCATTTTCTGCATGTGCTCAACCGTTATCACATCGCGGTTACCGGTGGCTGTTACATAAACATCCGCCTCGGCCAGGGCCTCCTCAACGGTGGTTACTTCAAAGCCTTCCATGGCAGCCTGAAGGGCACAGATGGGGTCGATTTCCGTCACAAGCACTCTGGCACCAAAGCCACGCATGCTCTGGGCACAGCCTTTGCCCACATCACCATAACCACACACGACGACAATTTTTCCGGCAATCATGACGTCGGTTCCGCGCTTGATGCCGTCGGCCAGACTTTCACGGCAGCCATAGAGGTTGTCGAATTTGCTTTTGGTAACTGAGTCGTTGACGTTGATGGCGGGGAAGAGCAACTCACCTTTTTCCAGCATTTGATAAAGGCGGTGCACACCTGTGGTGGTCTCTTCACTTACCCCTTTTATACCGGCGGCCACTTTTTGCCATCTGTTATTATTTTGTTGGAACAGATCGGCCAGTAAGGCCATGAGTTCCCTGAAGTCTTCTCCCTCTGCACTGTAGTCGATCTTGAGAACCGAGTCGTCTTTTTCAATTTCTACGCCCTTGTGAATCATCATGGTGGCATCTCCGCCATCATCGACAATCAAATCGGGACCTTGTCCCTCACCAAAATCCAGGGCCCGTTCGGTACACCACCAATATTCCTTGAGTGTTTCGCCTTTCCAAGCGAAAACAGGAACACCGGCCTGAGCAATGGCAGCTGCAGCATGATCCTGGGTACTATAAATATTACAACTGGCCCATCGGACGCTGGCGCCTAATTCCACCAGGGTTTCAATCAGGACGGCTGTCTGAACCGTCATGTGTAACGATCCCATCACTTTGGCACCCTTTAAGGGCTTGTCGTGGCCATATTTTTCGCGAAGGGCCATCAGACCCGGCATCTCTTTTTCTGCCAGAAGGATTTCTTTTCTTCCGTAATCTGCCAGAGAGAGGTCGGCTACCTTATAATCTTGTTGTGGTGTGTTCATGCTTTCTTATTTTTTATTTTTTTACTAAAGTCTCATTGTTGGGGCTAAGGGGCTTATAACTGGTTGCGGGTTAACAATTCACGTATAACGGTTTCGTCCTTTTTAAGTTGCTCTTTGAGTGCTTCTATATCTGGGAATTTGATCTCTTCGCGGGTTTTGGTAATAAAGGCGATGGAGATCTCCTCCGAATAAATTTCCTGATTGAAATCCAATATATGCACCTCAATGGAACGGTTATCCATTTGCTGGTTGACGGTCGGCCGGATACCAATATTAACCATGCCGCCATATACTTTCCCCATTACTTTAACCCGGCAGGCATAAACGCCATCCGGTGGCACCAGTTTGGCCTTTTCACTCAATTGCAAATTGGCGGTAGGATAGGAGAGCTTTCTTCCCATTTTCATGCCCCCCGTTACCTGTCCGGTTATGGTGTAGGTATATCCCAACAACAAATTGGCTTCAGGAATCTTTCCTTCTAACAAAAAATTCCTGATTTTGGTTGAGCTGGGATACAATCCGTTAACATCAATGTGGCGAAACTGGCTCAGTTCAAAACACAGTCGACCCGATAGGTGCATCAAATTGGTGAAGTCGGTTCCTCCCTTTCCAAAGCGGTGATTGTAACCGATGATCAAATGATGCGTGTTCAATTGCTGTACCAATATTTTTTCAACAAAGTCCTCTGCCGTCAAATTAGCCAACTCCTTATTAAAGGGAACAATAATCAGATGATCAATGCCGGTCTCGCTCATCATCTTCGTTTTTTCTTCCAGGGTGGTGAGCAGGCGTAATTTCGCCACATCCTGGCCCAAAACAATTCTGGGGTGGGGCCAGAAAGTGAGTACCACCGATTGCGTGTTCTCCAGCTCTGCCAATTGTTTAACCCGCTGCAGCAGGGCGCAATGTCCGGGATGCATTCCGTCGAACGTTCCCATGGTGACGATGGGTCGGGGCCCCTTATAACTCTCTATGGATGAATGTACCTGCATGCCCTGAATGTTATAGAATGCTTTTAATGTTTTCAACCGGGCGACCGATGACCGCTTTATCGCCGTTGATAACTACGGGACGTTCTATTAATTTTGGATGTTGAGCCATGGCTTCTGCCCACTGATCGTCGTTGAGCTCCTTGTGCTTATAGACCTCTTTATAGATGGCCTCATTTTTTCGGATCCAATCAATGGCCGGAATGCCGAGTTTTTTGAGCATCGATTTTATCTCTTCGGCTGTCAATGGGTGGTCCAGATACCGAATCTCCTCAGGCTGGATGCCTGATCCTGTATAAATTTTAAGCCTTCCCGACTTTTGGTACAACGCGGGTTGTGCAGTATTTGTATCATTTCGGTTCGTTTTTTTCAAAAACATCTGAAGCGCCATATTCCATAAGAAAGGCTTTTATGAATCCGTCAATATCCCCATCCAGAACGCTCTGTACGTTACTGGTCTCATGTCCGGTACGTACGTCTTTAACCAGCTTGTAGGGCTGAAGCACATAGGAACGTATTTGCGAACCCCACTCGATTTTCTTCTTCTGGGATTCGATTTTGTTGGATTCTTCCAGCCTTTTTCTTAGCTCTATTTCATAGAGTTGAGATTTAAGGATTCTCAGGGCATTTTCCTTATTACCTCCCTGCGAGCGTGATTCCGTGTTCTCAATCACAATACCAGAAGGCGCGTGTCGCAGTCGGACCCCCGTCTCCACCTTGTTGACATTTTGTCCACCGGCTCCACCTGAACGGAAGGTGTCCCAGGTTATGTCTGAGGGGTTTATATCCACCTCAATGGAGTCGTCGATCAAGGGAATAACAAACACGGAAGTGAAGGAGGTCATGCGCTTATTGGCTGCATTGAAAGGCGACAGACGCACCAGTCGGTGTACCCCATTTTCTCCCTTCAGATAACCATAGGCATAGTCCCCTTCAAACTGAATGGTGACCGTTTTAATGCCCGCATCATCTCCTTCCAGGATGTGGTTGACCGTCAGCTTGTATTTGTTTTTTTCTCCCCAGCGAAGGTACATACGCATGAGCATTTCTGCCCAATCCTGACTTTCGGTCCCGCCGGCACCTGCATTGATTTTGAGGATGGCCCCCATTTTGTCTTCTTCTTTCTGGAGCATATTGCGCAACTCCAAATCTTCCATCCGCGAAAGGGCCTGATGGTAGGCTTTTTCAAGCTCGTTTTCTTCTGCTTCTCCCTCTTTGTAGAAATCGTAGAGCACCTGAAGATCATCCACGGCGGTCTTTATTTCCAGATAGCCGTTGACCCAGCTTTTGATTTCCTTGAGTTTCTTCATTTGGACTTCCGCAGCCTTGGCATCATCCCAAAAATCGGGAGCCTGAGAACGCAACTCCTCTTCTTCTATTTCGATTCGTTTTCGATCGATGTCAAAGGTACCTCCTCAGCGCGTTTTCACGGGCGCTTAAGTCTTTAATTTGATCCGGTGTTATCATCAGTATTTTATTTTGAATCACAAAGGTACTAAAAATATCAATTTGGGAAGATTATCTGAATCCATTCGATGAGAAGGTCCCCCGCTTGAGTTGACTGCAGTGCTTGGATATCAATCTAAAGGCCTGGGTGTTACCCAGTTTTCCGGCATTTTCCCAGTCCTCACAGGCCCTCTCCTTGAGGCCGGTATTGAAATAGGCCATGCCCCGGTTCATCAATGCATGGTCGTCGCGCGGATCCATGCGCAGGGCGCGATTGAACTCCGTGATGGCTTCCAAATAATCACTGCGTTTAAACTTGATATTTCCTATGAGGGTATAAACGCCGGGTAAATAAGGGTTGAGCCGGGATGCCGTGGTTAAATCTTCCAGCGCCGGATCGTGGTTGCTGGCATGTTGCATGACTAAACGCCCCCGTTCATACCATCCTTCTCCTAAAAGGGTATCCAGTTCAATGGCATAAGAATAGCTGGCATGGGCCTTCCTGACTTCGTTGTTCAGATTTTGCAGTTGCCCCAGAAGCACAAATCCACTTGCCAGGTTTTCTTCTTTTTGGAGACAGGTCATCAAATCTTCAACGGCCTGTTGGTTTTGTCGGTTCTTGATATGGTATATGGCCCGACCATAATAAGCCAAACCGCAATTCTCATCCAATTCAAGCGAGTAGCTAAAATCTTCTTCTGCCCCTATTCGGTTACCATATTGATGGCGGCTGATGCATCTTAAGGCATATAAGCGGGCATTCTCCGGCACCATTTTAAAGGCCATAGTGAAATACCTGGCGGATTCAATCCATTTTTCCCAGCCTTGCAGCAATAGTGCTTCGGTGCAATGGGGATCCGTTAATTCCATTTTCCTGGGGTTGATTTTGAAATGGCCCCAGGTTTGGTTAACGGAGGTCCACTGGTGGTCATTGATCAGATAAACCGGCAGCATAACGGGCTGATGGGCAGAAGGCATGTAGTGCAAAATGCCCACAAACAGGCCGGAGGTATTGATGATGGGTGCGCCCTTTGAGGCATGGCTGCAATCGATGGATAGGAGAGCGGAACGACCGATGGAAAAGGGGTGAATGATCTTCTTAATTTCGGCGATGTTTAAAGAGTTGTTTTGGTCCGATTCGTGCGGAAAGGTCATGACTTCACCCGGTGCGTCAAAGGGCTGACGGGCAGGACTCAGAAAATTATCTTCCCGGCTTCTGAAGCCGGACACCTGAATCATCGCCAAATTGGCCATGGGATGAATGGCTATGACACGGGATAAAAAAAGATTTCGGTTTTTGTGACCTGAGATGATCACCGTATCGGCTTTTTGAAACAGCGCTGCATTAGTTATGGCCAGTCCGTCCGCACTTATAAAGAAAGCCCTGGCCGTGTCTGTGGTGTGTCTGGTTGAATTGTAGGCGGTTAAATTGAAGGTGGCGGCCTCGGCTTTTTCGATGAGCTCCATCATGTTGAGTTGGGCGAAATTGTTGTGGCTCATTGTCAGAAGAATAAGCACCCATCCGAAAGGCAGAAGGAAGCGTTTTCCATGGGAAACTATTCCTGAGAAAGAAGACGTAAAACGGCCGGGACTGCCATCATGATGTCTTGTCGTGTAAAAGATTTTCATGGGAAACTGTCAATTTGGTTCCCAAATTAAACAATTATTGGTTAAATTGAGCCAATAATTTGACGGGAGTCGGGATTTAAGCTATAAGAACTCAGTAGTTTTTGTCGGGATAAGAAAAACAAAACCCGATGAATTTCTTCATCGGGTTTTTGAAAGGGTGAAAGACCGGTCTCGAACCGGCGACCTTCGGAACCACAATCCGACGCTCTAACCAACTGAGCTACAATCACCATTTTTTTGCAGTGCAAATATAAAGTTTTTTCTTCTAATTTTGCAAGCGATTTTGAAAAAGGATGGGTGATTTTTAGAGATATTTTTAAGCGAAATAGTTTTAATGTTTGAGAATGAAGTTTTTTGCCTACAATGAAAATTTGGAAGAACAGATGAAGTTGATCCAGCAACGCATCCGGAAGTTGATGAATGGAGAAATTGCCAGTCAACTTCAGGTGGCTGGTTTAAATTATCCCAAACTTTATGGGGTATCCTTGGTGCATCTGCGCCAGCTTTCACAAGGATTGACGCCGAGCAATGAATTGGCCGACCGGCTCTGGCATCGCAATATCAGGGAAACCATGATTTTAGCGACCATGGTGGCCAGGCGCGACAGCATCTCGGACGAACAGTTGATGCAATGGGCGGAAGGCATAAATAATCTTGAGTTGGCGGAGCAGATAGCCTTTAATTTGTTGGGAAAAAGGGAGCAATCGGCCGGCCTTATTGAAGCATGGATGCTTCATCCACAGTTTTATGTGCGATATGCGGCCTTGATGGCCTTGGGCTGGCAATTTCGCTTTGGTGACGGAGCAGCGAGAACATGTTTAAATCCGGAATGAGTACCATAGAGGCACTGGCCACAGATGCCAAAATTTGTCGGGCTGTGGTACATTGTTTAAAAATGTGCGGCAGGTTTTCTGAAGATTTGCGACCCTCGGTCCGACAATTGGCCAATCAATGGATGCAATCGGGGGAGCCGCATTTAAAGGGGTGTGCCAAGGATGTCCTGTTTGAACTGGATGCGGTGACCGGTTAAGGTCTGTCTGACTTTGTGCCTGCTTTAGTTTGAAAGTGCTTAAAAAAAAAGAAAACCCACATTGAAATAAAACTTTGTGCGGTTAAATTGTCAGAAAATTTAACTTTGTGCATCTTTTTCAAGTATTGATATTAAAATAAAGGAGTCTTATGGAGATACTACCGGTTAGCGATGGCCAAAGCGTCCGGGCGTTTTTGGACGTTGTTGAACTCATATATAAGGAAGATAAAAACTATGTCCGACCATTGGACGTTCAGATCGAAGAAGTTTTTGATCCGGCATCCAATGACTTTTTTAAACATGGTGAGGCGCAGCGTTTCATTTTAAATGATGACGATGGTCAAACCATTGGTCGCATAGGGGTATTTATCAATGAAAAGAAGGCCGGTGGATTTGCCCAGCCTACCGGTGGCATGGGGTTTTTCGAATGCATTGACCATAAAGAGGCTGCTTTTCTGCTATTTGACCGTGCCAAAAAGTGGTTGGCCGAACGGGGAATGGAGGCCATGGACGGGCCCATCAATTTTGGGGAAAATGATAATTTTTGGGGCCTGTTGATAGAAGGTTTCACGCCTTGTGCCTTTGGTATGCAATATAATCCGCCCTATTACCAATCCTTCTTCGAGGCTTATGGCTTTAGCAGATATTTTGAGCAGGTCACCAATCATTTGGATCTCCGCAAGCCTTTTCCGGAGCGCTTCTGGAGCATTGCCCGCAGAGTGGTTAGTCGGGAAGCCTATACCTTCAAACATTTTGAAAAGAAGCAATCAGAAAAGTTTATTGCCGACTTTGTCAATGTGTACAATGATGCCTGGCAGTATCACGATAATTTCACCCCCATGGACCCGGATACCTTGCGCAAATCATTGCGGGAGTCCCTGTCTTTTATGGACGAAGAATTGATCTGGTTTGCTTACCATAAGGATGAGCCCATCGCTTTTTTGGTGATGTATCCGGATGTCAATCAAATTATCCGGCATTTTAAGGGGAAAATGAACTGGATCAATAAACTGAGGTTTGTCTATTATAAGTGGCGGCATGAAATGACACGCGCCCGCGTAGTCATTATGGGGGTGAAGAACAGGTATCAAAGACTGGGCATTGAGTCTGGTATTTTTTACCACCTGCGTGAGGTCGTTGCTAAGAAGCCTTATTTTAATGAACTTGAATTATCATGGGTCGGTGATTTTAATCCGAAAATGCGTGCCATGCATGATTCGATGGGGGCTGAATTGGGCAAACGACACATTACTTACCGGTACATTTTTGATCCTGCCAAACGTCAGGAACAGCGGGCAGGCAGTATTCCTCTTGACACGAGGTCCCGAAAGGAAAACCTGGAAATGTCATAAGCCTGGAGGGATGCAAAAAATTATGAAATTTTTAGCGTGTTTCTTTTTGAGTTTTTGACCTTTATATATACCTTTGCATTCCATTTTGGAACAGATAGCTAGGAAGTATTAATTGTAGGATTTCCGAAACGCCTGTAATATTGGGTGCCCGGAAACATCAAACACAAACAATAAAGACAATGAAACAGGGAATTCATCCGGATAATTATCGCATGGTCGCTTTTAAAGATATGTCTAACGGCGACACGTTTATTACCCGTTCAACCGTAAATGCCCGGGAGACTGAAGAGATCGACGGCGTAGAGTATCCAGTAGTTAAACTTGAAATTTCAAGTTCTTCTCACCCCTTTTATACCGGTAAAATGAAACTGGTTGATACAGCAGGACGTGTAGATAAATTTATGAACAGATATCAAAAGCATATGGACAGCAAGAAGAAATAATCTTCATGTTGGCCTATACAACAAAAAAGCTTCGGAATTTCCCCGGGGCTTTTTTGTTTTCATTTGTTTTTTGTTTGGCACATCTATTGCGTTGACAAGGGTAATAATGGAAATGTCTTGGGCATTTCTATTCTTGTTTTTTCCTTTAAGTCAATGGAACAAACTGTTTTAAAGTGCTTTCTGGAAAAGCGAGGAGGTTCGTGATTTATAAGGATAATGTCATAATAAGCTGGAAGGGGTATAAAACAAATTGTTTTACGACATTTTGGCAGAAGGAGAAGGATTAAGATATGGATAATTTTAAAGTGTCAATCGGATTTAGTGAAATGATGGATTCTGATTCAGAATTTATTCCAATAGTTGAGGATGAGGATTATCAGATGAACAAGGATGATGAGCGCATGCCTGAGGACTTGCCCTTGCTGCCCTTGCGCAATACCGTTCTTTTTCCAGGGGTTATTGTCCCCATTTCAGTAGGACGTGAAAGGTCGCTCAAACTGGTCAAAGATGTCCAGCGCAACAAAGGCTTTCTGGGTGCCGTGGCTCAAATTGATGCGGCCATGGAGGAACCGGGCACTAAGGATCTGTATAAGGTGGGAACCATTGCCCGGGTCCTGAAGATTCTGGAAATGCCGGATGGTTCTACCTCCGTCATCATTCAGGGGCGTATTCGCTTTAAGTGGAAAACGGTTGTGAGTGATGATCCCTATTTTAAGGTGTCTTATAAGGTGCTGGAGGATGTTGTGCCCGAAGGAGATGCCAAAAGAGAGTTTGAAGCAGTGATTGGTTCACTCAAAGATCTGTCCTTACGTATTATTAAAGGATCTTCGAATATTCCCCAGGAGCTTCCTTTGCCCTTAAAAATATCAATAGTCCCTCTTTTTTGATCAATTATATTGGGTCCAACGCCGAGTTAAAGGTGTCAGAAAAACAGCGTCTGCTGGAAACCGAAGGTCTGAAAGAAAGAGGGATGGCCCTTGTGGAGCACCTTGTTCAAGAGGTGCAGCTGTTGGAGATAAAAAATGATATCCAGTCTAAAGTCAAGATGGACATTGACCAACAGCAGCGCGAATATTTTTTGCACCAACAGATTAAGACCATCCAGGATGAGTTGGGTGCCAGCCCTATTGAGCAGGAAGTCAAGGACATGGAGGCGGCTGCAGAAAAAAAGAAATGGCACGCGGAAGTCAGTGACGTTTTTAAGAAAGAGTTGGAGAAGCTTCGTCGGCTGAATCCGGCATCCGGTGAATATTCCGTTCAGCACAATTATTTGCAGACCATGCTGGACCTGCCCTGGAACGAATACACCAAAGATAATTTTGAACTGGCACGGGCTCGAAAGATTCTGGATCGGGATCATTATGGTCTCGACAATGTGAAGGAGCGGATACTGGAACATCTGGCCGTCCTCAAACTGAAAGGAGATTTAAAATCGCCCATTTTGTGTTTGTACGGGCCTCCAGGTGTGGGCAAAACATCTTTGGGGAAATCGGTGGCCGAGGCGTTGGGGCGACAATATGTCAGGGTCTCCCTGGGAGGAGTGCACGATGAAGCAGAAATTCGGGGACACCGCAAAACCTATATTGGCGCCATGCCGGGGCGTATCATACAAAGTGTGAAAAAGGCGGGTTCTGCCAATCCTGTGTTTATTTTGGATGAGATTGATAAAATTGGTAATAGTTTCCATGGTGATCCGGCCTCTGCGCTTTTAGAAGTGTTGGATCCCGAGCAAAACAGCACCTTCCATGATAACTATCTGGAAGTGGATTTTGATCTGTCGAAGGTGATGTTTGTAGCTACTGCCAATACCTTGAGTTCTATTTCAGCCCCGCTGCTCGACAGAATGGAGCTCATCGATGTGACCGGTTATATTTTGGAGGAGAAACAGGAGATTGCACGGCGACATTTGGTTCCCCGACAATTGGAGATGCATGGCATCCCTAAGGGAACCATCACCTTGTCAAAAAGCGTATTGGCTTATTTGATTGAAAGTTATACCCGTGAGTCGGGCGTTCGCCAATTGGATAAAGTGCTGGCACGTTTGTTCAGAAAGGTCGCCTTGAAAATTGCTTCCTCTGAAAAAGTCAAGAAGAATGTGTCTATGGCCGATATCAGAGAGTATTTGGGCGTGGAACGCTTCTCTAAGGACACCTGGGAAAAAGAATCCTTTGTTGGCGTTGTTACGGGTTTGGCGTGGACCGCTGTTGGCGGTGAGATTTTATTTGTGGAGAGCAGCATCAGCAAGGGCAAAGGAAATCTGACATTGACCGGGAATCTGGGGGATGTCATGAAGGAATCAGCTGTATTGGCGCTTGAATACTTAAAATCACATGTAGATAAGCTGGGCCTGGATGCAGCGGTTCTTGAAGAAAACAATTTTCATGTTCATGTGCCTGAGGGGGCCATACCCAAAGATGGCCCGTCGGCCGGAATAACCATGGTGACTTCCATCGCATCCATTCTTTCGGGAAGAAAGGTTAAACCCCGACTAGCGATGACCGGCGAAATTACTTTAAGGGGTAAAGTTTTGCCGGTGGGCGGGATCAAAGAAAAAATATTGGCTGCCAAGCGGGCTGGGATACAAGATATCATTCTGTCCAGAGAAAACCGTAAGGACGTAGATGAAATAAAGCCCATATATCTGGAAGGTTTAAACTTCCACTTCGTAGAAACTATTTTAGATGTGCTGGATCTGGCACTGGAAGCATAAAGTAAAAGGGAGCCGTTTGGCTCCCTTTTTTATTTTTGGCCCTCAATGATTTTTTCCTGAAATTTGGCCGTTTCAAAGTTCTCCATCAAACTTTCCATATCCGGGGTGAGGCGGGCCAGCGCTCTCTTAATAAAAGCTTTGGGTATGTGTTTGAAGTAAGCTTGTGCCAGCGCTCCGGTTATGGATGCAATGGTGTTAGAGGGACCCCCTATTAAGATGGCTAAGCGTATGGCTTCCTCAAAATCAGAAGCCTCTAAAAATGCGGCAATGGCTGGTGGTACTGGTGTTGAAAGTGTTTCTCCCGAGTGAATTTTAGACTTCCAATGCGTTACATTCAGGTTCAAATCATAACCAAAATGAACAGAAATGAAGCGCTTTATTTCTTTACGGGTGGCACCGCTTTTCGCCATATATACGGCCACTGCAGTGGCCTGGGCAGCTTCAAGACGAACCGGTACGTTATGGGTGATGAGGGCTGATTTTTTGGCTTCGGTTAAGGCCTCCTCAATGGAAGAAGCCGCAAAGCCAATGGGGCTGATACGACGGGCTGCACCGTCACCCTCACTTTTATAGTCTTCAATCCCACCATTCATCGCCCACTGTAAAAAATCAGGCCGGTAACCTGCTTCCGGAAAACGTTGGGTCCACTCAATGAGCGTTTCCTTGTAGGGTTTTTGATGGATGACAGAGTCGGCTGTGGCTAAGGTTAGTACAGTGTCATCTGTGAAAGCGGATGTGGGTTTAAAAAGTTGAAACTCTGTGGTTGGTAAATTGTCATTGACAAATGCCGAACCGATGATATCTCCAATGATAGCTCCCTTCATAAATGTTTGTTCTTTTCCGGATTTGGTGTGGTTTGTTTGCCCGCTTTTACATGGATATTTTAGGTTACAATGGTCAATTTTCAAATGGGTGGTTAATACCAGGTACTTAAATAGGCAGGACGAATATCATAAGTTTTGCTATAATATCAAATTATTTTTACCATTTCTTGAGATGTGTTTTTAATATAGTGAGTGTAATTAACTAAAAATAAGCGGGTTGTGAATGTGTGGAAGTTTCGGTATAAAATGGTGGTTTTTTATTTCTGCCTTTTTTTTTATATTTAATAGATAATGCAAGACTTTCCTAATGGCATGTATATGAAAAATGTTATAAAGTATCTTTTACTTAGTGGTGTTATTATTGCCGGATGCTTTCTCCTTTGGTACTTCAGGTCGGTGTTTATTTTTATTGGTATCTCCGCAGTGCTGTCATTAATTACCCGGCCCTTGTTTGATTTGTTCAAGAAAGGACACCTGGGAAGTCATTACATGGGAAATGGCCTGGCGGCCTTGTTGACGGTTCTTGTCATCTGGCTGTTTATAGGTCTATTTTTCAGGTATACCCTGCCATTGATTGGCGGAGAGCTTCAATATTTGTCTTCAGTCGATTTCCCGGAGGTCTTTGACAGGGCCTCTGTGTTGCTGAATGAGGCCTTGGATCCCTTTAAGCGGATTGATCCTGAGATGATTGTTTCCCTGGAGTTACAGATTCGGGAGGCCGTCAGGTCTGTTTTTGACGTGTCACAAATCACAGATGCTTTTTCGGGTATGCTGGGTTTTTTCGGCGGATTGTTTATTGCCGTTTTTTCGGTCACGTTTATCACCTTTTTCTTTTTGAAGGAGGAAGGTTTGCTGGTGCGCCTGTTGATGATGATGATCCCGGATGTGCACGAGGAAGGTGTCCGACATGTGCTATTGTCCGTCAAATTTTTGCTTAGAAGGTATTTTCTGGGCGTTCTTTTACAGATTTTCCTGATTTGTTTCTTTGTTACTTCAGGCTTTATGATCCTGGGACTTGGTTTTAACCATGCTGTAACCATAGGCATCATTAGCGGGTTGTTTAATGTGATTCCTTATGTGGGGCCTCTTTTTGGCGCCATGTTTGGCTTGCTCACCTCTGCCATTATTTATCTGCAAGTACCTTTTGAGGTGAGTTTTCTAATGTTTATGGCTTTTGCAAGCTTAATATATATTATTGTTCAATTAATGGACAATCTGGTGTTTCAGCCTTTTATTTTCTCGAGCAGTGTGCAGGCCCATCCACTTGAGATCTTTATTGTTATTTTAATGTCTGGTTATTTATCGGGAGTGATTGGGATGTTTTTGGCCATTCCGGTTTACACCATTGTTCGAGTAATTGGCAGAGAGTTTTTTTACAAATACCGGGTGGTAAAAAAATTGACAGACGGCTTGGGTTAAGGCAGAGAATCAACTGGAATTGTTATGGGTTGAGGTTCCGCATTCACCTTTTCCGGTAATGCCGGTTGCTGGCTTTTTATGGCCAGAGCCTCTTTGATGGGCATTCTTTTTCCGTTAAATGTGGCAATGATAAAGGCATCGCTAAAACCCATTTGTTGAATGATGTCCCGAAAGGATTCAGCATCGTTGAAATTTTCAAAAATGCCAACGGTGAATTGATTGATGGTTTGATAGGTATATTGCTGCAGGGAAAACATATTGGCCTGGAAGGGCTGCATATCTACACCCGTATAGGCGCCAATTTGAATGCTGAAAAGGATGCCGTCTTCCGGCACATAAAAAGTGAGCATGTCTTCTTTTTGAATTTCAGGTCGGGGCTCCGCCATTATGGATGGGCGCACAAGCGTGTCGGTGACGGTTGTGTCTTTGGCCGAAGGCTTCTCTTCAAGGTTTCTGGTGCTGACATCTTGTTTGGCAGGCCATTGAATGATGCCATAGGCAAACATCATCACCAGCAACAACACGAAAAAGAGAAATTGAAAAGAAGTTGTTTTTTTTAGCTTATTATATTTAACAGACTGCTTTTGAGAAAGCGTCCTGAGTCTGGCCACTTCCTTCTCAAGTGCATTCGTCCTTGTTGAATCTCCTTTCGTTTGCTGGGGTGAATGGTCACTATCTGTCATAGAGCTTTCATTTGGTTGGTCTAAAAATAGTGATTCCTTTTAAATATCCATGATACAGCGCTTTTTTTTCATTAATTAGGCCTCCCAGTTTGTGTTTCTCGTTTTAAAGTTAAAAAGTGTCAAATTTGGCACAGGATTTGGTTATACATAGTTGAACCGGTTTTTTAAGTGATTGTTTAACTTAATTCGAGGAACCATGAAAACGATACATATCATTTATCAGATAGCCATTGTTACCTGTTTATCCACGATATCGATGGCCGCCACAGGGCAACAGAACACGCGCCAGGATCGCCGTAGCGGTTCCGAAAGAAATACCTACCGGACGGAAACCAGTCAGCGTAGCAGAGGCCACTCAGAGGGCCGGGTGTCTGACAATGATTCCAGACAACGGGGAAGTGAGCGGTATAAACGGAAGGATTCCGGTTATGAGAGAAACGAACGGTCGTATAAAAAGGAGGATCGTCAACAGGGGTATTACAAGAAGTCGAAGCAAGGGCACCGGCCTGCCCCGGCTCATGTGTATCACAGCGCGCCCCGGCCAGGAAATAACCGCGTGGCTCATGTACGCCACCTACCACACAGGCATGATACCTATTTCAGACACCTGCCTACCAAAAGAGTGAACAGGTTTCATCACAATGGTTACGATTACTATCACTCGAATAATCGTTTTTACCGCTATTACCCGCGTTATGGCTACCGTATGGTGGAAGCCCCTTTTACACACGTGAGGTATTTGCCGGCCAGATACCAGGTAAGGGTTTATAACGGGTATTCTTATCCTTACTACAATGGCTATTTCTTTTTGCCGGCTGAATATGGATACGTCATGGTGCCCGCGCCTGCCCGACCCCGAATGTCCTTTAATGTGGTCTTGAATTTCTAAATCATACGATCAGGCACGGGTTTGAATTATAATATGGGCGGATGTTAGAAAACAAAGGCCGGGCGTCGCCCCGGCCTTTGCTGCTTCCTGAAAGTTTTGGACTTCTATGATTGAGGATGGTTGGATTGGTTGTACATCTCAATGATGTTGATATAGGGTGCGACCCCTACAGTGGTGGCATCCGCCTTCACGGCTGATAAATTATAAAAAGGTTCCCGCTCTGCAAGTTTCTCCTGAATAAATAACAGAAGCTCACTGTCTGATTTATCGGCAATGAGGGGCCGTGATTTCCTGGCTGGCATCAGGCGGTCTTTTAAAATGTTGGCGTCCAATTTTAAATAGATGGTGAGTCCGCTTTGATTCATCAATTCCATGTTTTTATGGAAACAAGGCGTACCACCACCTGTGGAAACAATCACACGGGAGAGGCGGGTCATTTCGAGGACGGCCTCGTGCTCCATTTGCCGGAAGGCCGCTTCCCCCCGGGTGCTGAAAATATCGCTGATGCTTTGTCCCTGTTTTTTTCAATGTGCTGGTCCAGGTCAATAAACCGCCATTGAAGCGCCCGGGCCAGCATTTGTCCCACCGTCGTTTTTCCACTGCCCATAAAACCTGTTAAAAATACCCTGGTAACTGTCATGCATCTGTTTGTTTTTGTCCGTCAGAAAAGGCCATCCCTTGGCACCGACTAATTATCGAAAATGGACATTTGCCCATTCGTCTCCTCATCATCCGGATCTTTTGGCCCATTGTCAGTCGGTTCCTCCTGCGGTTTTGGCTCCGGTTGAATCAGCGGTTCCAGTTCATTGATTTTGGAAACCTGGTAAGTCGTGAGCCTTTTTCCCCTTGCTTTGAAGCCCTTAACATTGATAAATTCAGCCACCTCCACAATGACTTTTTCACGGTCTTTGTCGTCCCCCCCAAACTTAAGTTCCAGTCGGGGATACTCCACCTTGGTCATTTTAACCAAATACGATTTTGGGTGCTCACCTATGAGTCGCTGTGCTTTACTCACACTTTCCAATTGGAAACGTTTGACATAGTAAAATTTTTGCTCCGCATCATAATACACGGCCGACCAAACCGTTTCGGGATGGAATTTTTCGATGTAAAGGATGTTGTCGTCGTAGTGATTGCTTAGATCGTAGTTGGTTTGATAAAAGTGACCATCTTTGGTAACCACCAGGATGGCATCATCACCATGAAATTCTCCCAGGAAGTTGCCGCGCCCATCCACATTCAGTCGCAGCACTTCGGGTTCAAACCATATTTTTCGACCGCCCAGAGTGGATTCTCCTTTGCGCTTTAGCACAATTTTATGTACCTCATGCTTCGAAAGAATGTTACCCATGGCGCCACGTCCCTTCACGATTAATTCGCCCATGTCGAATTCGAAAATCAGATTGCGAATGCGGGCACGCGGCTTAAGGGTGACTTTGACTACCTCCGCTTCTCCATTGGGGTTTTCGCTGAAGTAGAGCACCTGAGAGCCTTCGGTTCCCTTGGTCAGGTTGTACTCCTTGTCGCGCGTTATGCCGGTGACGGCAAATCGCTTCACGTAGGTGGCGCCATGCTTGCCATCGCGGTAAGCCACATTGTAAATGGTCCGGTTATCGTTTCGTTTGAAAACCGCTAAATGGATAATGTCTTTGCCGACAAAAGCTTTGTCCTGCACCTTATTGATAATGTAGCGGCCATCGCTGTAAAAGAGGATGATGTCATCCATGTCTGAGCAATCACAAACATATTCATCTTTACGCAAGGCAGTTCCTACAAATCCATCGGCACGATTGATGTACAGCTTTTCATTTTTTACCACCACTTTGGAGGCCTCAATACTTTCAAAGCTTCTCAGTTCTGTTTTGCGGGGATATTTGCTGCTGTATTGTTTTTTCAATCGTTTAAAATAATCGATGGAATAAGGAATGATGTTTTGAAGGTGGTATTCCACCTGTTCGAGTTCCTCCTCCAATGAAGCAATGTATTCGTCCGCTTTTTTGGCGTCAAAACGCGAAATGCGCTTGATCTTGATTTCTGTCAGCCGAATAATATCATCCCGCGTAACCTCTCTTCTAAGAATGTGCTTGAAGGGATCCAGTCCATGATCAATGGTCTGGATAATGGCTTCATAGGTTTCGCATTCTTCGATGCGCTGATAAATTTTGTTTTCGATAAATATTTTTTCCAATGACGCAAAGTGCCAGGATTCTTCCAGTTCCCCTTTGCGGATTTCCAACTCGCGGGTCAACAAATGCACCGTGTGATCGGTATTGGACCGAAGAATTTCTGAGACACCAATAAAAACCGGTTTGTTGTCGCGAATAACGCAGGCATTCGGAGAAAGCGACAATTCACAATCGGTGAAGGCGTACAAGGCATCGATGGTTTTATCGGGAGAGGCTCCCGCATGCAGATGTATCTGGATCTCTACGTTTTGTGCGGTGTTGTCATCAATCTTGCGGATTTTAATTTTTCCTTTTTCTACCGCTTTGAGAATGGACTCTATCAACGTTCCGGTATTTCTGCTGAAAGGGATATCCGAAATGATTAAGGTCTTGGCATCTAGCTTACTGATTTTGGCACGCACCTTAATCTGTCCGCCCCGCAAACCGTCGTTGTAGCGAGACACATCCAGCATGCCTCCTGTTGGGAAGTCGGGATACAATTCAAAGGTCTCCTGCTTAAGGTGGGCAATGGAGGCATCAATTAATTCCTGAATGTTGTGCGGAAGTATTTTTGAGGCCAAACCTACCGCAATACCTTCCACCCCCTGGGCCAGCAGAAGGGGGAATTTAACGGGGAGCGTAACCGGCTCTTTGTTCCGGCCATCGTAGGTGGGTTTCCATTCGGTTGTTTTGGGGTTGAATACCACCTCGTGGGCAAACTTGGTGAGTCGGGCCTCAATGTAACGCGGTGCAGCGGACCCATCACCGGTATACAAGTTTCCCCAGTTTCCCTGCGTATCAATCAACAATTCTTTTTGACCAATTTGAACCATGGCATCTCCTATGGAGGCATCCCCATGCGGGTGAAACTGCATGGTGTGTCCAATGATGTTGGCCACCTTGTTGTAGCGTCCGTCATCCAACCGTCGCATAGAGTGCAGGATGCGCCTTTGAACCGGTTTTAGTCCGTCGTTGATGTGGGGCACTGCCCGTTCCAGTATAACATAGGAGGCATAATCCAGAAACCATGAGCGGTACATGCCCTGAAGGGGTGTTATTTTGGTTATGTCCTGGGCATTGTCCGATGCCTCACTGCCATCTTCGGTCGGCCGTTCCTCGTTTTCGTCAAAAATTTCTTCGTTATCCATGTTTCGAAATTGTAACCCTGTTTTCTATCTTTTTGACTTGGTTTTATAGCATTTCTTCATCAACAATCAGATTGTCGATGATGAAGTTTTGTCGGTTGGGCGTGTTTTTCCCCATGTAAAAATCCAACAGCTCCTTGGCCGCATCTTCTTTTTTCATGCGAACCTGGTCCAGACGAATGTCCTTTCGAATAAAATTCGAAAACTCGTCGGGCGATATTTCACCCAAACCCTTAAATCGGGTGATTTCCGGGTTGGCTCCCAGTTCTTTCAGTGCCTTTAATCTTTCCTCCTCGTTATAACAATAGCGGGTTTCCTTTTTATTACGCACCCTGAATAATGGTGTTTGTAATATATAAAGGTGTCCGTTTTTTATCAACTCCGGGAAAAACTGAAGAAAAAAGGTGATCAATAGCAGTCGGATGTGCATGCCATCGACATCGGCATCGGTGGCTATGATGACATGGTTGTAACGCAATGACTCCATGCCTTCCTCAATGTTTAGCGCGGCCTGAAGCAGGTTGAACTCCTCGTTTTCGTAAACAATTTTTCGGGTGAGTCCGTAAGAGTTCAAAGGTTTTCCTTTGAGCGAAAAAACGGCCTGCGTTCCCACGTCACGTGCCTTGGTGATGGACCCGCTGGCCGAATCTCCCTCCGTAATAAAAATGGAAGATTCCGTTTTGCGCTCAGCGTTGGAGTTATAGTGAATGCGACAATCACGCAGTTTTTTATTGTGGAGACTCACTTTTTTGGCACGCTCGCGAGCCAGTTTCTGAATGCCCGAAATGGCCTTGCGTTCCTTCTCGGATTCCAGAATCTTCTTATAGATAATGTCTGCCGTGGCTGATTTTTTGTGCAGGTAATTGTCGAGATTCTGCTTCAAAAAGTCATGCACATAATTGCGCACCGAAATGCCATCAGGCGACATGTCCTTGGACCCCAGTTTGGTTTTTGTTTGTGATTCAAAAACAGGCTCCTCAATTTTTATACTGACAGCAGCTACCATGCCCATGCGAATGTCTGCCACGTCAAAGTTCTTGTTGTAGAATTCGCGAACCGTCTTCACCATGGCTTCCCGAAACGCAATGAGGTGTGAGCCGCCCTGGGTGGTATGCTGACCATTGACAAATGTGTAGTACTCTTCGCCGTATTGTCCGGTGTGGGTAATGGCAATTTCGAGGTCTTCATCTTTAAGGTGAATCGGCTCATACATGCCCGGCTCCGTCATTTTTTCATCCAGCAAATCCAAAAGCCCTTTCTTGGAGATGAATATTTGTCCGTTGAAATGGATGGCCAGTCCGGCATTCAGGTAGGTATAGTTTTTTAGTAAGTCCTCAATGTATTCATCTTTGAACGTGAATTTCTCGAAAACCGCCTCGTCCGGGCGGAATTCGATTAAAGTGCCGTTGGCACTTTTGGTAGGCTCTACCGGATGATCAATGGTGAGTTCTCCACGAGAAAACTCTACCCGCTTGGTCTCCCCTTCTCTGAAAGCCTGAACCGTAAAGTCCACCGAAAGGGCATTAACGCTTTTACGCCAACCCCGTTGAGTCCCACGGATTTTTTAAAGACTTTACTATCGTATTTGGCGCCGGTATTCATTTTTGAAACCACATCCGTCACCTTGCCTAAGGGAATGCCCCGACCGTAGTCGCGGACACGTACCACCCCTTCATTCACTGTTACCTCAATTTTCTTACCGAACCCCATCATGTATTCATCAATGGCGTTGTCCATCACTTCTTTCAGCAGCACGTAAATACCATCATCGCTGTAGGTACCGTCACCCAGTTTGCCAATATACATACCGGGGCGACGACGAATG
This sequence comes from Geofilum rubicundum JCM 15548, assembly GCF_000974365.1. Classification (GTDB taxonomy): domain Bacteria; phylum Bacteroidota; class Bacteroidia; order Bacteroidales; family Marinilabiliaceae; genus Geofilum; species Geofilum rubicundum. Next base: position 140,454 of record NZ_BAZW01000007.1, read on the forward strand.
TGCTCTTTCCAGTCCAGTGTTTGAATGGAATCTTCTGAATAATTCTGAATCATATTGTGGTTAATTATAGCTGTTTGTGATTTTTTTCCTGAAACCCTTATCTTTTTTCACCCATCTCCTGATTATCTGGCGGTTTCTGTCCGGAGAAATCGCTGAGCGACATCTGCCGATACCTGAAAAAATCTTCCAAATATAACGAAAAGCTAAAACCAATCGTAATTTGTTTATGAACAGTGTGGATTACTTGTTGAAAAATCATATTTTGACCCCGGTTTAGCGTCGTTTTCTTAATGAATTTATTATAAGGGTGTTAACAAGGCGGCATCGTTGTTTAGTCCGATGGCATAAACCTATTTAAATGTCCGCCATTTATCTGTTTTTATCCTCCCTTAATTCTGTGTTTTGAATTAGTTTTGAAAAAAACAAAAAGGCATTGTAGGGTTTATTGATCGATGATTTTTTGCGGGATTCCCTGCTATGATTCATCAAGGCGAAAGAATTTTTGTTTGCGTTTTAGAATAAAAATTTGTTTTTTAACTTTAGTTTTTGATTAAATAAAAGTAATCAGTACTTTTATGGCGCTTTTTAAAGCCGTTTTTTGTGCTTTAAAAATTGGGATGGGTCGATTTATATTTAGGAACAAGTGTTTGTTGTTTGTTGGATGAAATAATTAAAATATTTGAATTATGTTAGAGAGCTATGAAGTATGGTTTGTAACAGGGGCGCAACTTTTATACGGCGGAGATGCTGTAGTGGCCGTTGATGCTCATTCAAACGAGATGGTGGCCGGTATGAATGCCTCGGGCAATCTTCCGGTAAAAATAGTTTATAAAGGTACGGTTAACTCTGCCAAGGAAGTCACTGCAACCATGAAGGCGGCCAACAATGATGAAAAATGTGTGGGCATTATCACATGGATGCATACTTTTTCACCGGCAAAAATGTGGATTCAGGGATTGCAGGACTTACGTAAGCCCTTGCTTCATTTTCACACACAGTTTAACAAGGAAATTCCATGGGATAAAATGGACATGGATTTCATGAATTTGAACCAAAGTGCGCATGGTGACCGTGAATTCGGACACATCACTGCCCGTTTGCGTAAACCCCGCAAGGTGGTGGTGGGACACTGGCAAGATCCAAAAGCGCAGGAAAAAATTGCTGTGTGGATGCGTGTGGCCGCTGCCTGGGCCGATTCACAGGATATGCGTATTATTCGTTTTGGCGATCAGATGAACAATGTGGCTGTTACGGATGGGGATAAAGTGGAAGCCGAAATGTTGATGGGCTACCATGTGGATTATTATCCCATCGCTGATTTGGTAGCTGTGCAGGACAAGGTGACCGATGCTGATGTCGCAGAATTAATGAAAGTATATGAGGCGGATTATGAATTTGCCGATGATTGCAAAGCGGGTGGCAAAAACAGAGGGCAGGTGGAAAAGGCTGCGCGCATTGAAATAGCCATGCGAAGATTTTTGGACGAAAAGGGCGCCAAGGCCTACACGACCAACTTTGACGATTTAGCTGGTATTGACCAGTTGCCGGGATTGGCCTCTCAACGCCTCATGGCTGATGGTTATGGTTTTGGCGCTGAGGGCGACTGGAAAACAGCTGCCTTGTATCGCACCATGTGGTTCATGGGTCAGGGGCTGCCTAAAGGTTGCTCTTTCCTTGAGGACTATACCTTGAATTTTGATGGTGAAAACAGTACCATTCTTCAGGCCCATATGTTGGAGGTATGTCCCTTAATTGCTGAGCAAAAACCCCGCATGGAAGTCCACCCGCTCGGAATAGGTGGTAAAAATGATCCCGCCCGGCTGGTATTCACCAGTAAGCCCGGTCAAGGTGTGGCCGCTACCGTCGTAGATATGGGCAGCCGTTTCCGGATGATTGTTAACGTAGTGGACTGTATTGAATCAAAACCGCTGCCTAATCTTCCTGTAGCCAGTGCTTTATGGGTTCCGCAACCTAATTTTGAAGTTGGTGCTGCTGCCTGGATCCTCGCTGGTGGAACACATCATACCAGTTTCTCTTATGATTTGACGGTGGAGTACCTCGAAGATTATGCCGAGATCGCAGGAATAGAATTTGTTTTAATAGACAATAAGACCACGATTTCTGAGTTTAAGAAGGAATTACGTTGGAATGATCTGTTTTTCCATCTTAAAAAGGGATTCTAATTTGGAATGGTGTCCGAAAGTTGAATTTAGGAAGTATTTATATTCACATATAAACTATAAACTATGAATGCAGGTTTTACGACCTTAGATTACATGATTTTTATTGCATACGCACTATTAATTATGAGTCTGGGTTTGTGGATTTCTCGCTCTAAAAAGGGGGTGGAGAAAGATTCGAAGGATTACTTTTTAGCAGGGGGAACGCTCTCATGGTGGGCCATTGGTGCCTCATTAATTGCAGCGAATATTTCTGCGGAACACTTTATTGGCATGTCCGGTTCCGGGTTTCGGATTGGATTGGGAATTGCTGCTTACGAGTGGATTGCCGCTCTGACACTCATATTGGTAGCCAAGTATTTGCTGCCTTTGATGATTGAAAAGAAGATTTACACCATGCCGCAATTGGCCAAGGAACGTTATGGAAAAGGCGTGAGCTTTTTCTTCTCTTTTTTCTGGTTGTTGGTGTATGTGTTTGTTAACCTGACCTCTGTAGCTTGGTTGGGCGCTCTGGCCATGGAGCAGATTTTGGGCTTTCCACGTGAGTATGGGGTGCCAGCCTTGCTTGTTTTTGCCGGTATTTACTCCATCTACGGTGGTTTGAAGGCCGTGGCCTGGACCGATGTGATTCAGGTGGTGTTTTTAGTGGGTGGTGGTTTAATTACTGCCTGGTTCGCTTTAGATGCTGTTGGCGGTGATACAGGTGGAGCCATTCAGGGCTTTGTGACTGTTTTGCAAAAAGTGCGGGAGGTGCCTTCCGATTTGCACTTCAACATGATAATTGACCGAAATCTGGATATTGATGGAACGGTCTTTAAAGATCTGCCCGGTTTGGCTGTTATTTTTGGTGCCATGTGGTTAACCAACCTGGGTTACTGGGGTTTTAACCAATACATCATTCAAAAAGGTCTGGCCGCTAAGAACCTGAAAGAAGCCAAAAAAGGTCTGATCTTTGGAGCTTATCTGAAAATTTTAATTCCGATTATCGTTATTATTCCAGGTATCACGGCTTATGTGTTGTTTAATCACCCTGATTTACAGCATACCCTGGTCGGTCTCGATGGAACCATTCAGGTGGCCGATGAGGCTTACCCCTGGTTGCTACGTAACTTTGCACCTGCTGGTATCAGAGGTCTTGCCTTTGCTGCGCTTGTAGCTGCTGTGGTTTCTTCGCTGGCCTCCATGCTGAATTCCACATCGACCATTTTTACGCTGGACATCTACCGGGATATGGTGAAGCCGAATGCATCAGAACATCAAATGGTTAAAGTCGGCCGTATCACAGCCTTTGTTGCTTTGGTGATTGCCATTATTTCTGCAAAACCCTTATTGGGCGGTTTGGATCAGGCCTTCCAATACATCCAGGAATACACCGGATTTATCTATCCGGGCGTTGTGGTGGTATTTGGTATGGGCCTTTTATGGAAACGTGCTACGAACCGAGCTGCTCTGTGGACCACCATTGCTACCATTCCGGCGGGTATCCTGATGAAGATTGCTTTGCCTGATTTGCCATTCATCATCCGGATGGGTTATGTCTGTATTGTGTTGATTACTTTGGCTGTAGTTTTGGTATTGACCGATAGTCATCAGGTTAAGGCCAAGCCGGTTTCAGAGAAACACCATGGCATGCTTACAAGAGCTGGCTGGTATTTTGGTATTGGTGCTGCAGTGACTTTCATCGCTGGTGTAATTTGGGGAACGCCTTTGTTTGATTTCAACCTTCTCAACCTTGGCTTCAATTCCATTTTCATGATGTCAGCGCTTCTTGTCTTCTTATCGATCATCATGTTTACCAATGCTTCATCCGGACGGCAGGATGATAAGGCCTATGATTTTGAGCCTGATTTGTTTGATACCGATGGCAAATTTGCTGCCGGAGCGTTTGGTATTGTATTGATTATTGTTGCACTTTATGCCTACTTCTGGTAGGTTCTGATAGTTCTTTAAAAGATTTGCCGGTTGATACCGGCAAATCTTTTTCTTCTTCTAGGGGCTTTTCTGCCTGCATAATTCTCTGCCGTTGACAGTTGTTTTCAATAGGAGGTGCCGATGCGCATCAATCATCGAAACTTAGCAAGCAACCAAGTCTTTCCAGGTATGTTAAATCAAGGGGTTCGAACGAAGAGAGATTCCGATGCCTAAAAACTTATTTGCTTCGGAACCTAGCATAGCGCAATTCCGGTTTTTGATGTAAGAGCAGAGTGATAGGCCGGCCTTTTAAACCTTGTTGCTTTTGGAATGAGCACGTAATAAAATCTTGTCATGTTAGAATCATTAAAATCAGAGGTGTGCCAGGCCAATTTGGATCTGGTAAAACACGGATTGGTTATTTTCACCTGGGGCAATGTGAGCGCCATCGACCGCGAGGCTGGTCTGGTAGTCATTAAACCCAGTGGTGTGGCTTACGATGGAATGAAGCCCGAGCAAATGGTGGTGGTGGATTTGGATGGAAAAGTGGTGGAGGGAAGTCTTAAGCCTTCATCTGATATGCCTACCCATGTCGCTCTGTACAATGCTTTTCCTGAAATTGGCGGGGTGGTTCATACCCATTCTACCTACGGCACTGCCTGGGCGCAGGCCGGTATTGATTTGCCCATCGTTGGCACCACACACGCCGATTACTTTGCCGATACCATACCGTGCACGCGCGATATGACGGAGGGTGAAGTCAAAGGGGACTATGAAAAGGAAACGGGGACGGTTATTATTGAACGTTTTGAAGGGTTGAATCCCAATCACATTCCCGGTGTTTTGGTAAAAAATCACGCCCCCTTTACCTGGGGTAAAGATGCGCATGATGCGGTTCACAACAGTGTGGTACTGGAGCAGGTCGCCAAAATGGCTTACATCGGAAAAATGCTGAATCCCGAAATGGGCATGAACGGACTGCTTACCAAAAAGCATTTTGAACGCAAGCATGGTAAGAACGCTTACTACGGTCAGTAGAGGGGGTACGGCCACCAGGCGTTGATAGCCTGTTACTGCCAATAATTGTTCCCGGTGGTTTTTAGCTTGTTTTACCTGAGTAATGGGATGCTCCCGGTTTTGTTGAAAGCCATAGGTCCTGTTTTCTCTGCAGGTTTGGCCCAGGTCGAATGTTGTTACCTTCTTAAATGATCGGGGAGCCTCATTCATTGACTTGGATACCGCATTAAGAGAAGTAACAGCGCGTTATTGAATATTGAACTTTTAAAGAATAATATTATGTCGGATAAAAAATATGTGATTGGTCTGGACTATGGTTCTGATTCTGCCAGAGCCGTGATTGTGGAAGCCATTTCAGGTGAAGAAGTGTCTTCTTCGGTAAAGCACTACCCGCGTTGGGTGGAGGGAAAATATTGTGATCCCGCTAAGGATCAGTACCGCCAGCATCCACTGGATTACATTGAAGTAATGGAGTTTATTATTAAGGATGCTTTGGCACAGGCAGGTGCGGGTGTAGCTGAAAATGTGGTGGGCATGTCGTTCGACACCACCGGCAGTACCCCTGTTTTTGTCAATGAGGAAGGTGTTCCTTTGTCGATGCTCCCGGCGTTTGCCGAGAACCCCAACGCCATGTTTGTGCTTTGGAAGGACCACACAGCCGTGAAAGAAGCAGCCGAGATTAACGAGTTGGCACGCCAATGGAAAATTGATTATACCCAATACGAAGGTGGAATTTACTCCTCCGAGTGGGTTTGGGCCAAAGCTCTGCATGTATTGCGGCAGGATGAGCAGGTGCGTAAAGCGGCTTATTCGTGGATCGAGCATTGCGACTGGATGCCGGCTTTGATTACCGGTAAGCAAAAGCTTCAGAGGTGGTTCGCAGTCGCTGTGCCGCAGGTCACAAGGCCATGTGGTTTGAAGGATGGAATGGTTTGCCGGAAGAGGAATTCTTAACGAAACTGGATCCCCTTTTGGCCGGTTACCGCGATCGCTTGTTTATGGACACCTATACCAGTGATGTTAAGGTGGGTAATCTGACACAGGAGTGGGCCGATCGTTTGGGTTTATCTACGCAGGTGGCCATTGGAGTGGGTGCTTTTGACTGTCACATGGGGGCCGTGGGTGGTGAGGTTACTCCCAATGTACTGGCCAGAGCCATTGGTACTTCTACTTGTGATATTATGATTGCGCCTTACGAGCAGATTGGCGACAAACTGATTGCCGGTATTTGTGGACAGGTAGACGGATCGGTTATGCCCGGTTATGTTGGTCTGGAGGCCGGGCAATCGGCATTTGGCGATTTGTATGCTTGGTTTAAGCGGGTAGTGGCATGGCCTTTGGAAAACATTTTATCGAATACCACGCTGGTGGATGCCGAGACACGGGCCAAACTGATCGATGAAACCATGGATCAGATCATTCCCAAGCTTTCAGAAGAAGCCATGAAAATTCCGGTGGAGGAATCGACCATTATTGCCGTGGACTGGATGAACGGTAGAAGAACCCCCGACGCCAGTCAGGAAGTCACCGGTTCCATTGCCGGCTTAAAGTTGGGAACTGATGCCCCGCGCATATTTAGAGCGATTGTGGAAGCCACTGCTTTTGGCTCCAAAGCATCGTGGATCGTTTTGCCCGTGAAGGGGTAGAGCTAAAAGGTATTATTGGTTTGGGTGGTGTGGCTAAAAAGTCGCCCTTTGTGATGCAAACCCTCGCTGATGTCCTTAATATGCCATTGAAAGTGGCCCGTACGGAGCAGACCTGCGCCTTTGGTGCGGCCATGTTTGCGTCGGTTGCTGCCGGTGTGCATTCTAAGGTGGAAGATGCGCAAAAAGCCATGGGAAAAGGTTTTGAGAAGGAGTACCAACCCATAGCTGCCAATGTGCAAGCCTATGCCGCCATTTATGAAAAGTATGCCCAATTAGGTGCCTTTACCGAAAAGGAGAAATACTAGGGTCCAAGGGCTTGAAATAAAAAGAGGTTGTCCAATCATTCCGGACAACCTCTTTTTATTTGCACTCCTTCCACCCGAGATTTTTTATAATATTCCAATCTCAGAGGTTAAAAAAAACTTTTTGGACAAGCTCGTTTTTTTAGGAATTGACATCAAAGGTTCTGCGACGCAGAATGAAGTCATCTCCTAAATACACCCTTCTTACATCGGGGTCTTCGGCCAATTCTTCGGCGCTGCCGGCCTTCATGATGTTTCCTTCAAAAAGCAGGTAGGCCCTGTCGGTGATGGACAGTGTTTCGTGAACGTTGTGGTCGGTAATCAGAATACCGATGTTTTTGTATTTCAGTTTGGCCACAATTTCCTGAATGTCGCGTACCGCAATTGGATCTACCCCTGCAAAGGGTTCATCCAGAAGGATGAACTTCGGGCTAATGGCCAGGGCTCTGGCAATCTCTGTGCGGCGGCGCTCTCCGCCCGACAGCTGTATGCCCTTGCTCTTTCGAATGTGGGTCAGACTAAACTCTTCCAGCAATTCTTCGGTCCGGTGCCTTTGATAATCTTTGGGATATTTGGTCATCTCCAGAATCGCCTTGATGTTGTCCTCCACGCTTAAATTTCGGAATACGCTGGCTTCCTGGGCGAGATAGCCTATTCCTTTTTGGGCACGTCGGTAGACCGGTTCATTGGTTATTTTTTCATCGTCCAGATAAATTTCCCCCTGATTGGGTGAAATCAGTCCGACCATCATATAAAAGGTGGTGGTTTTACCGGCCCCGTTGGGGCCAAGTAAACCAACAATTTCTCCCTGCTTTACTTCCACCGAAACGCCTTTAACGACTGTTCTGTTTTTGTAGCGTTTGACCAAGTTTTTGGTATGAAGCCTCAATCCTGAGTTGTTATCCATGCTGTTTGAATTTTATTGCGCAAATTCTTTTTCCTTCTTACGCTCTACTCTTTTAGCAATAATGATACCAGTTTCGTAAAGCAAAATGAGCGGAAAACACACCATGATCTGGCTGATCACATCGGGCGGTGTGATGATGGCCGCCACAGCAAGTATGAGTACAATGGCATGCTTCTGTATTTCTTCAGGAAGGCGGGCGTTACCAGACCCACCTTACTTAAAAAATAAATGAATACGGGCAGCTCAAACATGACCCCGCTGGCCAGAACGATGGATGACACCGTGGATACATAAGAGCCAAAGTTGATGATGTTTTCTACGCTTTCGCTCACCTGGTAGCTGCCTAAGAAAAAGACAGAAAGGGGGGCTATGATATAGTAGGCAAATAAAATACCCAATGAGAACAACACGCTGGCGGCAAATATGGCCCCTCTGCTGTGCTCAATCTCCTTTTCGTACAAAGCCGGCCGCACAAAACGCCAAAACTCATAAAAAATGTAGGGGAAAGCAGCCACTGCGCCTGCCACAAAGGCAATCCAAATGTGCATGGTGAACTGTCCCGACATGTTGATGTTCTGAAATTTCAACTGGGTCTGGTTGATGCACAAGGCTGGTAATTGCAGTATCTCTGATAGTTGACAAAGGTACTGATTGGTGAAAAAATCGGGTCGGCTGGGCCCCAAAAGAACCACATCAAACACGAAGTTTTTAAACACAAAGGCCAGAACGGCAAAAACTAATATGGCCAAAAATGAGCGAATGATATGCCACCTCAACTCTTCGAGGTGGTCAAGAAAGGTCATTTCCGGTGGCTGACTTTTACTCATAACTCCCAGTGCTTGGAATGTGTTTGTGGACAATATTTATGTTGCGAAGATAACGAGCTATTATTTATGGTGAAAATGTTTTGGGTATTATTGACGGTCCGGAAATAAAAATGCCTTTCAGAGGGCCCGAAAATGACCTTTGTTTTTCAATATTTCTGGCAGCAAGAGGAGCGTTTCTTTATTTCTGAAACCGGCCTTTTGGCCAAGACCAATTGATTCCTAAAAGGCAGATTCTCCCATTATAATTCGCTTTCTATGCAGAGAGCTATGATCTGCTGTCAAAAAAAATGCTTTCTTCAACATTTCTTTTTATTATTGTATGGCTTTACATCGGCATGATCTTCTGCCTTTTTAATAATCTATTAACCTAAAGATCTATTTTTTTTATTTAATACTTATAACCATGACTTTACTGATAATTGCTGCCGTCTTGGCACTTTTGGCGCTGCTGCTCTATAACGGGCTGATTAGAAAAAAGAATGAAGTGGAAAACGCCTTTGGCGGCATGGATGTTCAGCTGAAGAAACGCTATGATTTGATTCCCAATATTGTGGCCACCGTTCAGCAATATGCCAGTCACGAAAGAGAGCTGCTTGAGAAGGTGACCAAATTGCGGGCCCAGGCCGTGTCGGGGGATTTGTCCAATGATGAAAAGGTGGCGGTCGATAACCAAATTTCCGGTGCCATCAGGGGAATCATGGTCGCCGTGGAGAATTATCCGGATTTGAAAGCCAGTGAAAACTTCCTGAATCTTCAGCGGACACTCAATGAAGTGGAATCGCAAATCTCTGCTTCCCGCCGGGCCTATAATGCGGCAGTCACCGATTACAACAACGGCGTAGAAACTTTTCCGGCAAATTTAATGGCCGGTATGATGGGGCTTCAGCGTAAACCCGTCTTCGAAATACCGGAAGCAGAAAGAGCCAATGTGAATGTAAAAGATTTGTTTAATGGATAGCGTTATAGAAGGCGGCCAGCTCTCCGAGATCTATCAAAAGGCCATAAAACCCCGGATTGGAGAATTGACCCGCATTCGGGAAAAAGCCCAAAAAGCTGTTTATTACGGGGTGGCAGCTGTTGTGCTGCTCATTATTTTTATTGTTTTAATAAGTAACGGTGCTTCCATGGCCATTGCCGGACTGGTGTTGTCGGTTATTGGCCTCATCGTTGTTATAGTGAAAGGGCAAAAGGCCTGGAAGCTTTATCATACCGGATTCAAAGAACAGGTGGTACGGGAGGTTGTTAAGGTGGTGAATCCCGATTGGGCTTATCACCCACAGGATGATTGACAGTTCCGTTTATGCCCAGAGTGATTTGTTTAGAAAGTCGGTGGATCGCTACAAGGGGGATGATTTGGTCCAGGGGGTTTTGGACAAGACCGATTTTGAGTGTTCCGAGCTGCATACGCAATACAAAGAAGTAACCACGGATAGCAAGGGGCGCCGGCAGGAGCGGTGGGTAACCATTTTTAAGGGCCTCTTTTTTCATGCCGATTTCAACAAGGACTTCATTGGGCGCACCTATGTGTCGCCCGATACCGCAGAGCGCCTGCTGGGCAAATTTGGCCGTCGCTTTCAAAAAATTTCTGGTCCCGCCCCCCTCGTCGTATTGGAAAATGTGGAATTCGAAAAGGCCTTTGTGGTGCATGCCACCGATCAGATAGAGGCGCGATACATCCTTACGCCCACTATAATGGAGGCCATGCTTCGAATCAAGCAGCTCTACGACTGTCAGGTACATTTCTCCTTTGTCGGGTCCAGAGTTTATTGTGCCCTGGGCATGAATAAGGCCCTTTTTGAACCGAAGTTGTTCGGACCGGTGATCAAGCTGCACGAAATGGAGGATATGTATCATCTCTTTAAAGTGAACGAGGTGATTATTCGCGAACTGAATTTGAATACCCGGATATGGACCAAAGTCTAAGGACAGAGAATCCGACCAGTGATCCACAAATAGGACCAACTTAACTTGTTTTATTGACTTACTTCGAACTTCGTTCCATATAATTTGGGGGGGCAATGGGCAGCAATGATAAAAAAATACAACATGCGCTTCTTTAAAAGGTTTTGTCTGCTTTTGTCATCCATTCTGGTGTTCGGCTTATTCCTGGCCTGTGATCCGTTTGGCACGCAGTTGACCCAGGAGGATGTCACTTACTACATTTCAGAGGGTGCATCGCCTGCGCCCGGCAGGGATACGCTTGAAGTGATGACCTGGAATTTAAAGTTCGGCGGTGGCCGCATCGAATTTTTCTTCGATTGCTTTGGCGACCGGGTGGTGATGACATCTGATGAGGTGCAGGGGCACCTCGAAGGCATAACTGCTTTCATCAATGAAACCCAACCGGATATTTTGATGGTGCAGGAGGTGGATGTACAAAGCAAGCGATCGGCCTTTGTTGATCAGGTGCAATGGGTGCTGGACCATACCGAATTTCAATATGCCTTTTATACCCCCCAGTGGAAGGCTTCTTATATTCCTTCGGATGGACTGGGGCGGATGAATTCGGGTCTGGCGATATTCAGTCGCTGGCCGATATCGGAAGGCCGGAGAATGGCTTTGCCCCTCATTGGTGAGCAAAGTTGTCTGGTTCAATATTTTTACCTGAAGCGCTGCCTTCAGACTTGTGTGGTGGATATCCATGGCCAAAAAATTACCTTGTTAAATACCCACACGGCCGCCTATGCCCAGGATGGCACCAAAAAGAAGCAGCTGGATTTAATTTTTGAGCGTCTGCAAGATTTGGCCAGCAGGGGAGAGCCTTTTATTTTTGCCGGTGATTTGAATGCCCTGCCCCCGGGCACCACTCAAACCAAAGGTTTCCCCGATTCCGTTTGTCCCCCCGGCGAGTTTGAGGCCGATGACTACTCAGCCGAGACCGATTGGCTCAGTCCGTTCTACGGGGCGTTTTCCTCCGCGGTTCCCCTGTCCGATTATCAGCGCAACAATGCCCCCTATTTTACACATACGGTGGATGGCATTGGCCGCTGGAACCGCAAGCTGGACTACCTGTTTACCAACCGCACATTTGTTGATGAATCTGATGTGACGTATCAGTCTTTTGAAGCTGGTGGCTTCGATACCTTTGGCTTGTCGGATCATTGTCCCTTAAGCGTGAATTACGTCCTTAAATAAGGGAGCTCACGGTCCTTACTCCACTTTATTATCCTCCTAAAGAGGATTTAATAAAATTTCACATTTGGAAATTTTTGAAGCTTCCGTTTGTAATTCAGCTTAAGTTATTGTAAATTAAGTCGGTATTGAATCAAATGGAAGGCCGGCCGGACAGGGCTTATACTGCTATTAAACACTAAATCAGATGCTCCTAGTATGGAACAAAAGCCGTACTTTTGCCGGCTGTAAATGGTATTAGTAAAACAGTTACATTATGGCAGATAAATCAAATCAACCGCTGTTCAGCGATTTTGCCCCTGTGAGTACACAGGAGTGGATGGACAAGATAACAGCGGATCTTAAGGGGGCGGACTTCGAAAAGAAGCTCGTTTGGAGAACCAACGAAGGGTTCAGTGTGCGTCCTTTTTACCGTGAAGAGGATCTGAAACAGGTCCAATACCTGGATTCGCTACCGGGCGAGTTTCCTTACGTCCGTGGCACCAAAACCTCCAACAAATGGCTGGTACGCCAGGATGTGGTGGTTAAAGATGCCGCAACGGCCAATGAAAAGGCGCTGGTATTGCTGACCAAAGGGATTAACTCATTGGGTTTTCAGTTCGAAGATGAAGCACTCATTAGTGCAGAGAACATCCAGGTGCTTTTGAAAAACATCATCTCGGATGATGTGGAGCTTAACTTCTCTACGCAGCATGGCAACGACAAGTTGTTGAAACTGGTCGTGGAAACCTTGAAGTCGCAGAACCGCAACCTGGAAACGGTGAAGGGTTCCATTAACCTGGATCCCATTGGAAATCTAACCATTGATGGCCGCTTGTGCGAAAGCGTTGAAAAAACCATGGACTTTGTCGCTGAAGTCGTGAAAGAAGGCAAAAAAGTGCCGGCTTTTCAGGTAGTGAATGTGAATGGCCGATATTTTGGCAACGCGGGATCTTCTATTGTTCAGGAACTGGCCTTTGCTTTATCAGCCGGTAACGAGTACCTCTCGCAGCTGACCGATCGTGGTTTGAGCATCAACGAGGCCGCTAAATCATTGCGCTTTACTTTCAGCGTGGGCTCCAACTTCTTTATGGAGATTGCCAAATTGCGCGCCGGACGTATGCTGTGGGCGACCATCGTCAATGCTTACAAGCCTGCAGGCAACGAAGCGACCAAAATGGTGGTGCATTGTGAGACTTCTGAGTTCAATAAAACCATATACGATCCCTATGTGAACATGCTTCGCACGCAAACCGAAGCCATGTCTGCTGCCCTGGGCTCTTGTCACTCCTTGACGGTACAGCCTTTCGACAAGGTTTTCCGCACGCCCAACGAGTTCAGCGAGCGCATCGCCCGCAACCAACAGTTGCTGCTGAAGGAAGAATCTTACCTGAGCATGATCGTTGATCCGGGTGCAGGTAGTTATTACATCGAAAATCTGACAGATAGCATCGCCCGCGAAGCCTGGAAACTCTTTGTGGAGATCGAGGAAAAGGGTGGTTACCTGAGTGCTTTGAAAGCGGGAACCATTCAAGCACAGATTAAAGCTTCAGCCACCGAGAAATCAAAGGCTTTTGCCAGTCGCAAAGAAATATTCCTGGGTACCAACCAGTATCCCAATGCCGCAGAAACCATGGCCGATGCCATTGAAGCAGGGGTGGTTGCCCGTCCCAAAGCCGAGGCTGGTGACGTGGAGCCCATTCAGCTTTTCAGAGGCGCAGAGGCCTTTGAGGCCTTGCGCTTAGCGACAGAAAAATCAGCTAAACGTCCCAAAGTATTTATGTTGACCTATGGCCATTTGGCCATGCGTTTGGCCCGTTCTCAGTTCTCTGCCAATTTCTTTGGCTGTGCCGGTTACGAAATCATCGACAATCTTGGCTTTGCCACGGTTGAAGAAGGTGTTGAGGCCGCCTTGAAAGCCAAAGCGGACATTGTTGTGCTGTGTTCTTCCGACGAGGAATACACCAATGCGGCACCTGCAGCCTTTGAAAAACTCAATGGTAAGGCGCAGTTTGTGGTGGCCGGTGCCCCTGCTTGTATGGACGAATTAAAGTCCAAAGGCATCGAGCATTTTGTGCATGTCCGCAGCAATGTGTTGGAGACACTGCAAGGGTTTAATAATGTTTTAGGAGTTTAGTTAATCGCTAACGGGTTCAAACCCTCAGCGAAAAAAAGATAAAAATATGAAACCGGATTTTTCAAAAATATCCTTTCAAAAAGAGCCTTGTGGCGCTAATGCTGCTGACTGGGCCAAGAAAAACGGGATTAAAAAAGATTGGGTTACGCCGGAGCGTATCCCCGTTAAGCCTGTTTACACCAAAGAGGATTTGGCCGGCATGGAGCATTTGAACTATGCTGCAGGTTTGCCTCCTTATCTGCGTGGACCTTATTCGGGTATGTACGCCATGCGTCCATGGACCATCCGTCAGTATGCCGGATTTTCCACCGCTGAAGAGTCTAACGCTTTTTACCGTCGTAACCTGGCAGCCGGTCAAAAAGGTCTTTCAGTTGCCTTTGACCTGGCCACGCACCGCGGTTACGATTCTGATCACGAGCGTGTTGTGGGTGATGTGGGTAAGGCCGGTGTGGCCATCGACTCCATCCTGGATATGAAAGTCTTGTTCGATGGTATTCCCCTGGATAAGATGTCTGTCTCCATGACCATGAACGGTGCTGTATTGCCTGTTTTGGCTTTTTACATTGTGGCCGGACTGGAGCAGGGGTGTAAGCTGGAAGATATGGCTGGTACCATTCAGAACGATATTCTGAAGGAGTTTATGGTGCGTAACACCTACATCTATCCGCCGGAATTTTCGATGAAGGTGATTGCCGACATTTTTGAGTACACCTCTAAGAACATGCCTAAGTTTAACAGCATCTCCATCTCGGGCTATCACATGCAAGAGGCGGGGGCCACTGCTGATATTGAACTGGCTTATACGCTGGCCGATGGTCTGGAGTACCTGCGTGCAGGTGTGAATGCCGGCATGAGTGTGGATTCTTTTGCACCGCGCTTGTCCTTTTTCTGGGCCGTGGGCATGAACCACTTCATGGAGATTGCCAAAATGCGTGCTGGTCGTATGTTATGGGCCAAGATTGTGAATAAATTCAATCCCAAGAATGCCAAGTCGCTGGCACTGCGTACGCACTCGCAGACTTCAGGGTGGTCGCTCACCGAGCAGGATCCTTTCAACAATGTGGGTCGTACTTGTATTGAGGCCATGGCTGCGACTTTGGGACATACCCAATCCTTGCACACCAACGCTTTGGATGAGGCCATTGCTTTGCCCACCGATTTCTCGGCACGTATTGCCCGTAATACACAGATTTACATTCAGGAAGAAACCCAGATTTGTCGCGGTGTTGACCCCTGGGCCGGATCCTATTATGTGGAGTCGCTGACCAATGAGCTGGCCGAAAAGGCCTGGGCTTTGATCGAGGAAGTGGAAGAAATGGGCGGTATGGCCAAAGCCATCGAAACCGGATTGCCTAAAATGCGCATTGAAGAAGCAGCCGCCCGTACACAGGCCAAAATTGACAGTGGCAAGCAGGTGATTGTGGGTACCAACCGTTTCCGTTTAGAAAAGGAAGATCCCATTGATATTTTGGACATCGACAATACCGCTGTGCGCAAGTCACAAATCGAGCGCCTGAAAAAACTCAGAGCCGAGCGCAACGAAGCAGAAGTACAAGCTGCCTTGAAGGCCATCACCAAATGTGTGGAGACCGGCCAGGGCAACCTTTTGGAGTTGGCGGTTGATGCTGCTCAAAAGCGGGCTTCTTTGGGTGAGATTTCTTATGCATGTGAAACGGTTGTAGGAAGATATAAAGCTGTGATACGATCCATAAGTGGAGTTTATTCTTCAGAGGCTGGTGACGACAGCGTGTTTGAAAAGGCACAGTCGCTGGCCCGTCAGTTCGCTGAGGTAGAAGGCCGTCAGCCCCGTATTATGATCGCCAAAATGGGACAGGATGGTCACGACCGCGGCGCCAAAGTAGTGGCTACCGGTTATGCCGACATCGGTTTTGATGTGGACATGGGACCTTTGTTCCAGACACCCGCCGAAGCTGCCAAGCAAGCCGTTGAAAACGATGTACATGTTTTAGGCGTTTCTTCATTGGCTGCTGGTCACAAGACCCTTGTTCCACAGGTCATCGAAGAACTGAAAAATCTGGGCCGTGAAGACATCATGGTCATCGCCGGAGGTGTTATCCCTCACCAGGATTACCAGTATCTGTACGATTGCGGTGTAGTTGGGATTTTTGGTCCCGGTACCTCCGTAGCTCAAGCAGGCGTAGATATTTTGAGCCTCCTTCTGCAGATGCGTGAAGCATAGATTTTTTATAAAGTAAATAATAAAGGGATTGCCTTCATTGGGCAGTCCCTTTTTTCTAAGTCGCCCGGTTTTTCTCTACAACAGAAATGAATGCCTTCTCCCGGCCATCAGGTTTGGCCTTTTTCCTACGGTTATTAACGCTTGGTTTATAGGTAAACCCGTTTTCGCCCGCTCAAAGTACCTTTGTTTTCTCCCTGGGTTTCGGTAATTCAGTCTCTTAACATCATATTGTGCTTTTCCGAGGATTAAGGCCTTGTCGTGTTCAGCGCTTCAGACCATTACATCTTTTTTATGTGTTCAATTGATACTGTTCTCAGCCCTTCAGAATTTGGTTTCTGCTTTAAATGGTCCATTTCTTCTGTGTTTACTGTTTCAAAACTTCGTTATTTCGTTAGGCGCTCAATCGGTAAAGTTGTATCGGCAAAGTTTGAGGTGTGATTTTACCTTCAGCCTGGTTGGTATTCATTGCTTTTTGTTGTTTTCAGCGTTCCAGACTTTCAATTCTGCTTTTTGTGGTCATTATCCTCTGTTTGAGTATCTCCGCCGAAATTCACAACGCCATAATTTCTGCTTTTAAACATTTTGGGTTAATTGTTTTTTTTATCTACTTTGGTTCACGTAAATTCCTTGACAATTTTTGTAAACCGCAACCCTGTTTTACATGGCCCTTTTGAGTACATACCCTGTTATTCATCCCGAGAAAATGCGCAGAACTCTCGAGATTGATTTGGCTATTAAGGGCAGTGACTTATACCATACAGAATACCATCAAGCCCTCCTTAAAGCCTTCACAAAATCCATGGGGATGAAAGGCCTGAGTCGGGCCACACAAAACATATACCTGAAAGCCTTTAAAGGATTTTTATCCCACCACTTCGATTCAGATATTAACACCCTCCGTTACCGTGAGCTTTTGCGCTATGTCAAAGCGCAAGGCATGATAATGCACCCCACAAGGCTTAAACAAACCGTTTCCGCCATAAAGTTTTACTATGAGCGCACACTGGGGCGCGAAAAAATGTTCTTCGCCCTGGCGAAGAACAAAGAGGCCTCGTTGTTCACGCTCTACCTGCCATTTTACGACCTGGAAAAACGAGTCCATGGCATAGACTCGCCCGGCGACAAGTTGCTTCTTTTCCTGGTTTACCATGCCAATTTCAAACTGAGTGATATTTGCAGACTACGAAAGGAAGCCAAGGATATGTTTGAACACCATTTTCGCATGCCTGGCAACGATGAACGAGCCATACAATATTTCCGGAGGTTGGTAACGGAATGTAATAAGCAATATCGCCAAACCACTTATTTATTTGAGAACAATGGTCACGCATACAACACAAGCACCCTAAAAAGTAAACTTTTTCGGATATTGGGCCGTTACAGGATGGAGGATATCTACCGGATACAGTATCAACAGATTCTCAAGGGGACAGATTTTCCCCTCAGAACCCGCGCCATGTACCTCAGCGCCTTCATGAAGTTTTTGAAGCATTTCAATTATAAACATCCGGTCTTTGTCACTGATGGCGACATCCGGGCCTATATCGCCTTGCACCGCAAGAAATCCTCTGCCCATCAGAATACCATGATCAGCAGCTTCAAATTCTTTTTTCACAAGGTGCACAAGCTTCCCGTTTCACCCCAAACGTTGGTGCGTCCCCGCAATGACAGGCATGTGTCCGATTATTTCTCTGAGTCGGAGATAGCCGCCATGCTGGGCACCACCGACAACCTCAAACACAAATTGCTGTTAGAGTTGGGCTGCATAAGCAATCTACGCCAACAGGAAATTCAAAACCTGAGACTGGTCGACATTGATTTTAAACGCAACCAGCTATATTTAAAAGCGTCGGAGGGCAAGCGCAGCCGCTATTCCTTGTTTTCACAACATCTGCATGATTTGCTAAGGACCTACCTGATCGTTCATAAGCCAAAAATATATCTTTTTGAAGGCCAAAGGCCCGGCATGAAATGCAGCACCACCAGTATATCAGCCATCCTAAAAAAGATGGCTAAAGCAGCAGGCATACAAGGCAAAGTACCCATGCAAATGCTTCATCAAAGCTTTGCCACCCATTCACCTGAAGTCAATAAAGACATCGTTTACAGGCAAGAACTGCCAATACCAGGATATGAAAGCATCAAAACCACTGACCGACACAACCACTTTTCAGGTGGTGCCCTGCTCAACCTGAAAAATCCGCCCGGTCGTTCGGGAGTCCAAATAAGCATCAAAGCGAACAGAAATCACGGTCCGCCCTAGCTCAAAACTACCCGCAAAACTATTGCTGATTGCACGAAGCCTAGGCGAGAACTGCTACAAAAAAAAGGCACTTAGTAAATAATTGTTTGTTCGTCTGAAACATAGTCTCCTTACCAAAACACCCCCTGCGTCATGGGACTCAGGCCAACGAAGTTATGTCCAAAGTCAACAAAATAAAAAAAATAGCACTAAATCGCTCAACTAATAATATATTTGAACAACACATTACAAAAACCAAACAATTGCAGTTAATCCCAACCCAAATCCAATCATATTTAACCATAAATACAGCCACCATGAAACCCAGTCCCCACCACCAACCAAATGTATCCAAAAAAGCAATACACACGTTAAATCAATCACTTACACCCCCAAGCCTCCCCACAATATAATAGTCATAAACACAATGCGTTTATGGAGGCGTTATGGGCAAGCTAAAGAGACGATAGACCACTACAAAATTTAAAATATGAGTGAACTAAAAATTGCATTTCTTAATGTTGGACACGGAGATTTCTGCTACTGTGAAACTCCTAATTCTGAAAATATGATAATTGATTGTGGTTCTGAAAAGGATGCAGTTGTTCCATCTGAATTTCTAAAGAAAGTCTCAACTATCAATGAATTGCAGATATCACATCCTCATACTGACCACTTTCTTGACATTGAAGAAATTTCTAAAAAAGAAATAAAATCTTTTCGATGTCCAAACCCAAATTCATTTGAGAATAGCAAAATTGGATGGAAGAAGTCTGATGAGAGTAAAATAAAGAAATTAAAAGAATTATATAGGACAATAAAACCTGATGACGGTGCTGTCCAAATAACCAATGGTTTTGGACATTGGTTGTATTACCCTTCCTTTGACAAAACAGACCCAAATACTTCGAGTATAATTACTATCCTCTCATACAAGAATGATAAGGTTCTTATGGCTGGTGATTTAATGGCTACTGGTTGGGAGGAAATGCTTAAGAATAAGGACTTTCTTAATGCTATTAAAGGGACAACTGTCTTAAAAGCATCACATCATGGGAGAGAAAATGGATTTTGCGGTGCTCTTTTTGACCATATATCACCAAGTATCTGTATAATCTCGGACAAGTCATTAGATAAGGATAACGAAAATACAAGTTGCACAGATAAATATACAAAGGCTGTTAAAGACGGTGGCGGTGGCATTGAGTTTTTTAGGACGTTAGATGGAGTAAGTGTTGGTACAAGATATGTGCTAACAACACGGAATGATAATTCTATTTTTATTAAAATATCAGCATCTGGATTATACATTAAAACACATACGAATTGGGAATAATATGGCACAAAAAATAATATGTATTGACCTTGATGGCACGCTTGCTCACTACGAGGAATGGAAAGGTGAAACTTACTTTGGTGATGCAATAGAGGGTGCCAAGGAGGCACTGCAAAAGTTGAAGGAAAATGACTGGTTGATAATTATTTTTACAACAAGAACGAATACGGAACTTATTACAAAGTTCTTAAATGACAATAAACTTGAATTTGATTACATAAATGAAAATCCACATCAGCCTGAGAACGCGATTGGAGGAAAACCATATGCAGATGTTTATGTAGATGATAGAGCAATTCAGTTTAATGGTGATTGGGAGGAAATTGTGAAATGTATTGATGATTTCAAGCCTTGGGAACTTAGAACAAATCAAAATCATGAGTCAAAATACGGAAATGAGTTATTAAGCCATGACTTTGACCAAAGCTACCAACAATTAAGACATTATGATTCTTTAAACTGGGACATAACTAAATTTAGTTTTATTGAATTATTACTTGGGATAACGGCAGTGTGGGCAATTTATGGTTTTGCCAAAGATTCAGATAATGTTAACACTTTAGTCGCAATAAATTATCAATGGTTAATTCCAAGCATATTTGGTGTTAGTTATATTTTTTCTCTATTAGCCTCTTTTCTAATTTCACGCAATAGGGTTTATTATGCAAAAACTGCCAGATATATAAATGAACATAGAAAATTAGCCCTTAAACATAAGCCATTTGGATTTGAAAACGCCACCAGGTTTTATACAAATACAAATTTCCCTCCAGCATTCGATAAATGGAGTACGCAATTGGTTTGCTTCTATGTAATACAACTTGTAAGTGCTTTTATGTTCGGAGCAATGATTTATTGTATAAGTGCAATGTGTTTTGAAAAAGTCGTAGTTCATTATTTATCAGGAATAATTGGAGGGATAATCTCAATTTTACTGAATTTTTGGATTTATATCTCATACATGAAAAAACAAGATAATCAATTAGGAACATAAAGCCAGCCCATAACACGCAATATACGTAAGCCGGGGGATGTGGGTAAATTGAACTTTTGTACATTTACTCAAATTCGCAACGGTTTGACAGGTTGGAGCTTCGAAATCCCGGCCTCCGCATATTGCCACCGTTAACGCCAAACCCA